>CAXUHC010000161.1:0-10465 GCA_964250705.1 uncultured Chthoniobacterales bacterium | reverse complement strand
TGGAATACAGAGAAAACCCGCCGCCAGCCTCCGTTCGCTGGAGCGCGTTGTTAGGCGACGGCTATTTGAGTTGGAGGTTGCCGAATCCCTCTGGGCTGAGGAAGCGGAGGATGACATCGAAGATAAAGATAAGCATGAAGAATGTCTTGATCTGCGCCAAAGCGGCCTTGCGACGCATCTTGTCCTGAGTGTACAGACTCGGAATGACATGGGCGAAGAATGGATATGCGCTCGCACCAAGAAGAATCCAGACCGCAGGCTTAACATCCGAGAGGTGATCGTCGAAAAAGCTGACGAGTACGACAATACCAACAACGGTCCAGTAGACGCTCTTAGCGAAGGTAACCTGATCTTCGATGGACATCTTGAACTTATCGGCGATGGCTTTCCTGGACGCCTCTGCAACAGATGGACCTGCAAAAGCGGCTGCGATGTAACAGAGCGATCCTAAAAAGAAGGACCCACTCACCCGCTCGCGTAGTTCATTCAGCCGCTGAACTCGCTCCGAGTCGTCGCCTGGGCACCCGGTAAGTAGTAGGGACAATCCGACAAGCAACAGAGAAGAGCCGATGAATTTTCCGTAACGTGCGTTCATAAAACCTCTATTTGCTTGAGCGTTTCGTCAGGACGACCACGACGCCGATGATGAACACCACGGTGACGATGTAGCCGATGGGACCAGTGAAAAAGTGTCCGAGAGCGACGTATACACCGGCTCCCGTGCCGGTGCCAACGAGTAGCACGGCAATGGCAATAGCTATCCAGACGAATATGGGCATGGTTTTGAATTTGAGGGTGAACGTAGTCGCCTGACTAGTATTAGACGAACGAATATCGCAAAACAAGGCGAACGGCGTTCGTCTAATATTGCCTTGGTTGCATAAATGGTCAGCCAAAACCTTTGGGGTGCGACCGCCTCGCACGCACCACTTGCCCGCTGCCCAGGCGGATATTCTCTGGGAGGTCAGCGTTTCGTTTTCCGACAAAAACTCGCCCTCAAGCGGCGGGATTCGGTCGGCTTTTGCGAAAGAGAAAATCCCGAGCGCACGAGAATACCGTGCGCGGTGAGTCTGCCGCCCCTTGGAGGGTGATCACACCGATCCTTCGGCCACGCCGTCGAAGAAATCCACGACGCCGGTTTCCAGGTCGTACTCCGCGCCAACCACGAGCAGGCCATCGTCCCGGATGAGCCGTTCGATCAGCGGCGAACCGTGTCGCAGACCGTTGACGGAAGCGTGGATGTTGGCGCGCACGGCGTATTTGAGCAGGGTTTCCGGGTCGTGCTGGAGGCCGGTGGTCAGCAGTCCTTCCACGGAAGGGCGCACGCGGTCCACGATGGAGTACAGGTGTCCGGGTGATTCGCCCGAGCCCGGGTGTCGCAAGGCTTCGAGCGTCGCCTGGATCGCCCCGCACTGGGAATGCCCCAGCACGACCACCAGCCGGGTGCCGAAGCGGTCCGCCGCGAACTCGATGCTCCCGATCTGCGAGGGCGCGACGATGTTGCCCGCCACGCGGATCACGAACAGGTCGCCAAGCCCCTGATCGAACACGATCTCCACCGGCACGCGGGAATCCGAGCAACCCAGGATCACGGCAAAAGGTTCCTGGCCGAAGGCGAGTTCGCGGCGGCGGGCCTGGCCGGTGAAAACGCCGCGATGCGAGGTTTCGGACACGAAGCGGGCATTGCCGTCGCGCAGGCGTTGGAGGGCTGCGGGTGCGGGGATCATAGCTGGTTGGTTTTCCGCGACGGATTAGCGATTGCCACGCCGTTGACCTGTGGAAGAATGACGGATCATGAAAAGTGTGGAGGCATCGCCGGAGATCATGGGCGGAACCCCGGTTTTTATCGGGACGCGCGTCCCGGTGCAAACTCTTATCGACTACCTGGGGGCGGGCGATTCCATCAGCGATTTTCTGGATGATTTTCCGACCGTGACCAGGGAACAGGTGGCCGATGCGGTCGAAATCGGTCTGACAAGCCTGGCAACGACGGCGTCTTTGTGAAGGTATTGCTTGATGAATGTCTGCCGCGCCGATTGGCAGCGCCCTTGGCAATTCATGAAGTCAAGACTGTGCCCCAAGCCGGTTGGGCTGGGGTCAAAAACGGCAACCTGCTTCGGCTGGCGGCAGATGATTTCGAGGTGTTCGTAACGGCGGATCGCAATCTGAGCTTTCAGCATAATCCCGACAAGCTGGGAATCGCAGTCATCGTACTGGCCGCGAAGAGGAACCGCTATCAGGATCTGGTGCCGTTGGTGCCGCGGATTTTGAGAGTGCTGGGAGAGATTCGTCGCGGCGAGGTGGTGTTAGTAAGCGGTGACCGGAAAATCAACAAACCCGCCCGCCTCTCGCCGCCTCGCACAACACCCGCGCCGATTTCTCCCAACGGAACCCGCGCGCGAACGCCCGGCCCGCCTCCCCCAGCTGCCCGCGTAACGCCGGGTCGTCCAACAACCGGCCCACCGCGTCGGCCAGCGCGGCGCGGTCGCCCTCGGGCACGAGCAGGCCGGTTTCGCCGTTGGCCACGGCTTCGGTCACGCCGCCCGAGCGGTAGGCCGCCACGGGGCAGCCGTGAAAGGACGCCTCCAGAAACGAGAGGCCAAATCCCTCGATGCTGTTGGGCAGGGTGACGCTGGCCTGCACGTAAACGGTCGCCCGTCGGTACACCGCCCCGATGGCCTCGTCGTCCACCGCGCCCAGGAACTCGCAGGGCACGCCGCCCTCCCGGCACGCCGTCTCGACCTCCCGGCGGTACGCTTCGTCCCCCACCCCGACCATCTGGTAGACCAACCGTTCGCGTTGCGCGGCGGGCAAAAGCGCCAGCGCACGAGCGACTTCGCGTTGCCCCTTGCGCGGGTGCAACCGGGCCACGGTCAGCACGCGGACCCGTTCGTCATCGCCCCCGGCGGCCGCCGTTGCGGCGGCGTGCCGCACGAACGCCGAGGGCAGCGCGCCCGGGGCCAGCACGATGGACGCCCCCGGCGGCAGCAGGCCGCTTTCCCGCGCCAGCCGTTCGATGGGCCGGGTCAAAACGGCAAACCCTGCCGCCCGCGCGTAAAACCGCCGCGCCAACCCTCGCCACACCCGGCTGCGCCCGAACCGCAACAGCTCGGACCCGTAGAGAAACACCGTCACCCGCCGCGCCGGAGCGATCCCGAGCGCCCCCAGCATGAAAAACACCATCTGCGCGCCGACGCTCATCAACACCACGGGGCTCGTCTCCAAACGCCGCCGTCTCCGTAAAATCCCCCAGGCGAACGTCAGCAATCCCCCCGGAGTGAGCCTGCCGGTAGACCTCAACCGAACCACCGGAAAGGTCTGCGACGAATCCAAGGCGTCTCTCTGCAAGGTCTGTTGGCCGTCGAGGCGTCGCCGGTAATCGACGGTCCACACCTCGACGGTTTCCCCTGCTTGCCACGCCGCCGATGCGATCTCCTGCACGTAAATGGCCACCCCGCCCCGGAACGGCGCGTACTCGTGGGTCACCAGCACGAGCGGCGCATTACCCGGCGGCGTGCGAAAAGGATTGCAGAGAGGTTGCAAGAATGGCGAAGGTATACGACAACAAAGGCGCTTAGCCATCGCAGATTTTCACCTTCCCACACCGGAAATTAGCGGCAATATTTTACACCCAAAGGGCGCATGTTACCACCGACGGAACAGGACATCATCAATCTCAGAACGGCTCTGAAACGCTGCAACGTGGAGACCATCGAGGCCGCGGTCCGCTTTCGTACCACGGGCAACCCCGCCGAATTGCCGACCATCGTTTACGGCGTCATCGAGCGGCACCTGCCGGCGGAAAACACCCGTAGCCTCACCGACGCGCCCGACGATACCCGGCTCATCGAGGATCTCGGCATCGACTCGCTCACCCTGCTGGAAATCGTGCTGTCCATCGAGGAAACGATCGGCATCTCCATCGAGAACGAGGAACTGCGCGAGATCGCCACGCTCGGGCAGGTGAAGACGTTTATCACCCACAAGATCGCCACGGCGGGCGATCCGGCCGCCGCCGCCGCCAAGAAGGTCCGGCGCTACACCAAGTTCGAGGTGGGCGTCCGCCTGCCGCAGCAGCCGCCCTTCTTTTTCCTCGAAGACGCCGAGATCGACGGCAACTTCGTGCGCTCGCGCTACATCATCACGGGCCAGGAGGCATTCCTCGAAGGGCACTTCCGGGATAATCCGATCATGCCCGCCTCGCTGGTGTTCGAGGCCATCGGCCAGGCAGCCTGCTTGTGGGTGCTCGAATGCGCGCCCGAGCAACTGCACATGGACCTCAAGCACAACGAGGTGCTGTTCGCGTCGATTGAGGAAGCCCATTTCTATCGCCGCGCCAAGCCGGGCGACACCATCGAACTCGAAGCCGAAATGACCCACCTGCGCGCCCCGCTGGCGGTGTTCCGCGGCACGGCGCGGTTGCACGGCCAGCGGCTCGCGCAGATCGAAAGCCTCAAACTGGCCTTCGGACCGGACATCGTCGAGCACCTCGAAAAGAAGGAGCAGCAGGACGCCGACCCGACGAATCCGCCCGCCCTCGATGCCGCCGACCTGCCGTCGGAAACGGTCGCGCCCACCGACCTGCCCAAGGGGACGATCACCAGGGACGCGTTGGCGCAGCCCGACCCCGAAGCGCCCAAGCCGCCGCGCGGCCTCGCTCTGGCGAAGGGAGCCGCCAAGGAGACGCCGGACGATGAGGTAGACCGGAATTTCGGGATTTAGGACGTGCCGATGTCCTTGCGCGTGAGCTGCCATCCGTTTGTAGGGCGACCGTCCCGGTTGCCGCGTGGTGGGACCTGGCTCGCAGGGACTAAAGGACGGACGCAGACTGCCCGGGCGGCGCCGAAAAGCGGTGACCGGGACGGTCGCCCTACATTATGAAACGAGCCGTCATCACCGGACTGGGTTTTATCACCAGCATCGGCAACAACCGCGCCGAGGTCGGCGACAGCCTGCGACAGGGCCGCACCGGCGTGGAATGTTACCGGCCGTTCGTCGATGACCCGCTCCACCCGGTTTCGCTGCTCGGCACGGTGAAGGGCTTCACGTTTCCCACGACCGATTTCGAGGACTGGACGTTTCCGTCCACCTACAAGATGGCGCGTGAATTGGTGCGGCCGATGGCCCCCAACACGGTCTACGCGTACTTCGCCATGCGCCAGGCCATCGACGACGCCGGGCTGACTCCCGGGGAGGTGTCCAGTGAAGACACGGGCCTCATGACCGCCAACGGCGGCTCGTTCTTCATGTCGCACGCCAACTACGACATCATGAACACGCGCGGGGTGATGAAAGCGCCGCCGATGGGAATCATCAACGGCATCCCCGGCTCTCTGTATATCAACTTGGTGCCGGCGTTCAAGATCAGGGGGCCGTCCATCGGATTTTCGAGCGCGTGCTCGTCGTCGGCGCACGCCCTCGGCATGGCGGTCGACCTCGTCAAGACCGGGCGGCAGAAGCGCGTGTTCGTGGTCGGCGCGGAGGATTGCAACAAGTATAACATCGCGCCGTTCGCCGCCGTGCGGGCGCTGAGCCTGCAAACCGACCCGGAAAAAGCGCCCTGCGCGTTCGACAGGAAGCGCGACGGCTTCGTGGGCACGGGCGGCGCGGCGGTGCTCGTGGTCGAAGACCTCGCAGCGGCCCGGGAGCGCGCCGCGGCGAACATTTACGCGGAAATCCTCGGCTGGGGGCAGGCGTCGGACGGGTACAACGTCCTGGCGAGTTCGCCCGACGGCGACGGACTGGCGCGCACCATGACCCTGGCGATGAAGGATGCCGGGGTCGCGCCGACCGACATCGAATACATCAACGCGCACGCGACCTCGACGCCGTTTGGTGATATTTCGGAGATCAACGCGATCAAGCGAGCGTTCCCCGAGGAGGGCAAGCGGCCGCTGGTCAGCTCGACCAAGAGCCTGACGGGCCACGGATTGTCGCTGGCCGGGGCGATGGAAGCCGGGTTTTGCTGCGTGAATCTGCGGGAGGGATTCGTGCCGGTCTCGGCCCACATCACGGAGCTGGACCCGATGTGCGAGGGAGTGCCCGTGATCACGCGGCGGGTCGATCTCGCGCCGACCCTCGTCATGAACAATTCGAGCGGGTTCGGCGGGACGAACGTTTCGGTCGTGCTGCGGAAGTGGGAGGCGGGAAAGGATGAAGGATGAAGGATGAAGGATGAAGGATGAAGACCGAAGGGTGACTTTCCAAATCGCGTTTCCGGCCTCCGGCCTTCGTCCTGTCCCTCCGATGGCCAGACGCATCTTTCTCACCGGTGCCAGCGCCGGGATCGGGCTTGCCACCGCCCGGGCGTTAGTCGCCGCCGGTTGCCAGGTGTGGGGCACGTCGCGCCGGGTGGACCGCCTGCCCGCCGACCTGCCGGGATTTCACCCGGTCGCGCTGGACCTCAACGGTGATGATGCGGCCTTGCAAGCCGCCTTCCGGCAGGCGCTGGCCGAGGCGGGCGGGCGGTTCGACGTGGTCATCAACAACGCGGGCGGCGGATGGTTCGGGCCGGGCACGGAGATGCCGCCGGACGATTTGCGCGCGCAGTTCGAGACCCTCGCGTTGGGTCCCATCCGCCTTGTGCAGTTGGCATTGCCGAGCTTGCGGGCGCAGCCCGGCGGACTGGTGGTCAACGTCACGTCGCTGGCGGCGCGTCTGCCGCTGCCCTTCGGGGCGGCGTACAGCGCGGCCAAGGCGGCGCTGAGCGTGTTCACGGCGGCCTTGCAGATGGAGGAGACCGCGCCGCGCGCGGCGGGCCAACACCCGGTGCGGTTCGTGGACGTGCAGCCGGGGGACATCGACACCGGGTTCAACCGGGCTATGGCATTCTGGGAGGGGATAAATGCCTCGGACGATCCGCTGGCCGGGGCGGTGCGTCGCTCGTTGCAAAAAAGCGACGCAAGTTTGGCGACCGCCCCCCCGCCCGGGAAGGTGGCGACGGCGATTTGCCGCATCGTCGTGGACGGCGCGGGCGGGCCGATGGCGACGGTGGGCAATCTCTGGCAAGGGGTCGGCGGATCGCTGGCTTACCGATTTCTGCCGAGGCGTTGGCTGCTTTGGACGATCCGCAAGAATGGTGGGCTATAAGGGTCGTGGTACAGTTTGACATTCCGGCTGTAGGGACGGCGCTCCGTCGCCGTGTTTTGCGCGTATTCCCGCTCTCCGGCAGACACGGCGACGGAGCGCCGTCCCTACAGCCGGAGAAGACAACCGCCAAATGGTACCTTACCGTTATAAAGCTTTACTTCCCGTGCTTGGATAGACATTCTCACGTTTGGTGGCTCAGTGGGCGGAAAAGGCGCGTACACAAAGAGGAGTCGCAGGGCACGATAGCTGCTTGTTTTGAAGCGAACCACTCCATATTATGGCAACGACCCATTCAAATTCTTCTTTAGCTATGGCTGCAGGCGGGGTGTTCGCGTACGTGATCCTCGTTTCGGGAATCTGGCATCCGAAGACTCCGGTCGGCGGATTGACCCAAGTAGGTCGTCACGCAAGTGTCGCGTACGAGGACGGCAGTGTCTTGGACCTGACAGAATCTGAAACTGATTTGGACATTCTGCGTCGGCGTCGGCTGGCGGGTTGGAACCCCAGGGAGTTCCGTCAGACGTTTATCATGGCGGATGGGCGTGAAATCGAAGTGCTCGACAATCGACCGGGCTTCAACGACGAGGATTTTAGTTCGGGCTCACACCTGATGCTCGCCGCGAACTCACAGCTAAAAGATGAAGACGTGCCGCCACCCCTCGATAGCAGCGATGCCGTGATCCTGGCGGCTCTGCAGGTGGACAGCAAGGATCAAACCGTGAAGGCGGAGATTGACGGCAAGGATCGCGTTGTCACTCAAGACATGGTGGACGCAAAGGATCGGATCTACCTCGACCCCAAGGATGCGAAAGACGCCCCGGTTTTTGCGCTTTCGACGCAGGCGGGCCGCGTCGACCAGGGCCTCAGTTTGATGGGTCCGGGTGGTATTTGGGGCAACCTGCGAACGACCACCCCTTTGTTTAATACGCCCACAGGTGGCCCGATCACGGATCCGCCGATTGGTGGAGCGGTGCCGGAGCCTTCGACTTGGGCTTTGTTAGGTCTGGCTGGTCTGGTGGCAGGTGCGGTTGGGGCGTGTCGGCATCGTCAGGCCGCTTGAACCGCGTACTGCGCGTCAGGCGCAGTAGAAGCAATGCTCCATTGGGGACGGTCGATACGCCACTGAAGGCGTGGCTTATTGCCAGGCCGATACTTGATGTTTAGTTCCACGTGGAACAAAGCGTGTGCCTGGCAAGGCAGTAAGTTCCGGCTGTAGTCACGGCGCACTGTCGCCGCGTCTGATTCCGTACGGACACGGCGACAGTGCGCCGTGACTACAGCCCACAGGTTTACCCAGTCGGGATGCGCTCTAGCAACTGTTTCACCCGCGTAGCCACGGCAGGAACATCAAAAGGTTGGAACGCAATGACCGCCGTCCGCGTCGAGGAATGCGATGCAAACCAATGCCGACGCCAAGGTCTTCAAGACGCGGCGGGAGGAAATTCCTCTTTCACAATCTCGAACGCCGCATCGCTGGCCGCCAGGGCCTCGTCGATCTCGGCCTCCTGATGCGCGGCGCAGAGAAACCAGTTGTGATGCGGATGGAAGAACACCCCGCGCCGGACCGCTTCGCGGCAAAACGTCTGGCTCCGGTAGAAATTGCGCTCGTCGGCGAACGACAGGAACGGCAAGGCGTCCATCCCGGTGTAACGAATGGGGACGCCATGCTTGCCCGAGAGCCGCTGCATCCCGGCGCGCAGACGCGCGCCCATGCGGGCAAGGTGCGCAGGAACGTCATCGCGTGTCAGCACGTCGAGAGTCGCCATAGCCGCCGCCATCGGCACGGCGTTATTCCAGAAACTGCCCGTCAGAAAGACTTTTCCGGCGGCCTTGGCGAGTTCGCGGCGGCCCACGGCGGCGGAAAGGGGGTGGCCGTTGGCGATAGCCTTGGAAAAACACGAGATGTCTGGTTCGAAGCCGAACACCCGGTGCGAACCGCCCAGATGCAGGCGGAACCCGCAACGGACGTCATCGAGGACCAAGACCACGCCCTCGCGGCGGCAGGCGGCCTGCACCCCTTGCAGAAAGTCCGGCGCGGGCAGTTCCAGATCGGCGAAGGCCGGGTGATGGAAGGGCGTGACGAAAACCCCCGCGACCTGCCCGCGATGTTTCTTCAACAGCGTCTCGAAGGCTTCCAGGTCGTTCCACGGGAAACCGTGGATATGCAGGTAATCCTCTTCGATCAGCCCACCGTGACCGGGGGTGCACCAGGCGTGGCTGCCGTGGTAAGCGCCGTTGGCCATGAGGATTTTCTTGCGGCCCGTGTGCTCGCGCGCAACCTGGAGCGCCCAGGTCGTCATGTCCGAACCGTTCTTGCCGAACACGGCCCAGGCCGCGAAATCCACCAGCGAGACGAGGCGTTCGGCAAGGTCAACCATGACGGGCGGCGGGTGGTTAAAGCAATCGCCTTGCGCGCGCTGGCGTTCGGCGGCGGCCTCGACCTCCGGGTGGCGCGCGCCCAGGACGTTGGGACCGTAGCCGCAAAGGAAGTCAATGAACTCGTTGTCGTCGGCATCCCAGTAGCGGCAGCCGGCGGCGCGCGCGGCGTAGTACGGCGAGGCCATCGGCAGCGTGGCCGCCGGATGCGCGTGGCCGGTGATGCCGCCGGGAACGACGCGGGCGGCGCGCTCGAAGAGCGCGAGGGAACGGGCGTAGGAGCGGGACATGCGGGACAAGGATACGCCAGAACGGAGCGGATGTCGCGTGACGGTTAGAAGGTTGACAACGGCGTGGGAAATGCCGATCTTTCAACGTATGGAACCCACGCCGAACACTGGGAGGGCCGTCAAACCAATGTCGTTCGAGGCTACCTGGGAACGAGTTAACCGGGTAGCGGCGTCTTCCATCTCGGGCGCGGCGGGTGGCGCGTTGCTCGGATCGGGATTTGGGGGGCTGACGGGAGGGATTGTCGGAGCGGTGGCGGGATTTACGATCAACGCGATTATCTCGTCGACCAGTCTCTGAGGACCTCCACCGAGGATGGACGGATTTTTCCTGTGGGGCCTCATCTTCGGATGTGTTTGCCTATCGGCCTACATCGCAGGCGCGGTCTTCCGCAAGAAGCCGCCGGTCCTCGGGCACGGGATCGAGTTGCTGGCGTCGGGGAGTGGACTTCTGGGCGGAATCAAGCTTTGTTGGCTGGTCTTCGACGGAGAATTGAGCCGCTTGATCCAGGCGGCGCCGCTCGGAATGCCGTCGATCATCGCGCCCGAAGATGTCTTGTATTTTCTCGTCGGTGGCGTGGCGTTGGGGTGGCTTTCGCTGGAAAGTATCATCAAGCGTCTGCATGCCGTTTATTCCGTCGGCGGCAACGCGCCATAAAGTCATCCGGTCGCGCCGCTGAAAGCCAGCGCCGGGATCGCCGGGGCACCGGGCG
>CAXUHC010000160.1:3185-10475 GCA_964250705.1 uncultured Chthoniobacterales bacterium | reverse complement strand
AGGTTGAGCGACCATTGGCGCGCGCCGGGGTTCACGTTCACCAGCAGCGGCGCGATGCCGAGGGACGGTTCGTCGAGCATCAGAAATTCCGGCGCGCCGGTGAGCGCCCGGCCAATCGCGAGCATTTGCTGTTCACCGCCCGAAAGGGTGCCCGCCGCCTGCCGCTCGCGCTCCTTCAAGCGGGGAAAGACGCCGAAAATGTAATCGAGGTCTTTCTGCCAGCGGACGTTCTTCTTGAGCCGGTAGGCACCCATCTTGAGATTTTCCAGGACGGTCAGATTGGAAAAAATCATCCGGCCTTCGGGCACGTGGGAAAGGCCGCGCGCGACGATCTGATGCGGCGGCAGATTGGCGATGTTCTCGCCCTTGTAGCGGATGGCTCCCGTGCCCACCCGCGCCAGACCCGAAATCGCGCGCAGCGTCGTCGATTTACCCGCGCCGTTCGCGCCGATGAGCGTGACGATGCTGCCCGTCTCCACTTTGAGCGAAATCCCGTGCAGCGCGGCGATGGAACCGTAGCTGACCTGAACGTTTTCGAGTTCAAGCATGGGCGGGGTCTCCTTCCTCCGGGGGCTGTTCGCCCAGGTAAGCTTCGATGACCTTCGGATTGCGCGTGACCTCGGCGGGGTTGCCCTCGGCGATCTTGATCCCGTGGTCGAGCACGAAGATACGCTCGCAAATGCCCATGACCACCTTCATGTCGTGTTCGACGAGCAGCACCGCGATCTCGAATTTATCCTTGATGAAGCGAATGAGCCGGGTGAGTTCCTCCTTCTCGGTGGGATTCATCCCGGCGGCGGGTTCGTCGAGCAGCAGCAGTTTGGGCCGGGTGGCCAGCGCGCGGACGATTTCCAACCGACGCTGGTCTCCGTAGGCGAGGCTGGTGCAGAGTTCGTCACGGCGTTTGCCGAGGTCAAAAATATCGAGGAGTTCCATGACCTGCCGGTCGATTTCAGCCTCCTCGCGGTAAAAAACCGGCGTGCGCCAAAGTGAATGGGAAAAGCCGTGCTTGAGCCGCAGATTGAACGACGCGCGCACGTTGTCGAAAACGCTCAGCGAGGCAAAAAGCCGGATATTCTGGAAAGTGCGCGCGATGCCTGCCCGCGCGATGCGGTTGGGTTTCAGCCCGCCGATTTCTTTGCCCTCGAAGGTGATTTGTCCAACGGTCGGTTTGTAGACGCCGGTGATGATGTTGAAGACCGTCGTCTTGCCCGCGCCGTTGGGACCGATGAGGCCGATCAGGTCGCGGTCGCCGATCTGCATGTCCAGGTCGGAAACAGCCTTCAGGCCGCCGAACTGCACGGTGCAATGGTTGACGTTGAGCAGGGCGGCCATGTTCGGATCAGGTAGCGGGGATGGCCTTGCGGGTCGGTTTCCCACCGAACGCGCGGATGCCGCCGAACAGCCCCTGCGGACGGGTCAGCATGAGCACAATCAGCACGAGCGCGTAGATGATCGTGCGATTGGCCGCGAGCTTGCGCAGCCAGTCCGGCAGGAACGTGTAACCGGCGACAAAACGCAGATATTCCGCTAGGACCGTCAGCAGGATAGCCGCGAACACCACGCCCGCCGTGTTGCCCATTCCCCCGAGGATGACGATCACGACAACCTCGATGGAACGTTGGAAATCGAATCCGGCAGGATTGATGTAGGTCGTCGTGTGCGCAAAAAGCCCCCCTGCCACCCCGGCGAAAAACGCTCCGATGATAAACGCGACCACCTTGTACTTCGTCGTGTTGATGCCCATCGCTTCCGCCGCCACTTCGTCGTCGCGCACGGTCAGAAATCCCCGGCCATACGTGGAGTCGATCAGGCTGACTACGATGTAAACGGTGAGCGCCGCCAACGCATAGGCCCAGAAGAAGGTGGTATACCCTGGCACGCCCGGGTAGCCGCTCGCTCCGCCGACGATCTCGGTGTTCTGGATGATCACGCGGATGATCTCGCCGAAGCCCAGCGTCACGATGGCCAGATAATCGCCCCGCAAACGCAGCGACGGCACGCCCACGAGCAACCCGGCCACGGCCGCCGCTGCTCCGCCCACGAGCAGGACGACGATGAAAAGTGGCACGACCGCAAAATTCCCCCCGCCGAAAAGGTGCAGCAGCGATGCGCCGTGGGCTTTGGAAAGATAGGCCGACGTGTACGCGCCGATGGCCATGAATCCGGCGTGGCCCAGCGAAAACTGGCCTGTGTAGCCGTTGATGAGGTTCAGGCTGACGGCCAGGATGATATTGATCCCGACGAACTTGATGACTTGCAGGTAGTAATCGTTGATCGAACCGGAAAACTGCGAGACCGCCAGGCTGGCGACCACGGCCGCCAGCAGCCAGACTTTCTTAGATCGCAGGTAGCGGTTCACAACGAGGGGTGCGTCAGACCTTTTCGACCTGCGATTTGCCCAGCAGTCCGGCGGGTTTGAAAAGGAGAATCACAATCAGCACGGCAAAAGCGATGGCGTCGCGGTACGACGAAAACGACGAACCGGCCACGAACGTCTCGACGATGCCGATGACCAAGCCACCGATGGCCGCGCCGGGAATGTTGCCGATGCCCCCGAGCACCGCCGCGACGAACGCTTTGATGCCGGGCAGAATTCCCATCAGCGGATCAATCGACGGGTTCGAGATCGACCACAGGATGCCAGCCGCGCCTGCCAGGGCCGAACCTAACCCGAAGGTAAACGAGATCACCGTGTCGAGGTTGACACCCATCAACGCGGCGGCGGTCGGATTGTTGGAGAGCGCCCGCATCGCCAGTCCGAGCTTCGTGCGCTTCACGATGAAGGAGAGCGCGACGAGGAGCGCCACGGTGACGCTGATCGCAATGACCTGACTGCGCGTGATCGTCAGCGCGCCGGTGTGTTCCAACGCGCTGTCGGTGATGAGTTCGGGAAACGATTTCGGATCGGCGCCGAACAGATACTGTCCGCCGTATTCCAACAACAGCGATACACCGATGGCGGTGATGAGCACCGTCAATTTCGGGCGGCTGCGCAACGGGCGGTAAGCGAGTTTTTCGATCACGATGCCCAGCAACGCGCAGGTAGCCATCGTCACCAGCAACACCACGCAAACGCCGAGCGGGGCCGCCGCGCCGGTGAAGTGCGGCATGATCTTCGGGGTCAGCCAGTAACCGGCGAACGCGCCCATCATGAACACGTCGCCATGGGCGAAATTGATGAAGCGCAACACTCCGTAAACCATCGTGTAGCCCAGGGCGATGAGCGCGTAAAACGCGCCGAGCGACAGGCCATTGACGAGTTGTTGGAGAAATTCGATGCCGCTCATGGTGTCCGGTAGGGTCCCTGTAACTGCCCTGCCCCGCGCCTTCTACCAATCAGGGGGCCACCGAAGCAACGAATTTGTTGTCCTTCCCTTGTACTTGGAGGACGACCGCCGATTTGGTCGCGTTACGCTTCTCGTCGATGCTGATCTTGCCGGTCACGGCGTCGTAGTCTTTCACCCCGGCCAGCGCGGCGCGGACCTTGTCGCCATCCGTCGAGCCCGCCTTCTTGATGGCGTCCGCCAGGATCATCATGGCGTCGTAACCCAGCGGGGCCATGCCGTCGGGCGCAGTCTTGAACTTCGCGGTATATTTCTTCACGAAATCCTGCACCTTCGGATTCTGGTCGGCGGGCGAAAAATGGGTGGAGAAGTAACAGCCGTCGAGCGAACTGCCCGCGATTTCGGCCAGCTTCGGGCTGTCCCAGCCGTCGCCGCCGAGGAGCGGAACCTTCAGGCCGAGGATGCGCGCCTGCTTGCCGATCAGCCCGGCTTCGGTGTAATAGCCCGGCACGAAGATGGCGTCCGGTTGCGTGGACTTGATGGCGGTGAGCTGCGCGCGGAAATCTTTGTCCTTGCCGCCGCCGCTGTAGGAACGCTCGATCACGATCTGGCCGCCGTGGGCCTTGTAGTATTCCGTGAAGTATTGCGACAAACCTTTCGAGTAATCGCTGGTGACATCCGACAGGATGGCGACCTTTTTAGCGTGCAGCGTGTCGAGGGCGAACTTCGCCATCACCGTCCCCTGGAAAGGATCGATGAAACAGACGCGAAAGATGTAATCGCCTTTTTCCGTCACAGCCGGGTTCGTCGAGCCGGGCGAAACCATTGGGATCTTGGCATCCTGGCAAATCGGCGCGGCTTCCAACGAACGTGAACTGGCAATCTCGCCGATCACCGCGACAACCTTGTCGTTGGCGATGAGTTTCTTCACCGCCGACGAGGGCTGGCCCGGCTTCGATTGGTCGTCTTCCACGAGGACCTTGATTTTGCGCCCGAGGACGCCGCCCGCACCGTTGATCTCCTCGACGGCGAGCTGCACGCCGTTGTCCGAGTTGATGCCAAACGTTGCCTCGGGGCCCGTCAGCGACGCGTATTCCCCCACGGGGATGTCCTGCGCCCGGGCGCGAAAGGCGGGCGTCAACGGCAGACTCAGGATCGCCGCCGCGCAGGCCAGGAAAGAGGTGGGGAACAGTTTTGGCATCGACATGCGGGTGTTTTACGGGCTCCCAAGCCGGATTGCAACCGTAGAGACGCACGCCGCTCGTTCCGGTGCTAGAATCCCGGCAATCCCCATGAAAACCTACGGCGCATTCTCCCATTCGGGCCGCGACCCCGAATTTCTGTTTTACGGCGAGGTTTCGCCCGATGGACAGACGGTACAAGCGTTGCTCGGTGCCTATTGGAATTCCACCGAAGCCTCCACCTATCTTTTCGACAAAGGCGAACCCCCGGTCTACCCGCTTTCAGAACTGCGGATTGCCTGCCCCGTACAGCCGAGCAAAATCATCGCCGTGGGCCGGAATTACCACGCCCACGCCAAGGAACGCGGCGCCGACGCGCCCGCCAGCCCGCTAACGTGGCTCGTGGCTCCCAGTTCGTTGCTCGCTCACGAGGGGGTCATCGAACTGCCCTTCCCGCAACACAAAGTCGATTTCGAGGCGGAACTGGGCATCGTCATCGGACGCCCGGCGAAAAACGTGTCCGTCGCCGACGCCGCCGATTACATCTTCGGCTACACCACTTGTCAGGACATCAGCGACCGCGACATCCAGGACGCTGAAAAGCAGTTCGCCCGCGCCAAGGGCTTCGACACGTTCACGCCGGTCGGCCCGTTTGTTTATTCCGGCGTCGAACCGGACGACCTGCCCATCACCCTGCGCCAGAACGGTGAACTGCGGCAAAACGGCAACACCCGCGAGATGATCTTCAACGTCCGTGAGATCGTCGCGTTTTGCAGCCAGGGGACCACCCTCCTGCCGGGCGACCTCATCCTCACCGGCACGCCCGCCGGGGTCGGCCCGATCCGGGACGGCGATGTGCTCGAAACCTGCATCGGGCCGTTCGCGCCGCTCGTAGTCACCGTGCGCAACGCCGCCGCTTGATCCTTGCCGCGCGGCCCTCCCGCGCGCATCTTTGACCCCATGGCCCGCACGTACACCCTCAACCGCACGGTCGCCCCCACCCCTGCCGGTCGCCGCATCGACTATCCGGGCGAACTCAACGCCCAGCAGTGCGAGGCCGTCACCGCCGGGCCCGGGCCGATGCTCGTCATCGCCGGGGCGGGCAGCGGCAAGACGCGTACGCTCACCTACCGCGTCGCCTACCTGTTGGAAAACGGCGTCGCACCGTCGAACATCCTCCTGCTCACTTTCACCAACAAGGCCGCCCGCGAGATGCTCGAACGCGTTTCCCTGCTCCTGCCCGACATGAGCGACGGCATCTGGGGCGGGACGTTCCATTCGGTCGGCAACAAAATTCTCCGCCGCCACTGCGAAGCGCTGGGCTGGCGGCGCGGGTTTTCCATCATGGACCGCGAGGACCAGGAAGACCTCATGAAGACGGTCATCGCCGCTGCCGGGATCGACCCCAAGGAGAAACGTTTCCCCAAGGCCGAGGTTGTCACCGACGTTTTCAGCATGGCGGTCAATACGAACCGCAGCATCGGGCACGTCGTCGATACCAAGTACCCGTACTTCCTGGACCAGGTCGATCAACTCAAGACCGTCCACGACATGTACGAACGCAAGAAGAAATCCACCAACACGATGGATTTCGACGACCTGCTCACTAAGTCGCTCAAGCTGCTGACCGAGCACGAGGAAATCGCCGGCATCTACCAGAAGCAGTTCCAGTTCGTGTTGGTCGACGAGTACCAGGACACCAACCACATCCAGGCCGAGTTCGTGGACGTGCTCGCCGCGCAGCATCAGAACATCATGGTCGTCGGCGACGACGCGCAGTCGATCTACTCCTGGCGCGGGGCGGATTTCAAAAATATCCTCCAGTTCAACCGCCGCTACCCGGCGGCGCGCACGTTCAAGATCGAGACCAATTATCGCAGCGTGCCGGAAATCCTCCTCGTCGCCAACGCCGCCATCGAGGCCAACGAGGAGCAGTTTCCCAAGGAACTGACGGCGCACCGCGAGACCCGCCAGGTCAAGCCCGCGCTGCTCGAACTCAACGACAGCAACATGCAGGCGCAGTTCGTCACCCAGCGCATCCTCGAACTGCGCGATGAAGGGATCGAACTCAACGAGATCGCCGTGCTCTACCGCGCGCACTTCCACGCGCTGGAACTCCAGATTGAACTCACCCGCCACGGCGTCCCCTTTGCCATCACGAGCGGCCTGCGCTTCTTCGAGCAGGCGCACATCAAGGACGTGGCGTCGTTCCTGAAGTTCGCTGCCAACCACCACGACGAGGTCGCCTTCAAGCGGATCGTGCGCCTGTTGCCGGGCGTCGGCGGCGTGGCGGCGGACAAGGTGTGGGCGCATTTCGAGAAGCACTTGGCCGAGAGCGAGGCCGTCGATTCGTTCGCCGACGCGTTCCTCGGGGCGAAGGTCGGGGCGAAAAGTGAGAAGATGTGGAAACAATTCGTCCACACGCTGGAGGAGATCGCGCCGGGCGGGAAACTCATCGCGCCGTCCAGCGCCATCGAAAGCGTGGTCGAGGCGGTTTACGACGACTACGCGAAGGCCAAGTTCCCCAACTACGAAGTGCGCCGGGAGGAACTCAACGTCCTGGCGAACTACGCCCGCCAGTACGCCGACCCGGCGGAGTTCCTCTCGCAACTCGCCCTTGTCTCCTCGCTGGAAACGGAAGCCGCGCTCAACACCGGCGAGCAGGAACGCGACACCGAACGCGTCACGCTCTCCAGCATCCATCAGGCGAAGGGGCTGGAGTGGAAGGTGGTCTTCGTCATCCACCTGACCGAAGGCTCGTTTCCCAGCAACCGTTCGCTGTAAAGCCCGGCGCTTTTTCGCCTTGTTGTGGTGTTGCCATT
>CAXUHC010000160.1:0-3175 GCA_964250705.1 uncultured Chthoniobacterales bacterium | reverse complement strand
GTTTCCTGAGCGAGGTGCCCGTTGAACTGCTGGAAAAGTGGGAGATCGAGCGGAATTTTTAGCGCGCGCTCTGCGCAGCCGCACCGGCAGCGGCCCGAAGCTTCACGCCGCGCTCGGCATCGTCGGATAGCTCCCGAGCACCTTCAAAAAGCTGCACCGGGTTTCCAGCGCCCGCATCGCGCCGACCAACGCCTCGTCCTGCCGGTGACCCTCGACATCGACGAAAAACACGTATTCCCACGGACGGCGTTTCGACGGGCGGCTCTCGATCTTGCTCATGCTGATCCCCGCCCCTTGCAGCGGCTCCAGCGCGGCGAAGAGCGCTCCCGCCCGGTCCGGCACGCCGAACATCAGCGACGTGCGGTCGCTTCCCGTCGGCGGACAATCGCGCGGGCCGATCACCAGAAACCGCGTCGTGTTGTTCGCCAGATCCTGAATCCCGGCGTCCAGGATGGTCAGCCCGTGCCGCTCGGCGACCATCCGCCCGGCCAGGGCCCCGGCGTCGTCGGTCCCGGCGGCCATCTCCCCCGCGCGGGACGTGCTGGCGACCTCGATCAGATCGACCGACGGCAGGTTGATCCGCAGCCACTGGCGGCACTGGCCGAACACCTGCGGATGGCTGAACACCCGTTTGACCGCCTCGCGCGGCGCCCGGGCCATGAAGTGATGCTCGATCTTGAGCGCGAGCTGCGCGCAGATGCGCATGTCGCTCTCGATGAATTCGTCGAGCGTGTGGTTGACCGCGCCCTCGGTGGAATTCTCGATGGGCACGACGCCGTAGTCGGCCCGCCCCCGCGCCACGGCGTCGAACACGTCACTGATGCTCCCCTGCGAGAGGTAGCGCACGCTCGCGCCGAATTTGCCGCGCGCGGCCTGGTGGGTCCACGTCGCCTCCGGGCCGAAAAACGCGATGGAGAGGTCTTTTTCCAACGCGAGCGCCGCCGACATGATCTCGCGGTAGATGGCGCGGATGCTTTCCGCCGGGAGCCTGCCGCCCTGGGCCGCGCTCTTGGCGACGAGCGCGCTCAGGACGTGTTCCTCGCGCTCGGGGGCGTAGATTTCCTGGCCCGTCGCGCGCTTGACCTCGCCGACGCCGTGCACGAGGTCGGCCCGCTCGTTGAGCAGGCGGATCAGGGCGGTGTCGAGCTGGTCGATCTTCAGGCGCAGGTCGGAGAGTTCCATCGTTCTGGGGCGGAAAATGACGCAGTTTAGCACGGGCTGCCACGGCTAGGCGAGCACCGAAGCGCGCAACGTTCACCTCGCCGGGGGCAACGCGGGTGGGGTACCCGACTCCCCGGCTGGAGCGGCGGGGACGGGTTCCTCCTTGGCGAGGAGGGTGGCGCGCAGTTCGTCGAACGCGGGCAGTTCCTTCACGTCCTTCAGCCCGAAGTGTTCGAGGAAAAGCGCCGTCGTCGCATAGAGCAGCGGACGGCCCGGTAGGTCGGCCCGGCCCGCGATGCGGACCAGCCCCCGGTCGAGGAGGGTTTGCACGACGCCCCCGGCATCGACCCCGCGCACGGCCTCGACTTCCGAGCGCGGCAGCGGCTGGCGGTAGGCGATGATGGCGAGGGTTTCCAGCGCGGGGGCGCTGAGGCGGGCGGGGCGGTTGTCCGGGAAAAGCTGGCGCACCCAGGGGGCGGTCGCCGCGGTGGTGTTCAGGCCCCAGCCGGCGGCGGTCTCGGTCAGCTCGAAGCTGTGTCCGCCTTGCCGGTAACGGGCGGCCAGCGTGGCGAGGGCATCCAGGATGTCTTGGTCGCGGCAGCGCGCTAACGCGGCGGCGAGCGGTTCCTCGGTAAATTCCGCCGCGGCCTTGAGCGCGGCGCGCATCTCCGCCACCGTCAAAGGCTTGGGCGAGGCAAAGACCAGGGCTTCGAGCACCTGCGGCAACGTCATCGGATCATCGGGAAAGACATCTTCGCGTGAAAAGTGCGGGAGTTAAACAGTTTCACCCGGCGGGAGGCCAACCATAAAACAGGGTTTCGCGCCCGCAAGGCAAGGATTTACGGCGCGGCGGGTTCGGGGATCGGAGGGACACTCTCCTTTTGAAAGATCACCACTTCCTCGAAAGCGGCCGATTGCTCGACGCGCAACTGCTTGAGCCGCACCAGCTCCAGCAGGGCCAGAAACGTCACGACCATTTCCACCCGCGACGTACTGCGCGCGAACAGTTCGGTGAACGTCAGCCCCTGCCCGCGCGACTGCCTCATCAGGCCGCGCAAGGTTTCGATCTTGTCGGCGACGGTGAAGTTTTCCTCGAAAATGACCGTGCGCGTCTCGGCGGTGTTTTCCTCGAAACGCCGGAGAGTTTTCTGGAACGCCCGCAACAGATCGAAGACGCCGACGTCGCCCAGCGCCAGCGCGCTGGACGGCATCTCCTCGTCGCGGTCGATCTCCGGCGGCGGGCCGGGCGCACGGGTGAACCGGTCCAGGCGCGCAGTCTCGACTGTTTGCAGGTGGCCCGCCACGTCCTTGAACTTTTTGTACTCGATCAACTGGCGGATCAATTCCCACCGTGGATCGACCTCCTCGGTCGAGTCCTCCACGCCGGGCTGCTGGTCGGGCGGCAGCAGGCGGCGGCTCTTGAGATAGATGAGGTGCGCGGCCATCGCGATGAAATCCCCTGCCCGGTCGAGGTCCGGCTGCAGCACGGCGGCGAGGTAATCGAGGTATTGCTGGCTGAGGCGTTCCAGCGACAGGTCGTAGAGTTCGACTTCCTCCTTGCGCACGAGGTAGAGCAGCAGGTCGAGCGGACCCTCGAACACGTCGAGTTTGACCTGGTAATCCGTCGTCTCCGTCATACTTTCCATCTTGCCTACCCACTGTAAGGCAACTGCCAGCGCGGTCGAGAAATCTTCCCATCCGAGGATTTTTGTCCGGCGGCGGGGCGTCGGAGCAGCGATGTTCTTATTCTAATAAGATGGACCCGACCCCTGCCCCGACCCCGGTGGAACTGCCGGCGGCGTTGGACTGCCCCGGGCCGGCATTCTGGTTCGATGGCGCAGCGGCGGCCGGGCTTTCCCCCTGCGTGCCGGGCGTGATGGCAGGGCCGCTGGTGCCAGGGGCGGCTTGGGGCATGGTGCCCGGCGTCGTCGCGGCCCCGGCCGAATTGTTGGACGAGCCCCCGGTAGCGGCGCCGGGTGCGCCGCTGGGGTTTTGCGCGCGGCCAATGCCCGGC
>CAXUHC010000159.1:0-10533 GCA_964250705.1 uncultured Chthoniobacterales bacterium | reverse complement strand
GATACCTCTTTTCCGTCTTTTCCCCGATCCCGTGATTGGTGGCTGCTGGCGGCATTTCTGGCGGTTCTGCTTTGTTTCGGCCTAGGTTCGCGCGGTCTCAACGAGCCGGACGAAGGCCGCTACGCCAACATCGGCATGGCGATGGCCGCGCCGGGCGGTGACTGGTGGGAGCCGCGCCAGTCCGGCTACGGCCATTACGACAAACCGCCGCTGGTCTATTGGGCGGTGGCGCTGAGCTTCCGGGCGTTCGGCCTCAACGAGTGGGCCGCGCGCCTGCCCGCGCTCCTCGGCGCATGGTGCACGTTGGCCGGACTCGGCTGGACCGCCGTGCGTTTGCGCGGCGCGCGGGTGGCGTGGTGGGCGGTGCTCATCGCGGGCACGTCGTTGCAGTTCTGGGCGATGGCGCGTCTCTTGTCGCCCGACATCCTGCTCGCCGGTTGGTGCAGCCTCGCCGTCGGGGCCTGGGCGGAGTGCCGCCACCGCCACGGTGCATGGGGATACTGGAGTTTGTCCCTGCTGTTCTGGACCCTGGCGTGGTGGACCAAGGCGACACCCGCCCTCATCCCGCTGGCAGGCCTGGCGGCAGGGGTCTGGTTGACCGGCGACCTTTCCGGCAAACGGGCGTTGCGTTTGGCCGTGCTGTTGCCCGCGATCATCGTGCTCGGCTCACCCTGGTTCGTGTTGATGCTGCACCGCTACCCCGAATTGAAAACGTTTTTCTTCGGGCGGGAACTCGCGGGCCGCCTGGCGGGCCGGGTCGATGGCCGCCACGGTTCCAAACTTTTCTACCTCCCGGTCTGTTTCTTTTGCTGGTTGCCTTGGTGGCCGTACGGCGCCTGGCTGATCTGGCGCGACCGCGCGCGGCTGTTCGTTGGCCGGGTCGCGGACCGGTGGCGAGCCTGGCGGCAACGGCTCGGCGTCGAGGGCTGGATCGTGGTGGTGGGATTGCTCATTTTCTCCCTCGCGTCGTCCAAATTGCCGAGCTACCCCGTAATCCTGGTTCCGTGGCTGGCCCTGGGCCTTGCGCGGCTGATCGCTCCCGTCGCTGCCGTTCGTCCAAAGATTTATCTGCTCACGGCGGCGAGTTTCGCCGTCGTGATGTTTGTCGGCGTGCTCGTGGCCATCCCCCGCCTGGAATCCCGGTCGGGCGCAAACTCGACCACGCGCGAGGTTTGCCGTTTCCTCCGGGCGCAGGGCGCCACCCGCGTCGATTCCGACCGGTACTGGGCGGGGATGGAGTTTTACCTTGGCACAGACGTGATCCACTACGTGGGACGCATCGCCGATGTTCCGCGACCGAATCTGACGGCGGCCATGAAGGCCAAGCAAATCCGGAAGTCACACCGCCGCGAGCGGGATTCCGACGCCGGTCTCGCGCCTGACCGTTTCATCGATCCCCAGCTCTGGCCCACCCTGCCACCAGGGGCTTCTCCCCTCGCCTCCAAGGCTGGCGGCACCTGGTGGCTGGTCCACTTTTTGCGACAAGGTGAATCGCCCTTTTTGAGAATCATCCTCCGGCCCGGCCAACCCGGACCCAACGGTTCGCAGACCGTGCGAATCGGTGATTTCGTCCTCTACCAGATGCCTTCTCCCCCATGAAATCGTTCCTTCCCCTTCCCCATCTATTACCCTGCGCGCTTCTCTGCTGTTTCTGGGCAGTTTCGCTGTCCGGCAAGCCACCCGCGAAGAAACCCACCCCGGAATCGACACCCGCCCCGGCCCCGGCGGCGGAGCCATCGGCTACCCCGAACCCGCTGGCCTCCTGGCTTTTGCAACAGGATGGCGGCAAAGAAGCCATCACCCTGCCGCTGGGCGAAGTCCTCCGCACCCTGACCCATCAATCGATCCTGCCCTTCGATCCCGCCAACCCGGCCGACGCCTCCTGCCTGACCCGGCTGGGCGGCGTGATGGACCGCGTGCTGCCGCGCCTGAACCGTCCCGACAGCCCGGCGCGCGCGGCAAAGCTCGACGAGGTCGCCAGGTGCTTCGAGGACGAAATCCGTGCCGTCGTCCACGGCACGCCGGGATTTACGCCGCAGGACGGCGCCAACGCGCTTGCCCCCGGACGCGGCTACCCGTCGGTGCATCTGGTGGATGCGAAAAGCGGCAAGAGCTACTATCTCGCCGTCGCGTTGTATCCCGAGGGCAAACGGGAGGATGCCACGCGCGCGGACTACATCGGCGAGGCCCTCCGCGTGCTCCAGGGACAGGCCATCCGCCAGATCATCGCGGGGGGCTGCTGCCTGCTGGTCGGCGTCGAGTACCACGGCTCGCCCGGCGGAGACCTGACTTTCCTCAACTGGGATGTGACCGACGTGACGAACGTTCCCGTCCGCGCCGCGATCACCTTCCAGGCCGACGGGGGCGACGTGTACCACCCCGGCGCGGTGCTCACGGATGGCCGCAAGGGGCGCGACTGATTCACCGCCTTCGGGAGCGCGAGTTGGCAAAACGTCGCCGATGCGCGACTTTACACGCCCTTGCCCATGACAGACGCCTCCCAACCGTTCGATTCCATCGAGGCCGTGCTCGAAGACATCCGCGCGGGCCGGCCCGTGATCGTCACCGACGACGCCGACCGCGAAAACGAGGGAGACCTGATTCTCGCGGCGGAAAAAGCGACCGCCGAAACCGTCGCGTTCATGGTCAAGCACACCAGCGGCGTCATTTGCGTGCCGATGGAAGGCCCGGAACTCGACCGTTTGGAACTGCCGCTGATGACCCCGGTCGAGGCGAACGCCGAACGGATGCGCACCGCCTACACGATCAGCGTTGACGCCGCCGAGGGCGTCAGTACCGGCATCTCCGCCGCCGCGCGCGACCTCGTGCGGCCCGGCCACGTTTTCCCCTTGCGCTACCGTGCGGGCGGGGTCCTGCGCCGCGCCGGGCATACCGAGGCCGCCGTCGACCTCGCCCGGCTCGCGGGTTTGCGTCCGGCGGGAGTGCTGGCGGAAATCGTCAACGACGACGGCACGATGGCCCGCGTCCCGGAACTCGCGCTCTTCAAGGAACGGCACGGCCTCAAATTCTGCACGATCCAGGATCTCATTGCCTATCGCCGCACACGCGAAAAGCTGGTCGAACGCGTTGAGATCATCCACCTGCCGACCGATTACGGCGATTTCCAACTCTATCTGTACCGGAACAAACTCGACGAAAAACATCATCTCGCCCTCGTCAAAGGCGACATCCGGAAAGACACCCCCGTGCCGGTGCGCGTCCACAGCGAATGCCTGACCGGCGACGTGTTCGGCTCCCGGCGTTGCGACTGCGGCAGCCAGCTCCAGGCAGCCTTGAGCCAGATCGAGCAAGCGGGCGCGGGCGTGCTCGTCTACCTGCGGCAGGAAGGCCGCGGGATCGGTCTGGCCGCGAAGATCCACGCCTACAAGTTACAGGAACAGGGGATGGACACCGTCGAGGCAAACGAACGGCTCGGGTTTGCCCCAGACTTGCGCGACTACGGCCTGGGCGCGCAGATTTTGCTCGATGTCGGCGTCGGCAAGTTTCGCTTCCTGACCAACAACCCGCGCAAGGTTGTCGGCCTGGAGGGTTATGGCCTGGAAATGGTTGAACAGGTGCCGATTGTTTCCCCGTCCAATCCATACAATGAGAAGTATTTGCACACGAAGAAATTCAAGATGGGGCATCTCTTGTGAGGAATTTGCCTCGCCGCCCGCCGAATCCCGGCATTTTTTGGCGAGAGTGCCTTGCGGCAGCGAACCGGAGAGTGAAGAATAGCGCCGATGCTCAAGCTTAAAGTTGGCGGTCCGCGCGTGCTCGGGGGTGCCCGACGCACCTTTGCGCTGGTCGCCAGCCAGTATAACCCGAAACTCGTGCAGGGGTTGGTTGACCATGCTGCCACCGAACTCATGCGGCAGGTTCCCAACGCCCGGCTCATCCTGCATCAGGTGCCGGGGGCGTTTGAGATTCCGCTGGTCGTCCAGGAGCTCGCCGGGAAGCCGGACAACGAGATCGACGCGATCATCGCGCTGGGCGTCATCATTCAGGGTGACACGAGTCACGCCGACCTGCTGGCCAACAGCGTGACGCACGCGTTGCTGCAAATCATGCTGGCCACGCGCATCCCGGTGATTCACGAGGTATTGTCCTGCAAGGACGAGGCCCAGGCAAAGATCCGCTGTCTGGAAGACCCTTACAATCGCGGGACCGAAGCCGCGCATGCGGCCATCAACATCGCCGCTCTGGTCACCCAGTTGCGCGAGCGCGAGTAAGCCTCCCCCCGGTTCGTTCTCATGGGCAAACGTCGTGAAGGCCGCGAAGCGGCCGTGCAATTCCTCGTCTTCTGTGATCTCAATCACGGTGCCGACATCTCCGCAGCCGCCGAGTTCTGGGACCTGCGTCCGGCCAGCAAGCCGATCCGGGATTTCGCCCTGCCCCTGGTGGAAGGCGTCCTCCGCCACCGCGTCGAAACGGACGAGCGCATTACCCGCTACGCCGAGAATTACGAAATCGGCCGGTTGGCCGTTGTCGACCGCAACATTCTCCGGCTGGCGATCTACGAGATGCTGCACCGTCCCGACATCCCGCCGGTGGTGTCCATCAACGAGGCCATCGAAATCGCCAAGCGGTTCGGCACCGAGGAAAGCAGCCGTTTCGTCAACGGCATCCTTGACCGCGTGAAACTGGACCTCAAACGCCCCCTTCGCACCGCTGATGCCGTCGACGCCGGCGCGGCTGCAGACGAACGACGCGACTGATCCCCGTGCCGCCTTGGCGGCGTGCGGCTATTGACTCCCCCGGCTCGATTTTCTTAGTGTTCGCGTTTCCACCGCAAACGATTCCCAACCGTGGCCATCGGCTTCTTCAAATCCATCATCCAGAAATTCGCCGGTCGCCCGGTGGATTGGGATGAACTCGAAGAATCGCTCATCCGGGCCGATCTCGGCGTTCCGCTGACCCAACGCATCGTCGCGGAACTCCAGACGCGCGGCGCAACCGTGACCGCCGAGGACGTGATCGAGGTCACCCGCTCGGCGATTGTCAACCTGCTGCCCAAGGCGTCGCTTCCCATCCGCCCACTGGCCGACAAACCGAAGGCGATCCTCGTCGTGGGCGTCAACGGCACCGGCAAGACGACTTCCACCGCCAAGCTCGCCCATTATTTCAAGGCCACCCGTCACACGGTCATGCTCGCGGCGGCGGACACGTTCCGCGCGGCGGCCATCGAGCAACTGGCCATCTGGAGCGAGCGGCTGGACGTGGAGATGATCCGCGGCCAGTACAATGGCGACCCCGCCGCCCTTTGCTACGACGCCTATACCGCCGCCGTCAAAAAGGACGTGGAGTTCCTCGTGTGCGACACCGCCGGGCGGCTCCACAACCGCGCCAACCTGATGGGCGAACTGGGCAAGATCAAACGCATCCTCGCCCGCCACGACCCCGCCGCGCCGCACGAACGTCTGCTCGTCGTCGATGCCACCACCGGCTCCAACGCGGTGCTCCAGGCCAGGGAGTTTCACGCCGCCGTCGGTTTGACGGGCGTGATCGTGACCAAGCTCGACGGCAGCGGCAAGGGCGGCGTCCTCGTCGCCATCCAGAACGAACTCGGCATCCCCACGCGTTTCATCGGCACGGGTGAAACGATCAACGATTTCGAGGTGTTTGATCCCGCGCGATTTGTCGAGCGCATGCTCTGAACCGCCTTCGCGTCGTGCCGCGTCCCCTTCTGTATCCATGACGCCGACCGGCACCCTGCCGACCACCAGTCTCCAACGCATCGACCGCTGGCTCGGCATGCCGGTTTGCTGGTTGTTCACCCGGGCGCGGAAACTCTTTGGCCGCCCGGTCCCCGCTGGTGGGATGCCCGCCGGAAAGATTCTCTTCATCAAGCTGGCCGAGCAGGGTTCCACCGTCCTGGCGCAGGCCGCGATCCGCCGCGCGGTCGAGCTGGTAGGACGCGAGAACGTGTTTTTTGTCGTGTTCGCGGAAAACCGTTTCATTCTCGACCTGCTCGACCTGATCCCGACGGAGAACGTCTTCACGATCAATGCCGGCAGCATCGGCTCACTGGTCGTCAGCACCTGGCATACCCTGCGGCGCATCCGGCGCACGGCGTTCGAAGCCGCCGTGGACATGGAGTTCTTTGCGCGGATGTCCGCCGCCTTCTGCTTTGTGACCGGCGCACGCCGCCGGGTGGGGTTCCACACGTTCTTCGGCGAGGGCCCCTATCGGGGCGACCTGATGACCCACCGCCTGCTCTACAATCCCTACCATCATACGAGCACGATCTTTGCCCTCATGGTGGAAGCGTTGCGAGCCGACCCCGCGCAGTTGCCGACGTTCGGTCTGCACCCGCGCGACGTGGGCGACATGTCGTCCGCCGAGTTCCGGCCCCGCCCGGAGGAAATTGCAACCGTGCGGGCCATCCTGCGGCCCCTCGCCGGAGGAGCGCCGCTCATCCTGCTGAACGCCAACGCGAGCGACCTGCTGCCGTTGCGACGCTGGGCGCCGGAACGTTACGTCGAGCTTGCCCGCCGGTTGCTCGACGCTCTGCCGGAAGCGCGCGTTGTCATGACCGGCGCTCCCATCGAATCCGCCGCCGCCGATGAACTCGTCACCCTCATCGGGTCGGACCGCTGTTTCTCGCTCGCGGGCAAGACGACCCTGCGGCAACTGCTGATCCTCTACACGCTGGCGGAACTCCTCGTCACCAACGACAGCGGTCCGGCGCACTTCGCCTCGTTGACGCCGATCAACGTCGTCACGCTTTTCGGTCCCGAAACCCCGCGTCTTTTCGCCGCGCTCACGCCGCGCAACGTCCCCCTGTGGAGCGGCGTGGCGTGCAGTCCGTGCGTCAACGCCCACAACAACCGGCAATCTCCCTGCCGCAACAACATCTGCATGCAGCAGATCACGGTCGATCAGGTTTTCGCGGCAGCGTGCGAGGCCTACCGCAGCCGACGGCCCGCGCCTTCCCCGCCTGCCGGGTCCTGACGCATGGGACGTGGCCACCCCTGGCGGCGCGCTGCGGTCATCGGCGCTCGGGCTTGGCGGCCGGCTCGTCATCCGTCCGCTGGAGAAGATTCGCCACCACGCGCTGCTGACCCGTCGCGTCGCTCCCCGCCACCGGGCGGTTTGGCACCCAGGCTTTCTTCAACGGTTCCTCTACCTGACCTCCCGCCCGACGCTGCTCTTCGGACAGCTTGAGCGGCGTGCTTTTTGATTGGAGCACGGTGTCGAGCTGCGCCCAGAGATTGTCGCGCCGGGCGGGTCCCACCAGCCCGAGAATGCTCAGTTTGTAGAGATAAAGCTGCACCTGATCGGTGCTGATTCGCTCGATGCTCGCCAGCTTCTCCGCGCTGATTCCGCATTTGAGCAGATTGACCGCACCGTGATAAAACTCGGCCAGATTTTGCTCCTCGAACTCCACCGGCGTTTCCAACGGCTGGAGCCGGAAAATCCGGTGCGGCGCGGGCAAATCCTGTCGATTGACGCTGATCTCGTCCACCTGGCTAACGATGATCAACGCCAACCGGTCCACTTGGATGCGCACGCTGTTCATGAGCGAACTGGCGTGCGCGGGCACGAACCGGAAATGTCCCAGAGGATTTGCCGTCACGCTGACGAGCTTATCGACCACCTGGCTTTCGGATTTGATGATGTGCTTGTCCGCCATGAAACCGCACAGGTATCCCTTCGTAAAATGCATCTGCATTTCGCTGACTTGCTGGGTTTGCAGGAGCGAAAGCCTGCCGGAGCGATGCCGCATCATGTCCAGCAGATCGGGCAGCGGCAGGTCGGTGATATCGCCGGTAACGGGCATCCGTCCTGCCAAAGCAGCTTCGTTGCCAACCCGGGAAACCGCGCCGCAAACGCTCAGTTTACCTCGACGTGACCAGCCGTTTCCACGCCTGTTTTTGCCGTCGTCTCGTCGTTCGGCGGCAGCTTCTTGAAGTGGACTTGGCTCACGCGTCTGCCGTCGGTCTGGGTCACCGTCGCCAGGTAATCCCCCACCCGCGTTTGCTCGCCCTGGTGTGGTAAATGCCCGAGCAGATGGGTCACGTAGCCACCCACGGTGCTTACCTCGGCGTTGGATAACTCCAGGTCGGTCAGGTCGTTAAGCTCATAAAGCCCCAGCCCGCCCTCAACCTCGAACTCGTCGGGATTGAGCTGCTTGAACTCCGACTGCTCGGCGTCGAATTCATCGTGGATGTCGCCGACGATCTCGGCCAGCACGTTGTCCAGCGTCACGATCCCCATGGAGCCGCCGAATTCGTCCACGACCATGCCCAGGTGCGCGTGTTTGCTGAGAAACGTCGTGAGCAAGCGTTCCAGC
This sequence comes from uncultured Chthoniobacterales bacterium, assembly GCA_964250705.1. Taxonomy (GTDB): domain Bacteria; phylum Verrucomicrobiota; class Verrucomicrobiia; order Chthoniobacterales; family SZAS-18; genus CAHJWO01. The sequence goes on along the minus strand of CAXUHC010000159.1, from coordinate 2,237 downwards.
GGCATCATTTCGGGCACCACCAGCAAGTCGCGTTTGACACTCATCAGGTCAGGACGTTCCTCCCGGACCAGTCCCAGCAGATCCTTGATGTGCAGCAGGCCCACGGGATTATCCAGGTACACCTTGCACAAGGGAAAGCGCGTGTGCCGCGACTTCTGCGCCTTGACGAGATTTTCCTCGAAGCTCTCGTCCATGTCGAGATAGACCACGTCGCCGCGCGGGGTCATGATGTCCCTCACCACCCGGCGGCGCAGGTCGAGCGCGTTGATGAGCAACTCTTTGCCCAGTGGCGTGACCTCGCGGGATCTCTCGCTGTCGCTCAGGATCACGCGCAATTCTTCCTCGCTGTGCGCGACTTCCTCAGACGCACCCGGCTCAATGTGAAACAGCTTTTTGAGCATGAAGTTGGACGACCGGTTCAAGCACCAGATGGCCGGTTTGAACACGATGTAAAACCACCGCAAGGGCTGCACGAGCCTCATGGCGACCGGCACCGGGTTGCCGATGGCCACGTACTTCGGCGCGAGTTCGCCGAAAATGATGTGGAGCGCGGTGATGGCGATGAACCCGCAAGCCACCGACACCGTGGAAACCACGAAGTGGGAACGGATGTTCAACAGGCCGAACACAGGCTCGATCATCCGGGTCAGGAAAGGCTCGCCGACCCAGCCCAACGCAAGGCTCGCAAGCGTCACCCCGAGTTGCGTCGCCGAAAGGTAGGCATCCAGGCGGTCCAGCACCCCGCGGACATGGCCCGCGCGTTTGTCGCCTTCCTCGATCAGGGTTTCGAGCTGCGACCCTCGCACCTTGATCAGAGCAAACTCGCTGGCGACGAAAAATCCATTCAACAAGACGAGGCCGACAATTGCCAGCAGCCGCGCAAACAGCACACCCGGCGGGTCCCAGTGGTCCATGATCGGCTCCTCAGCCACGGCGAGGGGCACACGCGTCCAGGCGTCGGACAACGCCGGACTCAGAAAATGAATGACTAGGAAGATGTTCATGCAGACCGGGCAGGCAACGCCTGCGACCGGTCGGGCCGCTCCTCACAGAGACGGTCTAAGATCAGAAGAAAGCCATCGCCGCCTGGTAGCCCCGGTCCCATTCGGGGCGGCTGGAATGGCTTTCTATTGTTTTTCGTAAACGCCTTTGTCACGCCGTTCGAGAACGGTAAAGCCCGCTTTCTTGGCGTCGATGATCGAAACCGGCTTGAGTACTTTGGGGGTGTTCGTCTGGGAAATGACCTTGCGCACCGGTTTGCGGCAGAGCGGGCAGTCGGCCAACTCCGCGCGGTCCACCGGGCGGCGCAATTCGAAGCGTCCGCCGCAGATGTTGCAATCGCCGCCCTCGACCTCGTACTCGTAGATCGGCATGGCAGTGAAAAGCGCGAAACCTGGCGTTTTACCAGCTCGACTTGGTGACTCCAGGGATCATTCCGTTGGAGGCCAATTCGCGGAAAGCGATACGCGAGAGCTTGAAGCGGCGCAGGAAGGCGCGGCGGCGGCCGCTCATCAGGCAGCGGTTGACGACCCGCGTCGGGCTGGCGTCGCGCGGCAACTGACTGAGGCCGTGGTAGTCTTTCTTCGCCTTCAACTCGGCGCGCAAGGCAGCGTATTTGGCTACGGTCGCGCGTTTGCGGTCGTTTCGTTCAATCCAGGAAGTCTTTGCCATAGAGAATATTTGAGAACGGGCAAAGTAAAGCCCTTCGCGCAATTTGCAATCAACTTTTCGAGCCGGCTTCGGGTGCCTGCGCGGTGCGCAAGGCTTGCACCTGAACCTGTAGTTCCGTCACCCCCCGATACTCGTTGGCTTCGATCTGGAACGCCACGTCCCACGGTGGCGCGGGCAACGGCTCCTGCGTGCCGCCAAAGAAGATGGCGCGGGTCGAGGGAGCGTAGCGGGCATCGCGCCCGCTGGAGCGATGCCGCAGGGAAAACGAAAAGTGTTTTTCCTTGAGCACCTTGGGCTCGGCGGCGGGGACCACCCCTCGCGCCAGGAAGACCGGCTGTGCGTTCCCCATCCCGAAGGGCTGGAGCGACTCGTGGCAGGCGAGGAAATCGGCGTCGAGTTCGGATAGGCTGACCTCCGCGTCGAGGCGCAGGCTGGGCAGGAGTTGCTCGTCGCTGAGACCCTCGCGCGCCACCCGGCAGAAGTCGCGCTGGAAGTCCGCGAACGACGCTTCCCGGACCGAAAGGCCCGCCGCCATTTCGTGTCCGCCGAACTTTTCCAGCAGCCCG
>CAXUHC010000158.1:8583-10565 GCA_964250705.1 uncultured Chthoniobacterales bacterium | reverse complement strand
TGTCGCCGTGTCCGCACGGGACCAGACACGGCGACAGAGCGCCGTCCCTACAGCCGGAACTCCTTCCGGTGAGAACCGAAAGGGCGTGTCGTTGGCGTGCCGGACACGGCGACAGAGCGCCGTGGCTATAGTCGGAACTCGCCGCTCATTTATTCGGGACGCGCTCTAGGTGTAAGCATGGCACCCCGTTGCCGTGTACGCTCCGGTACCAGGATTTCAGTCAGGCCCTCCTGACTTAGGGTCCGCGATACCGAAAGTCGGTAAAATAGGCGCGGCCAATGCCGCTTGCCGCAAGCGCCGGGCGCGCCGCCTGGTAACCGCCCCGCTGCTCATTCTGGTTGAAGCTCGACGCGTCAAACTCCGCGAGCAGACTTTGCCATTTCTGACCATCCTCGCTTGCAAGAATTTCCACGCGATTTTTCTGGTTCACGATTCTCAGCCAAGCCCTATCTGCCCGCCACTCGCGGCTCGCGAGTTTCTCCTGCGGTCCAAAGATGTTGAGCTGGCCATTCCCCAGTTCGACAAATATCGCCACTTTGGGATTGTACTCCAAGCCCAGTGCGGCCCGGCTCTGAGCTTCTATTCTGGCCACGACTTGCACCGCATAGCTCTCATCCCGCGCCATGATGGTGAGCGGTGAGCTCTCCGCGTAGGAGCCACCCTTCGCCTGGACGGTCAGCGTGCCGTCACCGACCCGGAAGCGTTGCATGTCAGGCTCTTTCCAAGCACCCCAGGTGGCCTTCAGGGCAGGCGCCTTAAAATCATCCGATAATTCGATCATCGGTCGTTGCGCCACACCCATGGGGGCGGCCATCGGTTCGCTCCGGCGCGCGCCCAGCGGCGCGCGGGGCCAACCATCGCTCGTCCACTCCACCGGCTCCAACAAAGTATGGCGACCCAGGGATTGGAAACCTTTCCGGTAGCCATGATAAACGAAGTACCACCGATCATCCGGCGTCGAAACCAGGGTGCCGTGTCCCACCGACCACCACTCTTCAGCCGCGCTGTAAGTATGGATGAACGGGTTGAACGGCGAGTTTTCCCACGGACCGAGCGGCGATTTGGAACGCGCCGCCACGGCCATATGACTCGTTGGCGGCCCGGCGGTGCCGCCCTCCGCGCAAATGAGGTAATAGTATTCACCGCGTTTCGTCAGTTTGGGGCTTTCCAGCCAAGTGCCCTCGGTTTGCCAATCCTTGGGAAATGCCCAGCCGTCATAGACTTTTTGGCGCGTGCCCACCGTGGACAACCCATCGGCGCTCAGTTCCACGGCATGGCCCCCGGCAGTGTAAAGATAGCGCCTCCCGTCGGGTCCCACGACATGGCCGGGATCAATGTCGCTGATGTTCAGCTTGATCGGTGCGCTCCAAGGTCCACTTGGATGCCCGGCGTGGACGACATGGACGCCTCCCATCGGGAAGTAGATGAAGTAGCGTCCGTCGTGCTCGACAAGTTCGGGCGACCAGACTTCTCCTTGCGTGTCACTCGTGTCATTGATCGCATGTGCAATGGGCGTCCAGTTGACCAGATCGCGCGAGTGCCAGATCACCAGTGCGGGCGCATACGCGTAGGAATTGTGGGTGATGTAGAAATCCTCACCCACGCGGAGGATACTTGGATCAGCGAAGTCGCCGGCAAAAAGCGGATTCTTGAACACGGGCGGTGAAGCGCCGCCAAGAGCGAGGCCCGCGGCAATCTGTCCAGAAACTGGTAAGAGTGGACCCATTAGCGTGGCCGCCGACGCTCCCGCCGTCAATTTGAGCAAAGCGCGGCGCGTCAGTCCGGATGGCAAATCCCCGGCGCGAACTTCGATGGCTGCTGGAGGCAGGTCTTTCGGGCTTCCCTGGTGATGTTTCATTTCGCGATTTATTGATCTCGCCGGCGGAAGCACGATGCGTGGAGACAGCGACAGTGGCCACTGCCCCGGTAATACCTGGAGCGCCTAACTTTACTGAGGCGGCATCGTGTTGCACAACACTTTT
>CAXUHC010000158.1:2733-8573 GCA_964250705.1 uncultured Chthoniobacterales bacterium | reverse complement strand
GGATCGTTACGCACGTCGGAGACCGGGGCGCGACGGTGGCGAGCACGGCCTTCAGACCCCCTGACCGCCGAAGGCACGCTTGATCCGAGAAGGGTTGCAGGCAAACATGGCGAACGACCGTGCAAAAGCCATGACACAACTCTTTTTTAGCCATTCCGCATGATCCAACTGCTGACCTACGGCTCGACGCGCCTCTGCCTCGCAGAACCGGAAGGTGACTTGCCCGCGGACGTTCTTTGGATTGACCTGCTGGAGCCTGACCGAGCAACGGAAGCGCGGGTCGAGCAGTTCCTTGGCATCGACATCCCGACCCGGGAGGAAATGCGCGAGATCGAGGAATCCAGCCGTCTTTACCGCGAGCGCGACTCTCTGTACATGACCGTGCGGGTCCTTTCCCGGGTAGAAACCGGCCGGCCGCGCACCCGGGCCATTACCTTTGTGCTGACCCCGCGCGCTCTGGTGACCGTCCGCTACATCAATCCCCATGCGTTCCAGCACTTCTCGGAACGCTTTACCAAGGATCATGCACCGGCACCCGAGAGCGGGGCGGAGGTGTTCGTTGAATTGCTGGAACGCATTGTGGACCGCTCGGCCGATCTCATCGAAGAACTTGAAGCGGACCTCGAACACGTCTCCGACGTGGTTTTCCACGAATCCGAACCGGGAGATGCCAGAAAGCCGAAAACGATCCCTGGAGATGGACCGTCAGCGGAAAGCGCCGCCGACGCCCTGCCAGGCACCGTGGACCTCCGGTTGCTCCTCAGGCGGCTGGGACGCCACAGCGCCTTGGCTGCCCGGCTGCGCGAGAGCTTGCTCTCCATCGCGCGGCTGCTGCCCTTTCTCTGCGGCACGCATGCCAACCTCCCGGCGGACTTGCAAGAAAGGCTTGCTACCTTGGACCGTGACATCAAGTCGCTCACCGAGTTCGACGCGCAAGTCGCGCAAGAGATCGCCTTCCTGCTCGACTCGACCCTGGGCCTCATCAACCTGGAGCAGAACGCTATCATCAAGGTGTTCACCATCGCCGCTACTCTCCTGATGCCGCCGACCGTCGTTGGGGCCATCTACGGAATGAACTTCGAGCACATGCCCGAGCTGCACTGGCGCTACGGATACGCGTTTGCCCTCGTGCTGATGGTGCTCTCTGCGGTGATTCCGTACTGGTGCTTCAAGCGCAAAGGATGGGTCTGAGTATCGTTTCGTTGCACACGGCCTCCCTGCCGGAGCCAGCCGAGTCTTCCCGACCATGCCGCTTCCCCGCCTGCCGATGCTTGCCCGCCGCTCTCGTCAAGCGCGACGTTGGGCAAAAGTCTTCTGTTTGTTGATGCGGATGTTCTTGTCGAAGCCCACGTCCACCCTGTCTTCATCATCGGGCGAGCCATCTGAGCGGACAACGCTGGGGGATCGATTCGGCAGGAACGATCACGCGAACGTCTCGGTGAGCGATAGATAAAGCGCGAAGAGAAAGCCACCGACGGTCGGAAGCACGATCAGCGAGCCAGCTTCGTGGATGGCTTCTGGAATCATCGCGTGCGTGACCAGCGCAAGCACCGCTCCCCCCGCAATCGCTTGGGAGAAGACCGCGACGAGGGAGTGTGGATTGGCGATGAAGACTTTGCCGACAACCGCTGCCAGCAGACCCGCCAGCAGCACGGTGGACCACAGCCCGAAGATTTTCTTCGGCCGGTACCCCGCCCGCGTCAGGATCGCAGCGCTGGCCGCCGCCTCCGGAACTCCTCCCAGAAACATCCCCAGCATCAAAGTCAGTGAAAGACTGGCGAAGCCGTGGAACTTCGCGCCGATCACCAAACAGCCCGGAATCGTGTCTAGAATGTTGCCGAAAATAATGGCCATGCCAGCGCCATCACCCGCCTTCGTCAGCATCTTGGCGGTTTCGGCGCGACTGAGATCTTGAAGACTGCTGCTGGCCACTCGCGCCCAGTTCGCAGGATTCGGGCCGCCCTGGGTGAGGTTTTTGAGCGCGCGATCATGGCTCAAGCGTTGCACGGCCAACGCCAGTTGACGGTCGGTTGTAATCATGCGCTCGAAATCTGCCCGACCGATCCGCAGCAAATCCGCCGCCGCCGGTGCGCGCACCGTCGCAGTGCGGAGACCGCCGCTGAGGAGCGCCATTTCCCCCAAAGCATTTCCTTCCCCGAGGACTGCGAGAAGCTCCCCGGACTCCGAACTGATCTCAACCGCCCCTTTCGCCACGATGAAAAGCGCGTCGCCCGGCTCGCCGGCGCGAAACAAGACCTCATCTGCCCGCAACTGGCGGGTACTGATGACCGGCAGAATCTGTTCGATTTCTTCCGGCGGAAGATGACGCAGCAGATCACATTGGGAAAGCAGTTCGATGAGGGTGCTACTCTCGTCCTGCTTTCTTTCGAGCGCGTACTCGCGGAAGCTGTTGGGAAAACGGACCGCTGCTCCTTTCCGCTCAAGATACTTGGTCGCCAGGTAATAAATGACTGCTCCGAGGGCGAAACCGCCGCCGACGAACGCCCAGGCGAAGCGCCCGGAGAAGCCCGAATGGTGCAGCTCAAGCGCACCTTGAAAACCGAGGTCGATCGCCAGCGCGCTGATCAACGCACCGGCGGCAAAGGCAAGGACGCAGGCGAGCAGCCGCTTGGAAAGCGGCAGATACAATCCGATCGCCGCTCCCGCGATCGACGACGAGGTGGTCCCCAAACCGAGCAGCGCCGCCGCCCCCATTTCGTTGATGCTGGTCATGGTCAGAGAGCCGGGTGGCGTAAGGGGATTCCTACCGGCAGCGGCAAGTGACAAAGGGGAATCATCATGACGACGAAAGCGGCGCGGCATCCTGCTAGCATTTGTCGTGCTTGCCGGTTAACCCACGCCGTATCGTACTCGTTTCTAACGACTTACCATGTGTTTACCGCCTTATACAAAAAGCCGTCCCGTGCATAACGCACGGTTGCATTGGCAGATTGCAATCTGCGCAAGCAGCGTGTGATCGGTTCGCGGCAATGACCGGTTGCCTCGCTCACCGGGCTCAGTGTTCAGTGGCTGCCCGGATCAGCGAAAAACCGGCGGCGAAACACGAGCCGCGAAACTCGCCGGAAAGCAGGTCTCAGTCTGCGTACTCCCTGATCCGGGGCCAGAATCCGGCGCACACAGAAAACGCCGTGAGGACGGAAAACCCAGGAATGACCCAGTTAAAAGGTGTCAGATTGTCCATACCCTGACGGGCGGATTGCTCAAAGGCGTCCACGTTGATACCGAGCACCTTGTCCAACGCGGCGTCAAACCGGGAGAACGCCGCGTTAGAACCTCCCGGCGCGTAGCTCAGGCAGAGTCTGACCGCCTCCTGGTGACGGCCCGCGTCCTCCAGGCGGCGAATCTCTTTGTCCACGTCCAGATAGTCGCCAAACGTCCTGACCGCCTCTGCCGCCGCCGCCAGTTCGCCGGTGAACGTAATGTTGCCGAGTTCCTGGGCCAGCAGCCCCTTGAAACCCTCCGGCAACGGTCGCGCGGGGTTTGCTAGGGCCGCCGCGGCGATTTCCTGCATCCCCACGCCGGCGGGCGCTTTGCCAACCTGGGCGGCTTCGTCGAAGAACTCCCGTGCGTGCGCTGGTGCCTGGGCGCGGTCATAGAGCCAGCGGGTTTCCGCGCCGTTGGCGTCGTAGGCCACCGCCCGTGCCTTCCAGAGGTATCGCACCGAATCGAAAGCGTCCTTGGTGGCGACCTTCAACTGCCGGGATGCTTGCACGCCACCAGCCGTCCCGTAAAGCGTCAACCCGAGGGTGAGGACCGTCCCGAGCAGCAGACCGGGATTAATTCTGCGCCGGGTCGTCTGCCACAACGACCATTGCGCCGCGGCGAGCACCGCCAGGCACAACAGCCCGGTCGTTCCCAGCCAGCAGAATGCGCCCAGAGACCTAGCTTGTTGCGCGTCGTAGGTGTGGTCGAGCACCTGGCTGTTCACCTGGTCGAGCGCCACCGCCGCCGGCAGGATGGCCGCGTGCATCTGCCGCGAGGCTTCCCGGCTGGTCGTCAACGCGCCGGGGAGATCTCCTTTTTCCTGAAGAGCGCGCGCGCGAGACATCGCCGCTTCGTAGGCGCCGATCTCGTTGGCCATCGTGGTGATCGGTTGTCGCTCGGCGTCGCCAAAGGTGATGTTCGCAGCGGCCTGGAGCAGGCTTTCAGTGAACTCATGACGCCTGGACAGCGCATTTTTCACGGCTGCCGCCATGTCCGGCGAACCGGGCGCGCAGAGCAGTTGATTCGTCAGGTTGGCGTCAAAATCTGCCAGGCTGGTTCGGATGTGCTGCGCGGCGATGATGGAAGGGGCGCAATCGCCCGCGATGCTCTTGAATGCTTCCCGTCCCTGAAGGACAGCGTGGCGAACGGCCAGCGCAAACAGGCCGACCGTCAGGAGGATGACACCCAGCATGATCCACCAACGGGTTGGCGTCGAGCCGGGGACTCGCAGCGATAGACCGGCGATTCTGAGCGCCAGAGGGCGGACTAGCGGCGTTGCGAGCGTCAGCGGCGGAACGATCTCAGTGGTCGTTTTCATGGGGCATGGGGTGAATCTTCGGACGACGAAAGGGTTGGCTTTACGCCTGGTATTTTCCGGCGCAGGGTCAAATACGTCCAACGGCCGAGAGCGATGATGTCTCCTTCCTTCAAAGTGACGGCCACGCCGGGCAAAATCTCCGCGCCGTTGAGCGTTGTCCCGTTGCTCGATCCCAGATCGGACAAAGAGAAAGCACCGTCCGCCGTTCGAATCAGTTGCGCGTGCCGATGAGAAACTCCGTCGTCGTGGTCGAGCGTGATCTCGGGCGAGATGTTCCGGCGGATAGAACGGCGGCCAATCAGGAGCGTCTCTCTATCGAGCGGTAGAATCCACGGAGCCAACGTCGGCGGAAGTTTTGCGTCGGGCATCCCGTTGTGCGGGGTCGTGGCGACCGTGATCACGAATTCCAATAGGTTGTCATCCAACACCACGGCCGCTGGTTTCGTCGCCGTCGGCGGCGTTGCCGGGGCGGGTACCGGACGCGTGCCGGTCTTGAAATTGTAGCCGCAGACCTCGCAAAAAATGCCGACGGCCGCGTCGTGCTCAGCATGACAGGCGGGGCAGATTTCTCCCGCGCCACCCGCCGGTGCGGGCGCGACGGAGTCGCCACCGACAGCCGCCGGGATCTCCGCCCCGCAGACTTCGCAGAAATCCAGCGTGTGAGATTCGTGTTGGTTGGGACAAAGAGGCATGATCGGATGGTTCTTACGATAGAAACTTGCCTTCGCAGCGGCCTAAGTTACCGACGACGCCCGCCGCGTCGTTTTCGTGGAACGAGTGTCCAGCGCCATCGCGTCGGCCTGGTTGACGTTGCGCCGTAATTTGACGGTGCCTTCGCGCTCGTCCACGACCTCGACGACGTTGCGCAGCAACTTGGTCGTCGCCTCGTTGCCCGAGGCGGCGGCAAGCTGCACGGCGCGGCCCAGCTTACGCGTGGCGGTATCCTCGTCCCCGGCCTGCCGGGCGGAGAGCCCTTCCTGGATGACCTGCGCCAGCTCACCCTGGCCGGTATAGTGCGCTACCTCCCGGTCGATGATCGCCGACCGCGCCTCATCGTCGGTCCACACCGCCAGCACCTGTCCTTCGGCTGCCTTGGTTTCGCCGTGCACGCCCACGAGCAAAGTCATCCGCCCGGCCAGCATCTTCTGGCCCACGGCTCCCGGCTTGACCTTGATGCAGAGATGATAATCGCGTGCTTCCTGGCCCCACGCGCCGGTGGGATAGTCGCGCACCTGGGGGTTGGCCGGGTCGAGTTTGGCCCGGTCCGTCAGATCGACGATTTCCGGGGACACCTGTT
>CAXUHC010000158.1:0-2712 GCA_964250705.1 uncultured Chthoniobacterales bacterium | reverse complement strand
GTCCATAGGCGCAGGGTCGCCTCGCTGACTGCTTTGCCCATCGCTTTTTCCAAGATGGCCTGGAAGTCGGCCGCGATGCCGGCGGCTTCCGGGATGATATCCACGGTGCCGAGCAGCTGGCCCGAAATCCGGCGCAGTTGCGCGGGTTGCCAGTCCACCCCGACGCCCCGCGCATCACACTGGAAACGCCCTTCGCAGGCGGCCAGCATTTCCTCCAGCGCACGCTCGTCGGTCGGGTCGTTCTTGCCGTCGGTCAGCAGCAGCGCGTGACGCACCGTGTTCGTCCCAGCGGCAGGGAAATGCCGGAGCGCCTCTTCCAGCCAGAAAGACATCTTCGTGCCGCCGCCGGGCTGGAGTTTGGCCACGTCGGCATCGGCCCGGGCCTTGCTCGCGGCGTCGGCAGGCATCGGCGGGCAGAGCAGGGTGGCGTTGTCCGACCCGGCCACGACGAAAAAATAGCAATCCTCGCGCAACAAACGGATCAGGTGCCGGACAGCGTTCTTAGCGTGGTGCATGCGCTCCCCGCCGTGTTCGCCCATTGAGCCGGAGCAGTCGATGAGAATGCCCAGCACGAGACCGGCGGTCCGGCTGGCGGCGACATTTGTCTCGCCGGGGGCTTCCCCGTTCGAGACGTTGATGATCGCATGGACCTCGTCCGCTCCCTGCGGGAGAAATTGGTTTTGGAAAACCTTGGCGCTGAATGTCGTGTTCATAGGAATGGCTGAGAGGTGGTGATTTGAAAACGCGGGCGGCTACACGGCAAGGGCGACGACGGTCACATTGTCGCGCCCTCCCAAACGCACCGCTTCGGCCGTCAACGCGCGGCAGAGCACGAGCGCGTCCGCGGGACCCGGCACGAGGCGTCGAACCCAGGCCGCCAGTTCGGGCGGCTCCGGCGCATAATTCCAGAGGCCGTCCGTACACAGGAGGAGCCAACCCGGTTCCGACAGGCTGACCCGCGTGACGGAGGGGGCATCGGGACGGCCGTCTTCGCCGGGCGCGCCGCCGAGGGTCTTCGTGATGGTGTGCGCGTGCTTGCTGCCCAAGGCTTCCGTGCGGGTCATGGTCCCGGCGTCGAGCACCTCGTTGATCCAAGAATGATCTTTCGTCAGGAGCCGCGCGCCGCCCCGTGAGTCGACGAAGTACGACCGGCTGTCACCGATCCAACCCACGATGATCTCTCCGTCCGCTCCCGGCGTGCTGGGCGAGGTCCGTGCCAGCGCGGCGACGGCGGTGGTGGCCGGGAGGTCCAAAACCGTCGTTTCTTCCGGATTGGCGTGGCGGCTCATCAATGCGGCGACGGCTCCCTGCGCCTCGGCGAACGCCGCCTCCATCAGGCCGGCCAAATCGGGCGCGCCCGCTTTCAGCCCGGTCAGCAGCACATCCCGGATCGCCCCGGCGGCGGCAGTGCTGGCCTCGTCGGCGCGAGGCGAATTGGACACGCCGTCGCACACGACCGCGGCACGGTACCCGCAGGCTTCTCCCGTCGAGAAAAAATCCTCGTTGCGGAAGTGCCGTGCTCCCCGGTCACTCACTCCGGCCATGCCGGGGCTCTGGTCGCATTCCAAATGATCGCGTGGCGGGGGAAGACGCTGGTGACCGCACCGCGAGCAAAACCCCTGCGCGTCGATGGCACCGGGACCCGCGCCGCAATTGCCGCAGGGGTGCGGCCCAATGCCGGGATTGGAAACCGGAGCAGGCATCGCGGAGTCTGCCGGACCCGGCGACAAGCGGGCGCCGCACTCCTCGCAAAAGTTGGCGGTGGGAACGACGACCGCGTGGCAATTGGGGCAGTTCAACGGTTTGTCCATACACAATTCGGCGGCGGGGCTTCAAACCCAGGTCTTGGGCCGCATTTGGTTGGCCAGGTCCACGAGGCGGATTTTCTCCGTCCGGTCGTTGACCAGACGGGCCATCCCACGCAACGCCTTCTCGATCCCGGCACGCAGGGCGTCGTTGACCAGCGGCTGACCCAAAACTCGCACAGTCGGCGCGTCGGCAAGCTGGTGGGCCTCCATCAACTCCAGGGCGCGTCCCTGGATTTCGGCGGCAAACCGGTGCCGCTCCAGCGCGTCCAGCGTCAACGCCTCGATGGCTTGCGAGGCGCGCTCCAGTTCCGCCGCGCCGGGTGCTGCCGCCGGACTGCTGCCCAACCACGCGCGGGCCATAAAGACCTGCGCCCGGGTGTGGAAGCGCGACGCCGCCGGCACGCGCGCGTAAGCCGCCGCCGCTTCCTCCCGGCGGCCACGCGCGCCCAGGCAGCGCGCCAACCCGAACGTCGCCGTGACGAAACCTGGGTCGGTGCGCGAAACGAGGTCGTAGAGCCGGATGGCCCGGTCGGGTTCGCCCGCCGCTTCCGCCGCCAGCGCAAGGGCGAGTTTGGGCGAGAGTTCGCCGGGCAGTTCCGCGTAAACCGCGTCGAAAAACCGGGCGGCTTCCCCCGGTTTGCCTTGGGCGAAACACGCGAGGCCCCGCTGCCAGGTGATCCGCCAGTCAAAAGGGTCCGTTGCTTCCAGTTCGGCCAGGCGGGCTTCGCCTTCGTCGAAACGTCCGGCTTCCATCAGGCTGCCCACCCACCGCAGCCGCACCTCCGCCGACTGCGGGAAACGTCCGGCGCCTTCCTCGAAGAGAGCGATTTCCTGCTCGGGCGGGGCAGCCCCGTCCGCGTTGGCGAGGATGAACTGCGCCGCCGGGTCGAGCGGGTCGAGCTTG
>CAXUHC010000157.1:8782-10587 GCA_964250705.1 uncultured Chthoniobacterales bacterium | reverse complement strand
GCCGACGCGCCGAGACCCAGGGCATCCCGGCCATCGCCGCAACGGCTGAAACCGGTGAGCGGACTCTCCCGCGGCGAAACGCTCTTGGAAAAACTGATGAACTTGAACGCCATGCCCATCGTGGAGGGATGCATCAGCGTCTTGAAGCTGCGGATGTAATGCAGAACGTCGGGGGTCAATTCCTGTAGGGTTTGCTCGATGGCCAGCAATTCCCGCTCCCCCAGTGCCACCATGAAGTGATGCTGATCGCAGTAGCCCGCGAGCTGCAGGCCGCTGGATTCCGCACGCTCGGCGAGGCTGGTGAAATCCACGTGAGCCGTCAGATCGCACCGCCCCACGGCCTGCAACGGATCGTGGCTTTTACGGTGTTCGCTGTAAGCCATCAGGGTACCCTCAGTGCGCTGCGGGGAATAGTAGACATCGCGCGGATAGCCGTAATCCGCGAGCAGGACGTAGCCCTGCCCGATCACCTTGGAAAGGTCCTCAATCCAGCGCAAGGCGGCCAGATTGACCTCGGTGCGATAGGGCGCCGAACCGGCGTCCTGCACGGGCAGCGGCAGTTTTTCCAACTGGGTGCGCAACTGGTTGTTGGAAGGTGGTCCGTAGACGAAACGGAACCCGTCCCGGGTGAGGTCGACGAAATTTTCCTCCCAGACGCCGCCGCTGGACGTGACCAGATGCACGGGAAACGCGTCGAGAAGTTCGTTGCTGAAATACACGCCGCAGAGCGAGCCCGTCTCGAAGGTGGACAGGCTGCCGGTCCAGCGGACTTTGTTGCGTGGCCACGCGCTGAGCGTGGCCTGCTGCTCCTGCTGTAATTTCGGATTGGGCTCGACGATCCAATACCGGAGCTGCCGGTAGAGATCGGGAGAAAATTGCTGCATCCAGCCGAGCACGTCCTGGGCAAACTGGCCGTTGTGCGCGCCTTCCTCCACGATGGCGAACCCTGCCGGAGAGTTCATGCGATACCACATTTCCTCGAACTGTTTGGCCAGCAGTTCCCCGAAAATCCTGCCCACGCTCACGCTGGTGTAAAAATCGCCCTGGCGACCGATCCTCGCCCGCCCGCCGCCGTAATAGCCGTGCTCGGGGTGGTAAAGCGCCTGCTGCATGAACCACTTGAACGTCACCGGGCCATGCGTGGAAATCTGCTCGCGCAGGTAGGCGAGAAGTTTCGGATTGCCGGGAGTCGGCTCCATCAGAGTACGGGCGGCCACTCTGGAATGTGAAGGGGAAAAGGGGCCTCGGCAACTGGGTTTGCACGGCCCGCGTTTGAAATTAGGCGTTGCGCGGGGTAGGGTTCCCGTGGAAAATCAGCCCCGTGCGAGCCATGCCTGAGCCCCCGTCTTCGCTCACGCGGAACATCTACCAAGGTTCCCCGTTTTACCGTCGGCATTGGTTTTTGGCGTTGCTGATCGTTGCCGCGGTGGTGGCTTGCACCGGGGCCATCGTGGCTTACACCCTGCACCTGCGCTTGCTCGACAAGGCGGCGGAGTTCGACATGAGCGCGCTGGGCAAGATGGAGAGCGCCAGCACGATCTTCGACCGTAACAAGGTGACCTACGGGTACATTTACGAGCAGAAGCGCGAGCCGATCCCGTTTTCGCAGATGCCGCCTGATTTGCAGCACGCGTTGGTATCGGCCGAGGATAATCGTTTCTACACGCACAACGGCAGCGATTTCCGCGGCATCGTGCGCGCGGCGGTCAAGAATGCGCGGTCCGGTCACACCAAACAGGGTGCCAGCACCATCACGCAACAGCTGGCGCGCAACACGTTTCCGCTGAAAGGCCGCACCTACTCCC
>CAXUHC010000157.1:0-8772 GCA_964250705.1 uncultured Chthoniobacterales bacterium | reverse complement strand
ATTTACGTCGCCCGCCGCATCGAGACGACGCTGACGAAGGATCAGATCATGGAATATTACCTCAACCGCATCTATCTCGGCAGCGGTTTGTACGGGGTGCAAGCGGCGTCAAAGGGGTACTTCGGCAAACCGGCGCGGGAATTGACGCTGGGCGAATGCGCGGCCCTGGCGGGTCTGATCAAGAGCCCCAACAACCTTTCGCCCTGGAACGACCGCGTCAGGACGCAGGGAGCGCGCGATTTCGTGCTCGGGCGCATGGTGGACGAAGGCTACATCTCGCGCGAGCAATACCAGGCGGCGACGGCGGAACCCTTGGCGGTCAAGCCGCGCGTGCTGGCGAGCAGCGATTCCTACGCGATGGAGGCGGTCCGCCAGCAGGTGATCGCGCAGGTCGGGCTGGACCGCGCGATCAGCCAGGGCCTTCGCATCTACACGACGATTGACGCCCGGCTCCAGAAAACCGCCGAGGACACGTTGCGCGAACAACTCGACGAAATCGAGCGGCGTCCGGCCTTCCAGAACCACCAAACTTACGCGCAGTATACCGCCATGTTCCATGACGAGGAAAAACGCGTGGCGGCGGCGGCGCAAGACACGGCGACCGCACCCGCGAACGTGCGCAATTCCTTGCCCGCGCCGGAGTATCTGCAAGGCGCGCTGTTGATGATTAACAATGCGGACGGCGGCATCCTGGCGATGGTCGGCGGAAGGGATTTCAAGCAGAGCGAATACAACCGGGCGACGCACTCCCAGGCGCGTCGGCCCGCCGGAACGGCGTTCACACCGTTGGTCTATGCGGCGGCTTACCAGAAAGGAATTTCACCGGCGCGCTTGTTTTTAGACCAGGTCCTCGACAACCGGCAGGTGATGGTCGGCGGCCAGGCGGGCATCCTGGGAGAATGGGGGGTCGAAAAAACGGGCAATCATTATGAGGGGCCGATGCCCGCGGGGTTGGCGCTGCTCGAAGGGAAGAACGCCGCGACGGTGCGTCTGGGTAACGATGTCGGCCTGCGGGAAGTGCTGGACCTTTCAAAACGCGCCGGAATTGCGTCGCCGATGCGCGAGTTTCCGGCGACCTTCCTGGGCAGCAGCGAAATCACGCTTTCCGAGTTGGCGCTGGCTTACACCGGGTTTCCCAACGGCGGCTGGCGGCCTTCCGCGCCGTTCGTGCTGACGAAGATCGAAGACGCGGACGGCGAGGTGCTGTTCCAGGCGAAGGGGCGTCCACGCGTGAGGATCGTGGACGAGGCACCCGCTTATCAGGTCCACGCCACGCTGGCGGACAACCTCAGAACAGGCACGGCGAGCCGGTTTGGACTGAAACCGATGGCGGCGGGTGGCAAATCCGGCACCGCTTATAATTTCACCGACGCGCTGTTCGCCGGTTACAACTCCGAGGTCACTTGTGTGGTCTGGACGGGATTCGACAAGCCATCGCCCATCTACCGGGGTGCGTTCGGCAGCCAACTGGCGTTGCCGGTTTGGGCCAAGATGATGAATGCCGTGGTGGACTTCCTGCCCGTGCATGAGATCCGCAAGCCGAGCAACCTCAAAAAAATCGAGATTTGTGAGCGTTCGGGCGATCTTGCCACCGACCAGTGTTACGAAACTATCGACGGAGAGCGGCACCGCACGACGTTCACGACGTATCTGACCACGGCGGAAATTCCGAAAATTTCCTGTCCGGTCCACACGGGCGCGGGCCGCAACCCCGCGGCGATGATGATGATAACCCGCATGGCGGCTCGCATGGAGGTTCCGCCAACCGACAGCAAGGCACCGCCAAAGGCCGACAAGGTAGTAAACTTGGCCAATATCAAGTCGGTGCCGGTCCGCGCTCCGACGGTGGTGGACAGCGCCGCCGAAAGAGACCCCTATGATGCCGTGCAACCGGTGATCGCACCGGGCGGAGACCTTGCGGTAAAGGGGATAGGCCCCGACGTGGCCGCCGCGGGCCAGCCCGTTTCCACGCCGACGCCAGAGAAAGAAGTACGCGGAGCACAGCACGTCCAGGCGGCGGAGCAGGAAATTACGAACCTGCTGCCGGTGAAGGTCGATCCGCCCGACACGTTGCAGTTCAACTGATGCGAAGCCCGCCGTCGACCGGGGGTTAACCCTCGATGGTGTTGATCTCGACCGGCTCGACCTTCACGCCGATCTCTTCCAGCCAGGAAATCGCCCGCTCGATTTCCGTCCGCTCGCCGTCCATTTCAATCGACACCAAGCCGATTTCCTCATTCACGCTCGCCTGCCGGATGTTCGTCACCACCTCGAACTTTTTGCCGAGTTCAAAAACGACCGGCTGCGTCACCAGCTTGGGTTGGAACATCAGCCAAAGGCGGGATTTCATACGAAGAGGGCGGGAAAAGATCGTTTATTCGACCTCGGCGGTCGCTTTGGTGCCATCAAGGTGGAGGGTGACTTTCGAGATTTCCAGCAGGTTGAGACTTTGCCAGACGCTGGCCTTGCCATCCTTATCGACCACCTTCAAATCCCAGAGCTTCGTTTTGCTCTCCCGCTCGAAGTGAATCTTCACCGATTTTCCGCTGACGAGCATTTCCTTGCCCATCACATCTTCGGCCCATTCCTCGCTGCTGTGCGGCGCGACGTAGACCTCTTGAATATCCACGCCGGTCTGGTTGATCAACAGGAAATCTTGCTTCCCTGCGTAGGACGCGGAAATCATCGTCAACAACAGTACGCAAGCA
Source organism: uncultured Chthoniobacterales bacterium (assembly GCA_964250705.1). Lineage (GTDB taxonomy): Bacteria > Verrucomicrobiota > Verrucomicrobiia > Chthoniobacterales > SZAS-18 > CAHJWO01. Next base: position 6,064 of record CAXUHC010000157.1, on the reverse strand, counting down.
AGCAGCAGTGATCGGTTCATCGGTGCCAGAAGTTACCATCCGGAAATGGATGGCGCAGCGGGAAAACTCGGAAATTTTGCGGGATGAAACTCTAGCCACCGGCGATGGCGGGAACGATGCTGATTTCGTCGCCGTCCTTCACCGGCGTGGCGTTTTCTTCCAGGAAGCGGATGTCCTCGTCGTTGAGGTAGACGTTGACGAACCGGCGGACGTTGCCGCTTTCGTCGCAGATGCGTTCCTTCAAGCCGGGATAGCTGGTATCGAGCGATTGAAGGATGTCTCCCACGGTCGAGCCTTCGGCTTCGACGACTTCAAGGTCGCCGGTGAGTTTTCGGAGTGGGGTGGGGATGCGGATGTTGGTAGGCATGAATAAAAAGGGGCAAATCAGGAGCGGACGGGGATTTCGTCCTGCACGAGTTGCTCGAACTCGCGCAAACTCGGATTGATGAGACGCGGCGCGCCGCAATAGTCGGCAACGGCTTCGGCGGTTTTGAGTCCGTGCCCGGTGATGCACAGGACCGTGCTTTCATCCGCGCGGATTTTCCCGGTCTCGATGAGCTTTTTCGCGCACGCCACCGTCACGCCGCCCGCCGTCTCGGCGAAGATGCCCTCGCACTCCGCGAGCATCTTGATGCCTTCGATGATCTCCTCGTCGGTGGCGTCCTCCGCCGTGCCGCCGGTGTTGCGCATGGTGTGGATGGCATAGTAACCGTCCGCCGGGGTGCCGATGGCGAGCGACTTGGCGATGGTCTTGGGCCGGGCGACCGGCTTGACGAGGTCCGACCCCTTCTTCATCGCTTCCGCGATGGGCGAACAGCCGGTTGCCTGCGCGCCGTGCACCGTGAACGACGTTTGTTCGATGAGTCCCACGGTGGCTAGTTCCTTGTACGATTTATGGATTTTGGTGAGCAACGAGCCGCTGGCCATCGGGACGACGGTGTGGCGCGGGGTGCGCCAGCCGAGTTGCTCGGCGATCTCGAAACCCATCGTCTTCGAGCCTTCGGCGTAATACGGGCGCAGGTTGACGTTCACGAAGCCCCAACCATACTTGCCCGCGATTTCCGAGCACAGGCGGTTGACCTGATCGTACGCGCCATGAATGCCGATGACGTTGGTGCCGTAGACCAGCGAGCCGAGGACCTTGCCGCTTTCGAGGTCGGCGGGAATGAGCACGTAGCTTTTCAGCCCGGCGGCGGCGGCGTTGGCGGCAACCGAGTTGGCGAGGTTGCCGGTGGAGGCGCAGGCGACGATCTCGAAGCCGAGTTCCCGCGCGCGGCTCAGGGCGACGGAAACGACGCGGTCCTTGAACGAAAGCGTCGGGTAGTTGACCGTGTCGTTCTTGATGTAAAGCTCCCGCAGGCCGAGGCGGCGCGCGAGACGGTCGGCGCGGACCAGCGGGGTAAAGCCCACCTGCGTGCCGACGGTCGGCTCGCCGTCGATGGGCAGCAGTTCGCGGTAACGCCACATCGTCTGCGGGCGGGCGGCGATCTTCTCGCGCGTGAGGGCTTGCCCGATGGCCGCGTAATCGTAGGTCGCTTCGAGCGGGCCGAAATCGAACTCGCAAATGTGAATGGCCTGTTTTGGATACGTGCGTCCGCATTCGCGGCAGCGCAGGTTGGTGAAGAAGAGGTTGCGGTCTTTGTCCATGGTCGGTCGTTGTCGCAGCCCCCGGCACGGGTAGCGACAAAACCGGGGACGAACGCCATTCCAGTCGGAAAGACGGGTAGAAAGGCATGGTCAACGGCAACCTGCCGTCGACCCGGCACGGCAAAGCGCGCGGTCCTTTCTCTCATCTTTCCCACGAGTGGCAATCGCTTGCCGCGCGTGGCTGGAATTGGCACCTGGGCCTGGAAGGATTCGCTTGCGCAAAATCCAGCCAGCGGTTGCCGTGGCATCGTCGGGCCAGTCCCTCCGCCACTCTTGATAAGAGCTTGGGTGCTACTCGTAAGCGCAAGGACCGAAGGCGTCAACGAAATTTTCCCGGTGTATCGTGATCTTGAGTAGGGAGGAGCGTCCCTGCTCCTCCCTGATTTACCCGGGGTGCGTGGATCGTAGAAGGAAAGTCGCGTGCGCAGAACACGCGGAGGGGACAGCGTTCACCATTCGCGCCGCTGTCCGTGCGATTTTCACCCGCCATCGCGCAAATCAGGGATGCGCAGGGACACTCCTCCCTACCCGGGGATACGAGGCCGCTCGCGTGGCTGACAATCACCAGGCCGTGATCTGTTCCTTCGCCCCCAGAATCGCCGGCTCCACCGGGGTCGTCGCCAACGGGAGTTCCTCGTTCTGGCCGGGATCATGAGAGGTCGTTACGTTCCCTTTCTGCCCGAAAACGAGGGTACGCTGCTGACGCGCCAAACGTTCGAGCGCCGGTTGCACCAGCGACTCCAGATCTTCCGCGGCGAGCGAAACATCACTGGCCTCCGGATGCACGACCCCCGCATGGCTGCTTTCCTGCTTCGCGCCGATGGCCAGCGCGAGCAGCAACGTGGCGACCATGGGCAGCCCCTGGCCTCGTTCGAAGTCCTTGGCGCTGGGTGGCGACACCACCGACACGCTGCCGGTGCGGATGTCGATGAGTTGGCAGGCTGCCCCCTCAAATTCGGGGCGGTCCAACAGCACCACGTCACTCTGCGCGCGCAAGCGCAGGGGACCGGACCCCGTGGCGAGTTCGGATTGGAACGTCTGGTTCATGCACAACCAGAGCGGGTTGCCGGGTTGCCGGGCGGCCGTTTCGGCCAGTGTTTCCAGGCAGCGGCGGGTCGCCCAACTCGTCTTGCGCAACACGCCTTGCCACCACAGCGGGAGCGCGGGCAAGGCCGTGGCGCCGGTGACCGGGGGAACGGCCACGGCGAGCCGCGACCGCAGGCCGGATTCGGTTTCGGCGCGGGCGCGGCGCAGGCCGTCCGTCAGCGCGCGGGTCCAATCGGCGGCGGTCAGGCGGCGTGGCTCCTTGGTGGCTTCCAAGGCCACGTGCAGCCAGCGGTGGACCAGCCGGCCCACGGTCCAGCCTTCGCCGCGCGTCAGGCTGCGGTCGTCGTCGTGCCAGGATTTGGCCCCGAAGATTTGCGCCAGCGCGAACGTGGCGGGACGGTTGGAAGCAGCGTCGAGTTCCCTGGCCGACCACGCTTCGGCCCAGGGCAGTTCGTCGGGTCCGGTCAGCGTCACGAAATTGAAGAGATACTCGTCGAAAGGCGTGGCCGGATCACGCCGACCGGTCCAGACCGCGTGAAGATGCGCGCCGTCGCTTTTTCCGAGCGGGGGGAGGGGACGCCGTGTCCGGCGCACCGTGCGCCGCCAGCGGTCCAGCAGATGACCTTCTCCGCCGGTCGCCTGACCGGATTCCACCAGACAACGCAGGACCCACTCGTTGGGATAGTATTCCTTGTTGGGGTCGGAAGGGTCCCGGCTCGCGGCGGCGAAAGCCAGCGGACCCCGGCAATTTTGCAGCAACTCCAGCAGGTGGAAATGCTCTAACTGGGCGCGGTCGGATGCCGTGAGCAGATGCCCCCGAAACGCTCCCGGCTCATCCGCGAGGGCCTCCACCCGGCGGGCGTTGAGAAAATGACGCGCGAGATCACCGAGGAAGGGATTTTCCGGCGGATAGAGCGGCCAGGCGCCTTCGTTCGAGTCGAGCAACACCGCTCCGCCCCACGTTTGTCCCGCCGCTCCCTCCAGCGTGGTGACCACCACGCGGGCGAAGCGATGGTTGGCATCGGGATCACGGCGCACGGCCACGCCATCGAGAATCGACGTGAGGTAATGAAAAAACGCCGTGGCGGGCACGGCTTCCGGCACCGGGAGTGTTCGCAAACGGGACCAGTGAGGTTCCAGCACTTCGGTGGTCAATCCGAGGCCAGCGAGACCCTCCTGCCACCGATCCAAGGCCTCGTCCCACGGCAACGATTCCGGCCATTCGCCGAGATGCGCGATGAGGCTGCGCAACGGCTTGGCCACCGGGGTGCGTGCAAACGACACTGCCGCGCTGAGTTGCCGCGCGCTGTGGTGCTGCACCTCGGCAAACGCGTCTCGTAAGGCGCGCCGAACCTCGACGGGATCGAGGGGGAGAAACTCGCGGAGGACCCGGGCGCTTTTCCCGTCCCAGACCGCCGCGTGTTCGTTGAGCAGTTCGATGATGGCCAACAGGGGGTCGAGCCCGGCGCGGTCCATATGATAATCCACCATGGCGCGCTGAATCTGCACGGCCAAGGCCGGTTGGGGGAGTTCTCCCACGTCGTCTTCCACGGCGATCCCGGCGTCGGTGAGCGCGCGCACCAGCGCGACGGCAGTGGGATTCCGCCCGGGGCAGAGGATCGCCAGTCGGTCGGCGGCGTTGATGGCGGTCGCAGGCTTTTGATGCGCCGTGGCCGTCAGCCATTTCGCCGCGTGATCGCAGACGAGCGCCACCATGTCAGGCCCATCGACGCCGGTCAGCAATTCCGGCGCGGGCACGTCGGTGGCGTCCGCGTCGAGGTTGGCCCCTTCCAGACGGTCGGCCAGGGCCGACTGTGCGGAAACGAAGCCGCTGTCGTCGCAGTCACGGCGTTCGACGCCGAAGGCGGTTTCGCAGGCTTCGAGCCAGGATTGCTGGATCGACTCCGAGGTGCCGCGTGGCAGCGGCGTGTAAAGGTAGGCCGACCCGGCGGCGCGGACCGTAGCCGAAAGGAGATCGAACCGATCCCACGCGTTGGCGTCCCAACCGAATACACACGCTGACAGGGGAGGGGACGACCGGGGTGCGTCCGCGAAAAATCCAGCGAGACGTTTGTCGATGTCCACCGCCCAGGACCCGGTGGCGCGGAGTTGTGGCAGCCAATCGGCGAGAGCCGAGGGTAGCATGTCGTCAACAAGTCCGAGTTCGTCCAGCCAGCCGGCCGCGGCAAAATCGTCGAGCGCCGCGAGACAGGCCGCCGGATGCCGAGCCACGGCGGACCACTCGGGGCCGGAAGCCGCCGAATGGCTGGCGTGTAAACGCAGCAAAAATTGCAGTGTTTCCCGGCCAAAGGCGGGCGGGGCCATGCCCGCGCGCAGGCAGAGTTCGCGGCGCAGCGCGCTCGCGTTCAGGAATTGCACGCCGAAGACGCTGATGCCCTCGGAGAGAAGCCGTTGTTTGATCCAGTTGGCTTGTCCGTCGCTAACGGTGACCATCCAGGCGCGTCCGCCCGACAAGATAAAAGGCGTCGCCGCCCGGCACCATTCCGCGATTCCATCCAACCAGGCATCTTCCAGCAGGCGGTAAGCGACGAGGGAAATCAAGGGGGTGTCGCGGCGTCGAGGGTTGAATGGCTCCGACACGAGCCACGGGCTGCTTTACGATGCGCGAGTGCGGCATGATTTGCCAACCCGCAATCACTGCGGGCAAAAGAATTCGGCTTGAGTGTGACGTGGAAGCATGACACCGTCCGGCATGCTGGTTGGAAACGCGGGTAATGCCGGTCGATAGTCCAGCAAGCAACGGCGGGGTAGCCAAGTGGTAAGGCCGAGGTCTGCAAAACCTCTATCCGCGGGTTCGATTCCCGCCTCCGCCTCTCTTCCAAACTGCTCGGAATGAGGTACTTGCACGCGTCTCTGCCGCGGCAATCAATTGTCCAAGCCTAGTCAAGTGTGGTCATTTCTTGTCGTAAATAGGCATCTTTTTGGCCACGATTTGGCCACGAATCAGCGTCAAGCTGCCGAACCCTGCAGTATCTTTCCAAGCGGACAAAAAGAACTGTCCGGCTGTCGGACACCTGCTAAATAGCAACAGTGTCCGCACACAACCTTAAATGAACTTCATCGAATTTGAGTCAGCGCAGAAGCTTCGCGGCGGTTTTTACACGCCGCCGAGATCGCGGCCCTGCTGATACGATGGATCAAAACTGCCGCGCCGGTTTCAATGTTGGAACCCAGTTGCGGCGACGGTGCGTTTTTCGAGGCCGTTGAGCGGGAAGGATTGCCTTCATTGAAGCGGATCACAGCATTCGAACTCGACCGTGAGGAGGCCGCCAAGGCTCGCACACGTACCAGTTTGAAACCGAAAGTGTTCGATGAGGACTTTTTGTCACGGTATCTCACGAACGGCCAG
>CAXUHC010000156.1:8914-10609 GCA_964250705.1 uncultured Chthoniobacterales bacterium | reverse complement strand
CGGGCATCCGCCCCGCGATCACCGCGACGAGGCCGCGGGTGTATTTGTGGTCGCTCGCAGACGGAGCGGCGAGCACCGGACGCGCGAACGCCAGGGCGCTGAGCAGCTTGCTGGGGAAGAAATATTGGCCGGTGCCGGTTTGCTGGGTGATGAGACACAGGTCGGTGTCAACCATCATCTCGCGGAAATCCTCGTCGTAGTGCATCGGCAGAAGCGTCAGGTTCGGTGGGCGGCGGCGTTCGATCTCCGCCTGGATGCGCCCCTGCGCGGCGCCGTTGCCGCAGATCACCAGACGCACCCGCTTTTCTTGCAGGAGCACCGCCGCTTCGATCAGGATTTCGAGCCCCTGTTTCACGCCGAGGTTGCCGCCGTAGACGGCGAGGAAATCGTCCGGCGCGAAGCCCTGTTTCGCCCGCCAGCGGCCCGGCTCGGGCAGACCCGCCATGTCGGGAGTACGGAATCCGTTCGGGAAATGCACCTGCTTCGCGGCGGGCACGCCTTTGTCCCGGAAAGCATTGAGAATTCCCTGGCTGATGCCGGAAGCCCGCGCGGCCTTCGCGTAGGCGAGCCCTTCCAATTTGTAGAGTGCCCGGGTGAAGGCGCTCGGTTTGAGCATCCCGAGGCCCACCGCCGCGTCGGGTTGGAGGTCTTGCACATGGAAGATATAGGGTGCACCGCGCAACCGGCCCAGCACCCAGGCCGCCGCGCCCAGCAGGAGCGGAGGAGAGGCGACAAAAATCACGTCGGGCCGGGGCAGGGTCAGGCCGCGCAGAAAGGAAGTCAGCACGAAGGTGCCCTCGTGAAAAATGCGTTTGAGCGACGAAACCCGCTCGGGAACGTACTGCCAGCAACGGTGCACGGGCACGCCGCGCACGTCGTCCGTGCGGAAAAGCCGGCCTTGGTCAGCGGGCAGCTTTTTCCACTCGGGATAGTAGGCAAAGGAGGTCAGCATGTGCACCTCGTGCCCGCGCTCGCGCAGGTATTCGCAGAGCGCGATGTTGTACGGGGCGATCCCGGCGGCTTCCGGGGCATAGTTGATGCCCCAGACCAGGACGTTGAGCGGCTTCTCGGCGGTCGACATGATCGTGTTGGATAGCTCTCAGCGTGCCACGGCCCGCGAACGCGCCTTGAGCACCCGGCAGGGGTTTCCCGCCGCGAGGGTGTCGGGCGGCACGTCCCGCGTGACCACCGACGCTGCGCCGACGATGGAGCGCGCGCCGATGCTGATCCCCGGCATCACAAAAACCCGCGCGCTCACGAACGCATCCTCACCCACGGTGATCGGGGCGGTCTGGAGCGGCAGACGAGGATCGTCGAAATCATGCGTGCCGGTGCAGAGGTAGGTTTCCTGCGCCACGATGGCGCGCGGGCCGATTTCGATGGTCGCCATGTTGTAAAGATTGGCACGGTCGCCGACGGTGGCGCGGTCGTGCAGGATGAGGGTCCAGGGCATGTGGATGCGGACGCGCTGGTGCACGAAGGGCTTGCCGTGGACGGTCGCGCCGAACAGGCGCAGGATCAGTAGTCGCCAGAGGTTGAGTGGCTTGGGCGTCCACCCACAGAGGATTGCCCACGCGAACGCCCAGATTTGCATGCGGACTTTCTGGCCCAGCGTCCAGGGCGAACTGTAAGCGCTGTCTTGTTGGTGGGTCGTCAGAGGTACAGGCATGGAAATCGTGGAAATTCAGTGTGAAT
>CAXUHC010000156.1:2805-8904 GCA_964250705.1 uncultured Chthoniobacterales bacterium | reverse complement strand
AACGCCTCAGTTGTTCGACGAGTCCGTGGGTCGCGCGGTCGATCTGGTAACGGGTGGTAAATGACCGCCGCGCCTGCTCACCCATGCGAGCACGCTCGACCGCAGGGAGCGCAAACCACCGCGTGAGCAGCCTCGTGACGCCATCCTCCGTGTCGTCAGCGACAAAGCCCGCGCCATCAGCCTCGATCTCGCGCCAGATATTGACTTTATCCGACAGGAGCACCGGTTTGCCGCAGGCGAGTGCTTCGACCACCGCCAGCCCGAAGTTTTCCTGGTGCGACGGCAAAACAAACGTCTCGGCGGCATGCAGCGCGCCCCATTTGAGGTCGCCCGTAAGCATCCCCGGCCAGCAAAAGGCGGCGGACTGACCCGTGCTTTCGCGCAGAGTTTTGGTGAAAGCAGGGTCGATATCGTCATCCGGACCTGCCATGACGAGCACGGAGTCCGCCGGGCGATTCGGCAGGTCAGTAAACGCACGCAGCAACAAATCACAGCCTTTTTTCGTGACCAGTCGTCCCAGAAATAGGATCAAATGTTTGCCGCGCAACTCGGGAAACCGCTCCAGGAACGCAGTCCGCTGCCGCGCAGGATCGCCCGGTGGCTCCTCGATGCCTAACGGATTAACCGCTTCGTTGGCCCGGTAGAGCCAAAAACTCGCGCGCGCCAGCCGCCGCTCCTCGTCACAGGTGAAAAACACCGCGCGCGCCGAACGCAAGAGCCAGTATTCGGCCCAAGGCCAATACAACCACTTCTTGAGATGCTTTCGCGGGTAAGTCCACTTGAACCAGGGGTCCAGCATCCCGTGGGTAAAAACGAAACGCGGGCTGGCCGCGCCGCGCCACGCACGCCACGTTGCCCAGCCGTGGTACTGCCACAAGCCGTGCGACAGGACGCAATCGAATCCCGCTCGCCGGGCGCGCAGAAATCTCTTGAGCGCAGGCGCGTATTGATACACCCCCGCTCTCCCCGGCCCGAGAGGATGCACGGGGAAAGGCAGTTCCTCCAGCCAGTCCGCGCCGGGAGGATCGGTCGTCGCCACCTCGGTTTGATGCCCTGCCCGCACCAGCGCCGCGCCGATCTGCCGGACGGCTTCCGCCACACCGCCGGAACGCGGATCGAGCGAAGCGGTGACTTGCAAAATACGCATAAGGGTCAGTCTACGAAACCGGTGGTGCGCTGAAAATATGCCATCTGTTGCACCGGGAGCGCGGAGAGCGGTTTCGCCGGGACGCCGCCGTAGAGGGTTCCGGTCTCCTTGAAGGCCTTGTTGAGCAAGGATTTTGCGCCGAGCACGCTGTAATCCGGCAACGCGGAACCGCCCAGCAACACGCTGTTCGTGCCGACGAAACAATATTTCCCGATGGTTACCGCCGCCGCCGCCTGCCGGGATTCCGCCAGGTCGATGCTGTGCGTCAGGATCTGCGAGGAAAACCCGGCAAACGTGGTGAACTCGCCGATGGAAACCGTGGCGGTGCAGTCGATAAAATGCCGGTTGGTGATGGCCGCGTGCCGCCCGAGGATCAATTCGGGTCGGCGTTCGGGTTGGTGGGCGAAATGGCGCGATGGTCCCGGCGGGTAACCGGTGATCCAATTCCCATTACCGACGTAGGAATGTTCTTGCATGTAAATCAACCCGAGGTTCTTGCCCACGGTCAGACTACCGATCCGGGCATGGGCTTCCATCACGAGCTGCCGAGGCATGATCCACGCCAAACCAATGCGCGCCGTGGGATGCAGCCGATAGCCGAATGCCCACGCGAGCCACCGGCGGCGCAACGGCCACGGCAGCAGCAGACTCAGAGCGTTCAGGACGGTTTTCATCGGACGGCGGCGACCGGTCTGGCGTTCCCGACTAGCTCTTCGTGGAGATGGATATAACGGTCAATCATGGTATCTACACCAAACCGGGTTACGTTGCGAAATCCGGCGTCGATCCAATCCCGTTTGATTTTGTTGTCCGCCAGTAATTGGCGCAATTCTCCGGCGAAAGCTTCCTCGTCGTCCGCCGACCGCACGAACGCACTGTCGCCGACGACCTCACCCAATGACCCGGCAGCACTGCACAGCACCGGGCACCCGCACGCCTGCGCTTCGATGGCAGGCCAGCCGAACCCCTCAAAACGCGAAGGAAACAACAACGCCGTTGCGCCGTTGTAGAGCGCTTCGAGCACCGCGTCAGATGCTTTGACAATCTCCGTGATTCGGTCTGCCACGCCTAACCCTACGGCGACTCGACGCACGTCCTCCGTCAATGCCTCGCCCGCGAAAACCAGCCTACCTTCGGGCCACTGGTCTTTCAAACAAGCGAAGATCCGCACGACGCCGGCGCGGTTTTTTCGGGGCAGGCTCGAACCCACGTTGAGCACGAACGGCGCGTTGGGATCAAACCCGGGAATCGCCCTCAACCGTATGCGCGTTTCGTCGGCAGCGAGGCGGCGAAACGGCGCGTTCAGACCGTTGAGCACCAGTTCCGCGCGCGGCAGGGAGTGATCCGGCCGGCGGATCAGACGTTCGACGTCGAGCTTCGTGGCGGTGGAGACGCAGGCAATGATGTCCGCGCATCCCAGCGACCGCGCAATCCATCGCTGGAGCAGACGCCCGGCGCGCGAGGCCGGTACGTCCGTGGCCTCACCGAGCGCGCCTCTTACCGCGCCGAGATCATGGCAAACAACCAATACCGGATGCCCGGCGCTACTCGCCGCCGGGACGTACATGGCGTTGGAGTGATCGCAAATCTGTACGACTCCGAGCGGACCCAGCAAACCCACCCGGCGGCGCAGCCGCCACGGGAACAACACAAACTTGTCCAGGTACGCCAACCATTTCCCCAGGCCACGCAAACTCGGCAGCCAGCCGCCCAGCAACGCGCCCGGACTGATCATTTCGACGGTCAGCCCTCGCGCTCGCAGACCATCAAGCAGCATCCGCGCGAAACGCAGCATGCTCTCCTGATCGTCCGGTGCGTAGTTGCCGACGAGCAAAATATGCGGGGCCACGGGATCGGACACAGTATTCACGGAGTTTGGTCTTCCGGCTCGGCACGGTGCAGCCGTTCGGCGTACGCCGAACGGCCACGCGGCCGTGCAGCAGATGAAGCCGCCGACGGCTGCGTGCGCGGCGGTTCCGGTAGAGGTTCCGATCCGGTGCCGCGCACGGGTCGCGGAGGGGGAGGTGGCGCGGATGGTTCGGTTTCCTTGCGGACCGGGACCATCACCGGCTGACCCGCCATCGTACTGGCGCTCAGGCACAGCCCGGCGGCAATCGTCGCAAAACCTAACTCTGTCGCCTGGGCGAATTGCCCGAGCATGATACTATAAAAACAGGTGCTGAAAAGCAGCAGCGGCAAGGTGGAAGCGTGTCTGCGCAAAGCCAACCAGGCGCGGCCCAGAAGGTATGCCGCCATCGACCAGCGCAGCAACAGGTAGACCGTGCCCACCACCGGCCCGCTTTCCATGACGACGCGCGCGCCCTCTTCCTCGGCGACGAGAAAGGTCCGCTTGCCCACCAGCAGACCAGCGGCAACGTTGGTGCCCATTCCCAGGCCGACCCCTCCCAGGCCGACATCCCCGGATACCTCGTAAGGTTTGGCGAACGATTCGAAGAACCGCCCCACGAAACCCGTCTGCACGCTGGAAGCACTGCCGAACCGGGAAGAAAAAATATTCAGCCCTTGCTTGAAGACGGCGAACGAGCCGATCACGAAGACCCCCACCGCGATCACCGCCATCAGCTTGAGCGCCGACGTCCGGTAGCGCCCCTGCACCACGCTGATACCCAGCACCGCGACCACCAGGATCGCCACGATGCCCGCCGCGGCCCGGCTGCCGGAAAGAATGATCAGCACGACCAGCGCCGGGATGGCCGCGATCCACAGCAGGCGCGGAAACACTTTCTTCTCTAGCAGGTGATACAGAAAGAATGCCGTCGTCACCGAAGTGAAACTTCCCAACCCGTTTGTGTATGAATACGTGCCCGATGGCCGGACGTGGCCGTACGTGGATTCGAGCATCATCGCGCCTGCCCCCGCCCCCGCGTTGAGCCGCGAATACGGGCCGGACTCGAATTGCAGGACCACGAGCACAGCCATCGGTGGCGCCAGCGCGAGCGTCCACTTCCCGATGGTTTGCAGGTCCTCGCGGCGCACAATCGCGGGCAGAAGGAAGATCAGCGGCAGGTGCAGGAAATTCGCGCGCAACCCGTAGAGTTCCACCATGAGCGGCGCGTCCGTAGACCCCATCGACACCACCATTGCGCACCCGCCGAGAATGGCGATCCAGATGATAAACGCGTTCCTCGGAAACACCCCCTTTGCCAGGGCAAGCGCGTACATCAGCAGCAACACGGGGTCGCGGATGATGAGCAGCGGATTCGCCAAACCCGGCAAAATCCATTTCCGCAACGCACCCTCGAATACCCAGAGCGCCACGTAGGCGAACATCAGCCAGCGCAGCGGACGCAAATCCGCCGGTGGCAGGACGGGAACGGCCACGCCCCGGGAAGGGCGGTCCGCGAGGTCGAAAGTGGGAGCGGTGTTCACGGCTAAGCGGGAGTTTCGAGTGTTGACGCGAGGTGTGTAACAAGCGCGTGGCGGTAGGCAGCCCAGGTCCATTCCGTGGCCTTGGCTCTCGCCGACTCGCGCATCGCCGCCAGCCGCCCCCGGTCGCGGTACAGGGTTTCCAGCTTCTCGGCAATGGCGGCGGCGTCCCGGATCGGCACGAGGAAGCCATCCACGCCGTCTTCAATGAGGTCCGGCCCCGCCGTGTGGGCGGTGGTAATGACCGGCAGGCCGCGTGACATCGCTTCGAGGATCACCAGTCCAAACCCCTCGAAAAGCGAGGGGAACACCAGGACGTCCTGACGTTCCATCTCGGCGAGCACCCCCGCGTGCGGCAGCGTGGGAATCCAGCGGTGCGCGCGCACCGCCGCGTCGAGGGCCGGACAGTCTGCCGTTGGCTTGGTCCCAAGCAGGGTCAGTTCGATGTGCGGTCCCAACGAGGCCGCGGCTTCCAGCAGATAGGAAACGCCTTTGCGCTGGCTGAGGATACCCACGAACAGCACCCGCAAAGGGCCAGGGCGTCGTTCCATCAGGCTCGGCGGTTCCCTGACCGGCACCGGCGGCGCACCGTAGGGCACCACCTGAACCGGCGCACGCAGGTTAGACGCTTCGGCGAGCGTCTGGCGAGTGAAGCTACTCGCCACGATCACGGCGTCCGCCCCGGCGATTTCCTCGTCCTTGCGCGCGAGTTTGGCGGCGCTGTCGCCCCGGCCGGTCAGCGTCGCCGCCCAGGGCGGGACGCGTTCCGCCTCCTCCTTGAAGATCCGCTGCCCCGCGCGCCAATACCCGATGGGCAGATCGTAGAAACATTTCAATCCCTGCCGCCGCGCCTCGCGGAACGTCGCCGCCGCGCCGTCCTCATACGCATACACGCCGCGCAAATCGGATGCACCGCGCCGGGCCAGACGCCGCACGCGGCGTGCCGCTGCCCGGTCCATCGCGTGAAAAACGGCGTCCACGCTGCACGGCCCCGTTTCGTGGCGCGTGAAGGAGCCCGCGCCCGCGCCCTGAGCGATCAGACGCCCGATCTCGCGCCACGGGCTGCCGTGCGCCCGCGCCGCCACTTCGGCAGGCAATCCGCGCCGCTGGAGTTGGCGCGTGAGCCGTCCCGGCAGCCACCGCAACGCGGGTGCGTCCTCGGACCAGTGGAGACTCGTCCAGAACTCGGCCAGCATCCCGCGCTCCGCCATCGCCCGGGCCGCTTGGCGCGAGAACGCGTTGCCGATGGGATAGGACATCAGAATCTTCACCGCGCGCGGTTGAACACCTCCAGGTACGCCCGCGCAATCCCCGCGGCGGTGTGTTTTGCCAGGTGCGCCTCGCCGTGCGAGCGCAGTTCCGCGCACCGCATTTTGTCGGTCAGCAGTTGAAAAAGCCGGTCCGCCATGGCGGCGGCGTCGTTGTTGGGAAACGTCAACCCGCAGGGTCCGATGGCATCGGCCAACCCCCCGTTTTCCGATCCCACGAGCGCGCACCCGCAGGCGATGCCTTCCAGCGCCACGTTACCAAACGGCTCTTCCCACACCGAAGGCACCAGCAGAAAC
>CAXUHC010000156.1:0-2795 GCA_964250705.1 uncultured Chthoniobacterales bacterium | reverse complement strand
CGATGCCGTCGAGCGCGACGACGCCGAACGGCTCCGCCAGCCGCGACGGAACCACCATAACGCGATGCGCGTTCAAAAGGCGCACAAGCTCCTCGCCGGTGCGCATCCCGGCGAAGGTGACCTGGGACGTCAACCCTAGCGCGACCACCATTTTTTCGAGATTGGGGCGCTCCGGGCCGTCGCCGATGATCGTCAGGGAGGGCGTCAGGCCATTCTTCTTGAGGAGGGAAAGCGCCTCCAGCGTGAGGTCGCCCCCTTTGTCGGACACGAGGCGCGCCAGGAAAACGATGTCCCGCTCCCGCCACACCTCCGGCAGCTTGCGGAAAAGATGATCCTGGTAGGGGTTGCCGATGATCGTGACCGGGACCCCGAGCGGCACGGCGACCGCGCGGCTGATGGCGATGGGCGCGCCGAAACGGATGAGAAACTTCTTGAGCCGGTCCTGCCAGGCCGTGCGGCCATCGGTGCGCGTCAGCCAGGTCTGGTGCGAGACGACCCATGGCCGGTGCACGATCAGCAGCGGCCAAAGCGTGCGCAGGCTGACGTTGTTCTGAAAATAGACGTCACACCAGCGCATCAACGAAAGCAATTTGATCGGCTCGGGGCGGCGCACCACCGGAAAAGGGAACGGCTCGTCGTCTTGCTCGGTCCTGGCCACGCTGTTGGTAATGAGGATTACCTCGTGCCCGGCGGCGATGAATTGTTCGCCCAGGATGCGCGCCACCGTTTCCAACCCACCTATGTCTGGGTAAAAAGTGTGGGTCGCGAGGAGGATTTTCATGGCTTGCGCCCCGCGTGGCGAACCACTTTGCGCGCCAGCGAACGCAGCGGCGTCGGCGAATTGCACGCCATCACGCGGTGCAATTCCAGGGGCGCGCCGCCGGGCCGGTTCGTCCCGAAACGCACGGTCGGCGCGGTCTCGTAACCGGCCTCCGCCACGAGGTCGCGGACCGCCTCGTTATAGTCGCCGTACGGATAGCAGAAATGCCGGATCGGGATGCCGAAACGGTCTTCGAGCTTCTTTTTGCTGTCGAAAATTTCCGCGCGGGCCTGCGCGGGCGGCAAGGCGGGCAGGTGCGGGTGCGTCAGCGTGTGGGAGCCGATCTCCTGTCCGGCGGCCAGCCAGTCGCGGATCTGCGCGTCGTCCATCAACGGCAGGGGCGGCTCGCCGATGGCGCGGTCCCAGGCATCCTCGCCGCCGATTTGGCCAGCCACGATGAACTGAATCGCCCGCAGGGAACGCGCCCGCAGCACCGGCAGCGCGTTCTTGAAAACGTTGCAAAATCCGTCGTCGAACGTCACGCAAAACGCCCGTCGCCCGGCATCGATGGCGGCTTGAATCTCGCCGTAGGGCACACATGCCAGCTCTGCCGCCGTCAATTCCGCCATCTGCCGGTCGAAATCGGGCCCGCTGACGTACAGCACGGGCAGGTTTGTAGTCATCGGCGCAACGGCGATCTTGTGGTACATCAACATCATCACGCCCTCGTCGAACATCCACTGGTCGCGCGACCAGGAAACGAAATCCAACGGTCGGTCGGTGAGCGAAACGGAAGGCTTCATCAGAGTAAAACAACCATCGGGTCTAAGCCGGGAGCAAGACAAGGACGCATTTCCTCTCTTTAGCAGAAACCCTGCCGCCGGCGGGATTTCATTTCGCGGGGCTCATCCCCGAGCACTCAAAATGCTCCACTTGCGGAGGGTCGTTCCCCTCTACCGCGATGGCGGCGGCAAACTCGGGGTCCGTGCGCAGGTCGTGGAGACTCCACGAGGTTCCGGCGGGTCCGGCGAGCAACGCGCAGGGCCGGGCCGGGCCGAGCGTGACTTCGATGGTCTGCAATCCGTCGACGATCCCCAGCCCGGTCGCCTTGAGGTAGGCCTCCTTGCGCGTCCAACCATCGAGGAACGCCGCCCGCCGCCCGGCCGCCGGCAACGCGGCGAGTTCCGCCTGTTCGCGGGCCGAGAACACCCGGCGCGCGAGGCCGGGCCAGTCGTCCTTCAAGCGGGCCCCGGCTTCGAGGTCGATCCCGACCTCGCGCGCACGCGCGAATACGAACATCGCCCGTCCGTGGGAATGCGACAGGTTGAAGCGCACTGCCGTCGCCGGAGCGGAGACGAACGGCTTGCCGCGGGGTCCGTAGTCGAAGCACACGCCGCCGGGCGGCACTTCGAGATAACGGCCCAACAAGAGGCGCAAAATTCCCCGGGCGGCGGCAAAATGCCGCCGGTCGTGCTCGAAGTAGAAACGCCGGGCGCGGGCGGACTCTTCGGGGTCGAGGATGCCCGCCAGCGTGGCGGCATCGGGCGAATCCCGGTCGAGGTCCGCCGTCCAGACGTGGACCGCGCCCGGGGCGAGAAAAATCATGTGCTGCGTCGATTTTCGCAGATCGTGGCGGCTCCCGAAAGTTTTTCTCGGGCGATTTCTCCCAATCTGCGAAAATCTGCGTAATCTGCGGACCTTTCTCCGCTCCGATGACTGCCCACGAATCCACCGACGCCGCCATCATCGGGGGTGGACCGGCGGGTCTGCGCGCGGCGGAAATGCTGGCCGTCGCCGGTAAAACGGTTGCGCTCTACGACCAGAAGCCATCCGTGGGCCGCAAATTTCTCGTCGCCGGAACGGGTGGGTTGAACCTGACGCATTCCGAAGGGTTGGGGCCGTTCGTCGCGCGCTACGAGGTCGAGACCCACCGCTGGCGCGACCTGCTGGCGGCGTTCGGTCCCGCCGACCTGCGCGCGTGGGCCGGGGGTCTGGGATTAACATTAATTAAACAGATTCAATCCATAGATAAATT
>CAXUHC010000155.1:0-10628 GCA_964250705.1 uncultured Chthoniobacterales bacterium | reverse complement strand
ATTCTAATAAGATGGACCCGACCCCTGCCGCGACCCCGACCACGAACCGGTTGATCCACGAAAAATCCCCCTATCTGCTCCAGCACGCCCACAACCCGGTGGACTGGTTCCCGTGGGGCGAGGAAGCCTTTGCCAAGGCCCGCCGGGAAAACAAACCGATCTTCCTGTCCATCGGATATTCGACGTGCCACTGGTGCCACGTCATGGCGCACGAGTCCTTCGAGAACCCGCAGACCGCCGCCGTGATGAACGCTCTGTTCGTCAACATCAAGCTGGACCGCGAGGAACGCCCCGACGTGGACCGCGTTTACATGACGGTCGTGCAGGCGACCACCGGCAGCGGCGGTTGGCCGATGAGTGTCTGGCTGCAACCGGACTTGACCCCCATCGTCGGCGGCACCTACTTTCCGCCCGGCGACCGTTATGGTCGGCGCGGGTTCGTCCCGGTCTGCCAATCCGTAGCCAACGCGTGGCACGACGAACCCGACAACATCAAGGCGCAGGGCGAACGCCTCCTGGCAGCCCTCCGCGACCATGTTCGCCCCGCGTCGGCGGCCACCGCCGCCGGCAGGACGGCGCCGCCTATCGCGGAGACGTTGCGCGCGGGGATGAAACCCTTGACGGCCAGCTTCGATTCGGACCACGGCGGCTTCGGCACCGAACCGAAGTTTCCCCGTCCGGTCACGTTCGCGTTGCTCGCCCGCATCCGGGCGCGCCTCGGCGCTGGCGATGCCGACGGCCAGCGCGCAGAGGAGATGTTGCGCGGGACGCTCGACCACATGACGGCGGGCGGCATCCACGACCATCTCGGCGGCGGGTTTCATCGGTATTCGGTCGACCGTTTCTGGCACGTGCCGCACTTCGAAAAGATGCTCTACGATCAGGCGCAGCTCGTGGTGGCCAATCTGGAGGCCTATCAACTCAGCGGCGAGGCCAGGTACGCCGACACCGCGCGCGACATCCTCGGCTACGTGCGCCGGGACCTTTCCTCTCCCGAAGGCGGCTTCTTCTGCGCGGAAGACGCGGACAGCCTGCTCGCGGCCGGACTGCCCGAACACGCGGAAGGCGCGTTCTACGTCTGGACCAAGGCAGAGATCGACTCGTTGCTGACCCCGGAGGAATCGACGGCTTTTTGCGCGTATTACGATGTCCACCGGGCGGGGAACGCCCCGGCGGGCAGCGACCCGCAAGGCGAGTTCACGGGCAAGAACATTCTCTACGTTCATCCTGTCGCGACGATGCCCGCGAGGGAGGCCGACCTGCTGGCAAGCGCGCGCCCCAAACTGCTCGCCGTGCGCAACCGGCGGCCCCGTCCCCATCTCGACGACAAGATCATCACCGCTTGGAACGGCCTGATGATTTCCGCGTTTGCCCGCGCCGCGCAGGTGCTCGGTGACGCGGAATATCTGGCCGCCGCCCGGCAAGCCGCCGATTTCTTGCGGCGTCATCTTTACCGCGAAAAAGAGACGGTTCTCCTGCGTTCCTATCGGCAGGGTGCCGCCCCCGTCGAAGGCTTCGCGGACGACTACGCTTTCCTGATCGGAGGTTTGCTGGATTTGTACGAGGCTGGTTTCGACGCGGCTCACCTCCGTTGGGCCGAACAACTGCAAGCTAAACAGGATGAGCTGTTCCTCGATGCTCAGGGCGGCGGCTACTTTTCTTCGAGCGCCCACGATCCCAACGTGCTCTTGCGCATCAAGGAGGATAACGACGGCGCGGAACCCAGCGCGAGCAGCGTTTCGGCGCTCAATCTCGCGCGTCTGGCCACGATGACCGGCCGCGACGAACTCCGCGACCAGGCCGCCAGGACGGTCGCGGCGTTCGGCCTGAGCGACCAACCGGCCCGCCTGGCCCAGGCGATGCCGCTGCTGTTGGTCGCGCTCGACACGCTTTCCGAGGAGCCCAGGCAAATCGTGATCGCAGGTCACCCGGACAAGGAAGATACCAAGGTCCTGCTCCGCACGGTTCACCGGCAATTTTTGCCGGGTGAGGTGGTGCTGCTGGCGGACGGCGGCGACGGTCAGCGTGAACTCGCGCGTCGGCTGCCATTCGTGGAGTCCATGACCATGCTCGACGGACGCGCGACCGCCTACGTTTGCAAAAACGGCGCTTGCCAGTTACCGACCACCGATCCCGCCGCGCTGGCCAAATTGCTCAAAGAGAATCGCTAGAGCACGTCCCGATTGAGTAAGCCTGCGGGCTGTAGGGACGGCGCTCTGTCGCCGTGTCCGCAGGGGACCAGACACGGCGACAGAGCGCCGTGGCTACAGCCGGAACTCGCAGCTCATTCATTCGGGACGCGCTCTAGTTCGCACGGGCGGCAGCACCACCGTCCCGCGCCGGTTCGCAAACCAAAACGGTGAATAAAACGCCGTGAAAAAGATCACGGTCATCGCTTCCAGGGTCAGGATGTACCAGGGCCACGGGCCGAAGTAATCCAGCAGCGAACCGTGCGACGGCTTGGCGCGCAGATAGCCATAATTGGTTTTGAAGAGCCAGTCTACGGTTGCTGCGCTCAACAGATAGCCCTGGCTCCACCCCCACGCCCGCAAAACCGCCCCCGGCTTCGGACGCATGGCGAGGCCCCAGGTGAGAAACAGCACGGAAATGATGATCCCGCAGTGATCGACGAAAAACCCGATGAAGAACGGGTTGGGAAACGCTTCGGTCAGGTCCGGGGTCAACACCGCTTGAAACGTGCCACTGAGCCCCCAGAGATACGCGAGTTCGTACGCCAACTGACCACGCCAGATCAGCGCGATGATGACCGCCACCGACGCCCAGTCGCAAAGGTGCATCGGCAGGGCGTCGGGCCACTGGGTGATCCGGCCTTCGTGGTATCCCCAGACCAACGCCATGATCCGGTTGGCGAGGAGGATCAGCGCCAGGCTGCCCGCCAGCCAGCGTGCCACCGCCGGGCGGTCCTGCCGGTAAGTGAAGCGGCTCAGCGTATATGGCAGCGCCACCGTGATGAACAGGATGAAAAGATGCAGCCCCCCGAACAGCGCGAACTTCCGCCTGGGCGTCACCAGTTCAACGGCTGCTGTAGTCAAGATTGTGAGGAGCATCTACCCTGACTTACCCTGCGATCCGCGCGCGGCAAAATCAAAAATCCGCGTCGCGTCATCGACCTACTCAATACTTGAGCACCTTGGCGAAAAACTGACGGCTGGCCTCCTGCTCCGGCGCGTCGAACACCTGTGCTGCCGGGCCGAATTCCAGGATGCGCCCCTCCGCCAGCAACGCCACCTGATCCGCCACCCGCCGCGCGAACCCCATCTCGTGCGTAACCAGCACGAAATCGCGCCCCTCGTTGCGCAATTCTTCGATCACCTCCAGCACGCCGCCGGTCATTTCGGGGTCGAGCGCGCTCGTCGGTTCGTCGAAAAACAGGAGCCGCGGCTTGATGGCGATGGCCCGCGCGATGGCGACGCGTTGACGCTGCCCGCCGCTCAGTTCCGCCGGTTTCTTGTGCGAATGTTTGTCCAGCCGGAAGCGAGTCAACGCCTGCATCGCGGTCTCCCTTGCTTCGCGGCGGGTGTTGCCGTGCACCTTTTCCAGCGGCAGCGTGACGTTCTCCAGGGCGGTCAGATGCGGGAACAGGTTGTATGCCTGGAACACCGTGCCGATGGTGCGCCGATGTTTCGCCAACTCCGCCTCGCGGTACACGACCGGCACGTCGTCGATGACCACACGGCTTCCCGAATCGTCAGGATATTCCAGCCCGGCGAGGATACGCAAAAACGTCGATTTCCCCCCGCCCGATGGTCCGATGAGCGCCAAAGTTTGCACCCGCTCGAAGCGCATGGAAATCCCGTCGAGCACCCGGTGCCCCGAGAAAGTCTTGCGCACGTTTTCGACGTCGAGCTTCATACGTTCAAGTGTCGAACCGGCTGCGGTCTTCCAGGTAACGGGTCAGGAACGAAATGGGCAGCGTCAGGAGCAAATAACCCACGGCTAGAGGGATGTAGCACTCGAAACTGCTGTACGTGTTGTTGCTCACTTCCCGGGCGTTCATGGTGAATTCGCCGACCGAGATCACCGACAGCAGCGAACTGTCCTTGATCAGCGACACCAGTTGCCCGGCCAGCGACGGCAAAACCTGGCGCAATGCCTGCGGGAAAATCACGTGGCGATACGTCTGCGCGGGGCTCAGCCCGATGGCCTTGGCGGATTCCAACTGGCTCTTGCCCACGCTTTCGATCCCCGCCCGGATCACCTCGCTGATGTACGCCGCGTACGAGAGCGAGAGGATCAGCACGCCGCAGACGTTCCGGTCTTCGAGGCCGAGCGCGGGCGCGATCACGTAAAAAAACACGAGGATTTGCACCAGCAGCGGCGTTCCCCGCACGAGGTCGATATAAATCCGGTTCGCGTACCGCAGCGGCAGGAAGCGCGACCGACTGGCCAGCGCGGAAAGCAATCCGAACAAAATGCTGCACACCAGCGACACCAGCGAAAGGATGATCGTGAGGACAAACCCCTGATAAAACTTCTCGCGGTACTGGTAGACCCCTCCCCAGTTCCAGTGGGTCGCCAGCAGCGTGAAAGGCACGCATACCCCCAGCACGATGAGCCCCAGCGCCGCCGCGAAGTTGATGATCCGCACCGGTCGCGGCAGCGTCCGGGTCGAGCCTTCCGCCGGGGAGAAAAACCAGCGCACCCACCGCGAATTCACGTCGTTTGCCATCCCCTGTTGCCCGGTTCGCCGCTGCGCTCAGATCGACCAGTCCCCGGCGATGGTCTGCGGTTTGTGCGTTTCGATGAACACGGTGTCGCCCTCGCGCAAACGCAGCGTGTCTAGCCTCGCCCGGTTGATCTGGGCTTCGACGCGCTCGCCGTTGTCCGTGCGCTCCAATTCGATGCGCGCGGCCGGTCCCCGGATCAAAACCGCCCGCACGGTCGCCTGCATCGCGGGGGTGCCGTCGGCGCGGCGCTCGCGCTCGATGTCGATGTCGTGCGGACGCACATAGGTCGGCATGGAAACGCCGGTCTTTTCACCTACGGCCGACATCCGGTTCACGTCGCCCAGAAACTCGACGACGAACGGCGTCGCGGGCCGGTCGTACACTTCGATGGGCGTGCCGACCTGCTCGATTTTGCCCGTGCTCATGATGACCACGCGGTCCGCGATTTCGAGCGCTTCCTCCTGGTCGTGGGTGACGAACACCGTGGTGACCTTGAGCCGGTGCTGCAATTCGCGCAGCCACTTGCGCAGGTCGCGGCGCACCTTGGCGTCCAGCGCGCCGAACGGCTCGTCAAGCAGCAGCACGCTGGGGTCAATCGCCAGCGCCCTGGCCAATGCCACCCGCTGCCGCTGTCCGCCGGAGAGCTGCGCGGGGTATCGCTTGCCCAACTCCCCGAGTTGCACGAGATGCAGCAGTTCGTCCACCCGCGCGCGAATCACTTTCTCCTTGGGCCGCGTCTTCGGGGGCCGCACCCGCAGGCCGAACGCCACGTTTTCGAACACGCTCAGGTGCCGGAACAGCGCGTAATGCTGGAACACGAACCCCACGCCGCGCTGGCCCACCGCGCGGTCCCCCACCGGTTCGCCGTCGAACAGGATTTCGCCGCCGTCCGGGTCGGCGAACTCCAAGCCCGCGATCAACCGCAACAACGTCGTCTTCCCCGAACCCGACGGCCCGAGCAGCGCGATGAGTTCGCCCGTCTCGATCCTGAGGTCCACCCCGTGCAGCGCCGGGTAGCGGCCAAAGGTTTTCTTGAGCTTTTGTACCTCGATCACGGCGCGTAAATTTGGTCAAAGGTGCCGCCGTCGTCGAAGTGCGTCTTTTGCGCCTTGGCCCAGCCGCCGAAAGCGGTTTGCACGTCGATTTGCTCGATGGACTTGAAGATGTCCGTGTGTCGGGCCAGCGCCTGCGCGTCCACGGGCCGATAAAAATTCCTGGCGGCTAGTTCTTGCGCCGCTGGCGTGAACAGAAACCGCAGGTACGCGGTGGCGACTTCGCGCGTGCCGTGTTTATCGACGTTCGGCTCGATGACGGCCATCGGCGGATCGGCGCGGATGCTCAGGCTCGGGGTCACGGGCTCGAGCTTATCGCCGCCGAGCGTCGGATCGTTCTTGATGACGAAAACCTCGTTCTCGAACGTGAGCAGCACGTCGCCGATGCCCCGTTGCGCGAAGGTCGTCGTCGCCGCGCGCCCGCCCTTGTCGAGCACGACGACGTTCTTGAAAAGCCGGCCGACGAAATCCTTCGCCATCGCCTCGTTGCCGCCGCTCTTCTTCAACGCGTAGCCCCACGCCGCGAGGAACGTGTAGCGCCCGTTGCCGCTGGTTTTCGGGTTGGGGATGACCAATTTGATCCCCGGCTTGACGAGATCGTCCCAATCCTTGACCCCCCTGGGGTTCCCCGTCCGCACCATGAAGAGAATCGTGGAGGTGTAGGGCACGCTGCCGTTAGGAAACTTGGTGCGCCAATCCTTGGCGACGAGGTTGCCACGCTCGGCGAGGATGTCGATGTCCGTGTCCTGGTTCATCGTGACCACGTCGGCATCCAGGCCGTCGAGGACGCGGCGAGCCTGCACGGTGCTGCCGTCGTGCGACATGGTGATCGTCAGTTCCTGTTGATGCTGGTCCTTCCAGTCCTTGGCGAACAGCGCGTTGTAGTCGCGGTAGAACCCGCGGGTCACGTCGTAGGAAACATTGAGCAAGGTCACCGGCGGCGGGGCAGCGTAACCGCTCATTGGTAGCATCGTCGCAGCCAACAACGCGTAAAGGAGAGTTCTCACAGAGATTTAATAGACAATAGACAAAGGGGGATTCTGGCCGAGACGCGGGCCGTGTCAAGCGCCGCAGGCGTCGTAAAGAGGTAGGGACGGCTCTCCGAGCCGGTCCCTGGAATCTTCTGGAGGGGAAGGTTCGAAAGACGGAATCAGGCGGCCACGGGCACCGGCAGGGCGGTGGCAGCGCGTGTTTCCTGCAACCGTTGCAGGAGGTACGGCAAGAGCTGTTTCTTGCGCGAAACCACGCCGTCGAGCTGCCACAACCCCGGTCCCGCCGACGGGTAATCGATTTGCCGCCGAAACTCTTCCGACCCGCTGACCAGCAGAATCGAATTCTGCGTGTTGATGTCCGTGACCAACAGCGCCGAGAAAAAGAGCCGGTGACCCTCGCAAAAACCGTCCAGCGCGGCGGCGAGTTCCGCCTGTTTGTCATGGAACGGCCCGAAACCCAGTTCTTCGATCTGCGCCACGCTGAAACGCACGCCTGCCTCGGTGTATTCCTTGTTATCGCTGGTCACGACCTCGCTCGGCTGGAGCGTCAGCAAGGGCGAACCCACCGCAAAAATCTCGGCGGCCAGCGTCGCGCCGTCGATCCCGGCGATTCCCGCGAGGTGTGCGAGCACGGTGCGGTCGGTGGGCGTCGCGGTCGGCGAGGTGAGGTTGAGCGTGTCGGCGATCAGACCGGCCATCAGCAGCCCGGCAGTGGCGGGCGGGATCGGCACGGCGTTCTGTTGATACAGGAGCGCCACGATGGTGCAGGTCGAGCCGACCGGGTTGTTCCAAAAGTGAATCGGCGTATCCGTGGCGAACCCGCCGAGCCGGTGATGGTCGATCACTTCGATGATAGGAAGCTTGTCCGCGCCGTGGACCGCCTGGGAAAGCTCGTTGTGATCGACCAAGATCAATTGCCGCGGTACATTTTTGAGAAAATCGCTCTTCGTCAAGATGCCGACCAGTCGGCGCTCGGCGTCGAGCACGGGGAAAATTGAGTCCGTCGCGGGCGCGGCTTTCGCCCGGGCGGCTTCCAAGGGAATATCCGCCTCGAAACTGACGAATTCGCGTTCGATCACCCGCCCCGCGCGCACCGCCCCGCGCGCCAGCAGCACGGTCGTCGCCGTGTCGTGCCGCGAGCGGATTACCGTCACGCCGCGTGCTTCCGCCTTCGCCAGCACCTCGCGCGGCACCGTCACCCCGCCCGTGACGATCAGCGCGCGCACGCTCGCGTCGATGGCGATGTTTTGGATGTTGTCGCGGTCGCCCACGATGAGCACCACCCGCCCGGCGGGCTGCTGCCGCAAGCGCTGGATCATGGTCGCGGTCTTGGCCGCCGCCACCATCAACACGTAATCCTGCACGGCGGTGTCGGCCTCCCCGGCGGCGACCAGCCCCTCGAAAGTCTGCACGATGTCCGCCAGCGCGGCGCGCACCTCGCGGGCCCGCTCGAAATCCTGCCCCGACGGGAAAAGCTGGTGCACCAACTGGATCGCGCTCAGCAAACCAAGGCAATGGTTATTTTCGTCCACGACCGGCAGCCCGCGCACGTGGCGCTGCTCGATGGACCGGAGCGCCTGCGCCACGGAATGATCCGCGCGCACGGAGACCACTTCTCTGGTCATCACGTCGCGCACCTGCGGCGTCACGTCACTGACGAACACGGGCGGCTCCACGCCGAACTTATCCAGCACGAATTGGATGCGCGCGTTGAGATTCCCGGCGCGGCCCGCCGTCACGTCAGTCCAGCCGAGCGCCTGTTTGAGCCGTGCGTACGCCAGCGCGGAGCACACGGAATCCATGTCGGGATTACGGTGGCCGATGACGATAGTTTGCACGTGGAAGCGGAATGAAACCTGCGGGTCGAATTGGCAACCACTCAACTCGGCACACGCGCAAAAAGCAGGCGTCTGCGATGATTCGAGTGTCCGCGTGAATAAAACCGCATCAGAGCGGTCTATGATCTTATTCGTAGCAGAAAGCAAACCCCACCCATGAAAATCCCCGCATTCCTGACCTGTCTTCTGGTCATTTTGTTGGCCGCCGTGCCCCTGCACCGCGCCCAGGCCGAGGACGTCTCTTTCGACGTCTTCTACAACAGTCTGGCCGACGACGGCGACTGGTACAATACCCCCGAATACGGCTATGTCTGGCAGCCCTATATCGCCTACAAAACCGAAAAGTGGCGTCCGTACGCTGACGGCTACTGGGCTCAGACCGACGATGGCTGGACCTGGGTATCCTACGAGAATTTCGGCTGGGCCACGTATCACTACGGCCGCTGGACCCGCCTGAAGGACACCGGCTGGGTCTGGGTGCCGGGTTACGACTGGGGCCCCGGCTGGGTGTCCTGGCGCACGAGCGACGACTACGTCGGCTGGGCACCGCTGCCGCCCAAGGTTGAAGACGGCGTCTACGAGGGCCGCGTGGTGGAATCGCGCCGCTCGCGGGTCGAGCAAATCGATTACAACGACGTCGAGCCGGAAGACGCGGGTTATGGTACTAACGTCGATGTCCAGTACGACATCGGGCCTGCGAACTATTGCTTCGTGGAGACCCGCAACTTCGGCGCGCCCGTGCTGCGTGAGGTGGTCCTGCCGCCCCAGCAGAACTTCGTTTTCATCGAGCGCACCCGCAACGTGACGAACATTTATTACCGCCGCGAACGTGATCGGACCGTCGTTTATAACAACGGCCCGGATTTCAAGTATATCAACGGGCGCGTCGACCGTCCCATCCCGCGCTTGCAGATCGAGCGCCATGACGATCCCGGGTTTCTCAGCAACGGCCTGCGCGGCGGGGGCAACCCCACCCTGGTGCGCAACGGCATCCTCAACGTGGCCACACCGACGATTGCCCGCCGTCCGATGAACTTCGCGCAAATCAGGCCGACCCGCGTCAAGCAGACGATTGAGCAACCGCAAGTCGTCCGCGGCTGGGCGAACGCCGGGACTGACCAGGCCGCGACCCAACGCATCCGCGAGCAGTACAAACAGCAGGCCGCTTCTGCGCCCGCCCGCCCGGCGAACCCGGTGATCCCACCAGCTGGCCCGGCGCGTGAACGGGTCGAAGACCGTGCCGCCGGCAACGCTCCGCCCGCACCCAACGCCGCGCAGCCCTTCGTGGAACGTGGCCGCCCCAATCAACCGGGCGCGGCACCGGGCGCACCGCTGACCGAGGCCGAGCGCCTCGCCCGCCGGGATGCTCGTCAGAAAGAGCGCGAACAACGCGCGAGCGGCCAACCCGCCGCGCCCAACGCTCCCAACCCGGCCCAGCAACCGGGCACCGACCAGGACAAGGAGGCCCGCCGTGCCGCGCGGCAGGCGGCCCGTGCAAATGGCCAGCCTTTCAGCGAGGCCGGAACACCGGCTCCGGCAGCACAGGCGAACGCGGATCAGGAAAAGGAGGCGCGCCGTGCGGCCCGTCAGTCTGGCCGCGCGAATGGCCAGCCCGCTGCTCCGGAAGCGGCGCAGCCCAATTCCGATCAGGAAAAGGAAGCGCGCCGCGCCGCGCGTCAGGCCGCTCGCGCGAATGGGCAGCTTAACCAGCCTGCCGCTGCTCCTGAAGGTGTCCAACCGAACACCGACCCCGAAAAGGAAGCTCGCCGCGCCGCGCGTCAGGCTGGCCGGGCGAACGCGCAACCTGCGCAGCCCGCGGAGGCTACCCAGCCGCAGGGCGCGAACGGACGGTCGGACGAGGCACGCGCCGCCCGTCGCGCCGCCCGGGATGCAACGCAAGCTCCGCAAGCCCAGCCCCAACCGCAAGCCGCTCCCCAGGCTCAACCCGATCAGGAACGGGAAGCCCGCCGGGCCGCCCGTCAACAGGAACGCGCCACTCAGCCAGCCGCTCCCCAGGCTCAACCCGATCAGGAACGGGAAGCCCGCCGGGCCGCCCGT
>CAXUHC010000154.1:0-10672 GCA_964250705.1 uncultured Chthoniobacterales bacterium | reverse complement strand
ACAGCATGGCGGTTGATCCTGTCGCTGTCATTTAGCTAATACCCACTACCCGAAAGACGTGTCAGGCTCTCCAGCAAGGCACAGAGGGGTAGAGCACCGATTTTGCGTTGTACGCCCTTGGCTCCTGCCTGCCGGAAGAGATACATCATGCCCGTGAGTTCTTCGTTGAAAGGCGTGACCGGCTCAAGAAACTCAGCGATCTCTGATAACAAGGCACCTATGTCCACTTCGCGACGCAGGCCGCTGAAAGGAGTATGTGCAGCGCGTGGTGCGGGGTCGGCAGCGTCGATCTTGTCGAAAATTTTCTCGTCACCCCGCCAGTATCGTAGCCGGTAGGGCCATGCGTTGATGCCGTGGACAAACGAAACGGCATCACGAAGTGACTCGAGCTTTTGGAGGTGCTCGTGCCGATCCGTTGGGCCCGGCGGGTGCGTACCGATCCAGTCCCAAAGTTTCTGGGCATCGTAGGCGCTGTCGGCCCAAATCAGGCGCACCCGCCCCAACCCACGCTGGCAGAGTTGGGCGAAGAGCCCCAGCGCGCCGTCGCGGTCCTGCACGCTGGCCGCCGTGACGTGGATCAGCCAGATCAGACCCAGCGTGTCCACGAGCACGTGATGCTTGCGGCCAATGGTTTGCTTGGCCACGTCGAAGCCTCTCGGCCCGCTCGCGTCACTGGTCTTGACCGCCTGTGCGGGCGGACGATCAATCGCAACCTCGACCATGCGGACATGCGACCGATCTTCGCCACGGCGGCGGAGCTGCGGGTCCCTCTCTACATCCATCCACAGATCGCGCCTTGGCCCGTCAGGGGGTCTTACTACTCCGGCTTCGACCCGAAACTCGACGCCGCACTGGCTACCGGCGGCAATGGGCCTCGGCCTGGAACGACCGCTGCGCGATTATATGAAGCAGAACGTCTACTATATGCCCAGTGGCATCTTCAACCAGGCTAGGCTGAAAAGAACGCTCGACATCGTTGGTGTCGAGCGCTTGATATTCTCGACGGACTACCCTTTCAAATTCGAGGACAATGGTGGTGCCCACAGGTTCCTGGAGGCGGCCGACTTGAGCCAGGAAGACCGCCAGTGATTCGCCAGTGGGAATTGGGAGACGCTGACACGGGCGGCGATCTGACCGGATGCAGCAAAGCATCGATGGGGTCGTTCTTCGGGCTGTCCCATCTGCTCCCAGAATCGGCAGCGTAGGTTCTGCATTTTCATCAATGTGTGGTCTCGTGGCCGAGACTTACCGTTCCGGCTGCAATGTGGTCGGTCATTCCGCATAACCACCAACGTCTTTGTGCGTAAAACGTTGATTCATGCTCTTTTTCCAACTGTCAAGAAGTGCCGGACCTTCGGCCAAAGCCTAGGTCGCAACTCTTTCACCAAGCCTGCAACTATGGTGCGTGGGAGACCTCCCTAGATCTGGAGAGAACCATTTGCCGCGAGTCGGGATCAGAGATAATACTCCCAGCTCTTTGGTCTTTTCCGAGAATCGCTCAGCGGCTTGCGGCGTCTCGGTGTATTCCGGCGGCTTGTTGAGCAATTCATAGTGGATCGGCACGCCGATCCGCGCCCGCAGGATCTGGGCGGCGACCGCGGCTTCTTCCGGCCGCATCGCGGCATGGAAGGGGCTGGGCGGCTGCACGTGGGGGATTTGGAGAGTCGGCCCGTTGATTGGAAGGAACGCGACATCGATCGGGCCGACGGCGCGGGCGATGGCCCACCAATGGCCATGGAACAAGGTGTCTCCGGCATGGAGGATGCGAGTCCCTGCGCACTCCACAACCCAGGTTCGTTGGGGGTCACCAAATCCGTCCACGGCCGGCACGGCGATGATGCGAAACGGCCCCGCACGCCGCTCCTCCCACGGCACCATGATCTCGGGTTGGAGGCCGGATTCGCGGAATTGTGCTTCCGCCTGCGCGGTCATGATCAAATCGTCGTCAGACCCAGGGTTGGGCTCAGGCCGGAACACGGGCGCGCCTTTGGCCAGGGCGGCGGAGATCGCTATGGGATCGGCGTGATCGGAATGAAGGTGCGTCACCAGGGCCGCCACGGCTCGCGCCGGTCCTTGGGGAGTGACCAATTTGTCGCCCGGGATAAGCCAGAAGGAGTCTTTCAGGCAGTCGATGAGCAGGGTCTGGCCGTCATGCTCTATTTCGACCCCAGCCCAGCCAAGATGTCGTAGCTTCATGTGAGTTTGGGTGAGGGATTTCCCATGGAGATTTCCCGGGGTTTTAGGTGGATAGCGAAAACGGCGGCGGCAATGGCGAAGACGACGATCATCGCCGCGGCCATGCTCACTTTTTCCAGCCCGGCCAGATCGATCACGCGGCTGCCGAGCAGCGCGCCGAGGGCGATGCCGAGGTTGGCGCCGGAGACGTTGAGCGACGCGCCCAAAGCGGGGGCGGCGGCGGCGGCTTTCATCACCCGGGTGTGTGAAACGGTGAAAAGCGCGGCGTGACAAATCCCCCACGTGGCCAGCACCAGCGTCAACCCGATGGGTGACTTGATCAGCGGCGTCAACAGCAGCAGGCACATCGCCAGGGGCACGCAGAAGGAGATCGAAGCGCGCAGGGGATGACGATCTACGAAACGCCCGCCCAGCCAGTTACCCAGCAGACCCACGCCGCCAAAGCCCATCAGGATCCAGCCCACCGCCGCCCCGCTGAAGCCGCCGAGCTTTTCGAGGATATCCGTCAGATAGGTGTAGGCCGTGAACATGCCTGCGTACACCAGGAGAGAAAGCCCGACGTGGCCGGATACCTTGGGCTCGCGCAGGATGCCCATCTGCCGCCAGACGGGCACGCGTTCATGGCTGCCCCGGAAGGCGGGCAAAAAGACGTAGAGCAAAACGGCCTTGGTCCCGGCCAGGCCCGCGATCACCGCGAAGGCCGTGCGCCAGCCGAACCGGTCCGAGATCAACGTGCCGATGGGGATGCCGAAGATCATCGCCGCCACGATGCCGAAGTTGATCATGGAAATTGCCTTGCCCGTATGCTCGGGACCCATGATGCGCATGCCCGTCTCGCTCGCCAGCGCCCAGAAGACCGGCAGCCCCAACGCCGGGATGAACCGCGCCGCGGCCATCACGGCGATGTTCGGCGATACGGCCGCCAGCATGTTGGAAAACGCGAAAAGCAGCAGCGTCCCAACAAAGAGCGCCTTGCGTTCGTAGTGGGCCACGCGGGCGGTGAGCAGCGGGCCGACCACGCCCACCGTCACGGCAAAGAGGGTGACCAGCAGACCCGCCTGCGAGACGCTCACGCGCAGATCCCTCGCCATCGGTGGCAACAGGCCAATGATGACGAACTCGGTCGTCAGGATGGTGAACCCTGCCGCCGACAACAGGAAGATCGGCAGCAAGGAACCTCCGCGCGGAGCGGGATCAGCGCTCATGTCAGCAGGGCTTCTCCCGCATGTGCCTGCAAGACTCGCTGCCAACCGGCCACGTCCCGGAAATACGGGTCGTAATCCAGCACGGTGAGGTCGCCGTCGCGCTCCAGAACAAGTGTCGGAAAACCCTCGCCGCCCACCTTGGCCATCAGCGCCCGGCTTTGGGCGAAGTGCGCGCGCGTTGTCTCTCCACGGCAGCTTTCGTGAGCGGCCTGGAACGCGGGCAGTTCCAGCCCGATCTCCCCGGCGATCTCTTCGAGCACCGGCAGGTCGGCAACGCGGCGGCCGTCGAGGTAGTGGGCGGTCTGCACGGCATCAAGGAAGTCGAGTCCGCGCCCCGCCAACCTCTCCGCGGCCAGCACCGCCGTCGTGGGCGGTTCGGAATCCAACAGGGCGGTGGGGTCGCGCAACAATCCTTCCCGATAAGCGTGGCCAAACCACTGCCCGGTCAACTCCGTGATCTCGCAGTCTTTGGGCATGACGTAGTTGCGCCAGGCGGGGGAGATCGCTTTCCGGCGCTCGCCGGTCAACATGCCGCCGCCGTGCGCCGCCACGGGCAGGATCTCGCGGGCCGCCCGGATGAGAGGAGCCACCGCGTAACACCAGCCGCACAGCGGGTCATAGATGTAGTGCAAGGTCGTTTGCGTCATAGGAGTTCCTCCGTTGTTCAAACCGCCGCGAGGCGTTTGCTCAGGAACTTCTGGAGCGACAGCGGCGAGGCGCCGGTCAGCCGTTGGACGGTAGGGGTCACCAGGGCGTGGTAGCCTTGCGATGCCTCCACGTCGAAATCCACCACCACCTTCACCATCCCTGGCGGCAACCCGGCCTGTGACAGGCCCTCCGTCAAACCCTGCGGCGGCACATCGATGTGCACAACGGGCTGGCCGCTCACCTGGCTGAGCACCGCCGCCAGTTCATCCTGCGTGACGGCGACAGCGCCCGTGACATCAAAGATCTCTGAGCCTTGCGCCTGGACCAAAGCTCCGGCGATGGAACGCGCGCAATCCTCGCGGCTGACGTACGCGCGGCCCTTGCCGCCGGTGGCCGAGAAGAGCTTGCCGCTCTTGATCGCCTGCTCGGCCCCCATCAAAATTACCTCCATGTAGAGGCAGTTGCGCAGGATCGTCCAGGTGAGCGGGCTCGCGAACAGGGCGGCTTCCGTCCAGAAATGATCATCGATGAGCGAACCTCCCGCCGTCGGGTGGGGCGCTGGCGCCGAGGTGTAGACGACGTGCTTGACGCCGCTCTGTGCTGCGGCGGCAATGGCGGCGCGGTGCTGGGCGAGCCGCTGGCCGGGCACATCCAGGGCGTCGGTGCTGATGATGGCCAGACGATCCACGCCCGCAAACGCGCTCCGAAGCGTTTCGGGACGGTCGAAGTCGGCGGCGACCACCTCGACACCCCGCGCTTGCAGGTGGGCGAGCTTTTCGGGGGTGCGGGTGGCCGCCACGATGTGGGTGGCACCCAGGCGCAACAGTTCTTCGATGACGGCGCGGCCCAGCTGGCCATTGGCTCCGGTGACCAGGAGACGATCATTGAGGTGGTTCATTTTAGTTTTTTGGTTGATCTTCGCGGGCCAGCCACGGATTGTGTCGGCGGTTCTATTGCGAGACTGGTCTAGAATAAAGACCAATCATCGCAACCGCAAGGAGGCAGCTTTTTGTGCCCGGTTACCGGAAAGGAACTACTCTCACTATGCCCGACGATTCCCTCCGATCCCGTGTCCTGCTGGCCGCCGCGCGGGTCGCCGATGGCGACGACCCGGCGAACTGCCCCGTGCGCGACGTGTTGGATCATCTCAGCGGCAAGTGGAGTACGCTGGTGCTGCTCTACCTGGAGGACGGCCCGCGCCGCTTCGGCGCGCTGCTCCGCGGGGTGCCGCGGATCTCCAAGCGAATGCTCACACAAACCTTGCGGGATCTGGAGCGCGACGGCTTTCTCACGCGCCACGCCTTCCCGACCAGACTGCCAAGCGTGGAATACCGGCTCTCGGCCATGGGAGAATCCTTCCTCGTGCCGCTGCGCGCCCTTCTGGTTTGGGTGGAAAAGCGGCACGGTCAGATTCGGAAAGCGAGAACCCGCTACGACGCGCAAGTGGAGTAGCGCAGCGCAGTACGGACCCACCATCGCGCGCTGTCCGTGTCTCAACGTGCTAATGTCTTATGTGATGCTTCCTCCCACTCTCTTTGCCCTCAAGCGCGCTTACCAGGCGGTCCGCAATGCTTTGGAAGCGGAACTCAGTGGTAAGGGTCTGACCGCGGCGCAGTTAGACGTGCTCAAGCTCCTCCTGCGCCCGCCTGGGCCTCCGAAGCCGTCCGCGGGCGGTCTCGAACAGCGAGCCATGCAGGAGTCCTTGCACATCACTTCCGCCACCTTGACGCGGCTAATGGCGGGCATGGAACGGCGCGGGCTGATCAGTCGCGCAGCCAACCCGCGGGATTCGCGCAGCAAGCAGGTCAAGGCGACGGCCAAAGCACGGAAGCTCTTCAACGAATTGATCGCCGGAAGTGAGACGGCTTTCTACGCCCGGGTCCTGCGAGGTTTTTCCAAGGAGGAAACGTCGACGCTGACTCGTCTGCTGGAACGCATGGCGGAAAACCTGCGCGAGTAGGGGCGCGGTGGATTTCCCGACCGAGCCGTTTTCGGTCGGTGATTGACAACGGCGATAATCGCTAGCAGGCTAGCTAATGAACCATTCGTCCGCTCCATCATCCGCCACGTTCCGCACCGCCATCGTCACCGGCGGAAACTCCGGTCTTGGCTACGCCTGCGCCGAGACTCTGCTCAAGGATCCTACGGCAGCAGGGCCGTGGAATGTCGTTCTGGCCTGCCGCGATCCGGGCCGCGCGCAGGACGCCGCCGCCCGCCTGCGCCAGGTGGCGCTGGCGGCTGGCTCATCCGCGCGCGTGGAAGCCATGCGACTGGACCTAGCTTCGCTGGCTTCGGTACGTGCCTTTGCCGAGGAAGTCACCCGGCGTCTCGAAGCGGGCGAATTGCCGCCTTTGCATTCCCTGGTCTGCAACGCCGGCGTGCAGACCGGCGGCGCAAAGACATTCACGAGCGATGGTTTTGAAAGCACCTTCGGCGTGAATCATCTCGGGCATTTCCTCCTGGTGAACCTGCTGCTGCCACGGCTGTCGGCGCCCGCGCGCAT
The DNA here is from genome assembly GCA_964250705.1 of uncultured Chthoniobacterales bacterium. Lineage (GTDB taxonomy): Bacteria > Verrucomicrobiota > Verrucomicrobiia > Chthoniobacterales > SZAS-18 > CAHJWO01. Next base: position 4,120 of record CAXUHC010000154.1, on the reverse strand, counting down.
CGCCGTCGTCGCCAGCGGCGTGCATGACCCGGCGCAGAAGACCGGCATGCCCGCGCCGGCCTGGAATGCTCCTACCGCTCTGGCCAAAGGGGAACTCGGGGCCGCTGCGGCCCAAGACTCACCCGCCAAGACTGGCCGACGGCTTTACACCACCTCGAAGCTGGCCAACGTCCTCTTTAACTACGAATTGGCCCGCCGGCTGCCTTCAGGCGTGACGGTCAATGCGTTCGACCCCGGCTTGATGCCGGGCACCGGATTGGGGCGGGAATACCCGGCCACTCTGCGCTGGCTCTGGAATCATGTGCTGCCAAGAGCCATCCCACTACTCCGCCGGGTGGTTTCTCCGAATATTCACAGCCCGTCCGAGTCGGGAGCCGCGCTTGCCCGGTTGGTCATGGAGCGCGACCTTACGGGAGTCAGTGGCAAATATTTCGAGGGCTCGCGTGAGATTCGTTCTTCCATCGAATCCTACGACGCTGGCCGTGCCGCGGAGTTGTGGAAGGCCAGCACAGCTCTCACCGAGCTAAGGTTGGAGTTGGAGCCAGCCACCTTGGCAACCGCTGCGTAGCAGTAGCCCTGGTTGGAATGAATGATCTTGCCCTGAAAACGAGGACCAGCGGGTGTGCTACAAGAGAGCATTATCCCTATGGCAACATCACAGCGCAAGTTTGGCAGGAGATTTGACGAGGAGTGCAAGCGCGAGGTCGCCGCGCTGGCCCACCGGCCCGGCGCACGGCTGGAACAAGTGGCGAGCGACCTGGGCGTGAGTGCTTGGAGTGTCTCACGCTGGAAGCGACAGTACGGTGGCGGCGAAAGCACCTCAAGCGTGTCCGCATCGACTTCCTCGTCTGGCGTCAGCGTCCAAGAACTGGAGCGGCGCATCCGGGCCTTGGAGCGCGAGTGCGCCGACCTGCGCGAGCAGCGCACGATCCTAAAAAAAGCAGTCGCCATCTTCTCCGAACCCCCGCGCTAAAGATGGCGATGATCAAACAACTCGCGGGCGAACACCCGGTGCGGAAACTCTGCCGAGTGCTCGGCGTGGCGCGCAGCGCCTACTACGCGGCGCAAAGGAAAGAGGCGCGTCCTCGCGCCCGCGCCAACGCGCGGTTGGGCGAGAAGGCACGCGAGCTTTTCGAGGCGAGCGGGCGCACCTACGGCAGCCCGCGCTTGACGGTGGCGTTGCACCGCGTGGGCGAGCGGTGTGGCCGCCACCGGGTCGCGCGGCTGATGCGAAAGACGGGACTGCGCGCCCGGCAAAAGCGCCGCTTCAGGCCACGCACGACGGACAGCCGCCACCTCTGTCCCATCGCGCCCAACCGCTTGGCGGAGCGAGCGTCGCCAACCGCCCGGCCCGGCGAGGTGTGGCAGGCGGACATCACCTATGTCGCTACCAAGGAGGGTTGGCTCTACGTCGCCGGCGTGCTGGATGCCTGCTCGCGCCGGATCGTGGGCTGGGCTGCGGACGACACGATGCCCACCGCCCTGGTCGCGCGCGCCTTTGAGCGGGCGGTCCAAACGCAGCAGCCTGCGCCCGGGTTGCTTCACCACTCGGACCGCGGCAGCCAGTACGCGAGTGACGCCTACCGTGAGTTGCTACGCTCCCACGGCGTGGTCCCGAGCATGAGTCGCGCAGGTAACTGCTACGACAACGCCAAGATGGAAAGCTTTTGGGCGACCATGAAAACCGAACTCATCGGCGAGCGCATCTTCGCCACCCGCGCGGAAGCGAAAAGCGCGCTCTTCCGCTACATCGAGGTCTTTTACAACCGAGCGCGGCTCCACGGCGCACTCGGTTATCACTCGCCCGTGGACTTCGAGCACCAACTGAACTAAAACATCATCAACCCCGCACTCCGCCTGGTTCTCTTTGTCGGGGCAAGATCAGTCTACGAAATCCGGGCAAGCTCACTTGATCTGGCAGTGATGTTGTCAGCTTCCTCGCCTTTGTTGGTTGCCTTCCTGGTCAGCCGACTTTTTATCAGGTCACGGGCTTGCCTGCCGGCGTGACCTACGATCCCAAAACCGGCGTGATTCACGGCCTGTTTGCCAACGCCGCGAAGATCCTGCTTCCAGGCGCGGGCGCAGAACACTAGCGGCGCGGGTTCGGCCTCGCTGGAAATCGACGTGGCGGCGGCCAACTCGCTACCGGTCGTGACGCTGGCGGCCACCGCCGAGAGATGATTCCAAGAGCATCAGCACTTCCCCCTCGGCTACGACGACGGCGTGGCCGAGGCGGAAGACCAGGTCTACCAACAGATGGCGGCGCAGGAGCAATCGTATTTTTCGGCTTCGGGGGACGACGGGGTGGTCGTCGATGATCTTCTCCGTCCGTCCGATGACCCTTTTGTCGCCGTCGGCGGCGGCACCCGTCCGTACACGCACCCGGATCAATCCTGGCTCGCCGAAGAGGTTTGGAATGGCGGCGGCGTCAGCCAGCGGCGGCCGATCCCGTCTTACCAGCAAACGGTGGACCCGGCGGCCGTAGACGGGTCCACCGACCATGCGCGACGTGCCGGACGTCGTCATGGTGCTGACCCCATCGTTCAAAACAGCTCCCCTTGCCCCGCGGCCTTCTCTTCTTTCGCCGGGCCGGTAAACTCCTCGTACTTCTTCGACAGTTCTTCCAGCTTCGACACGTAATATTCCACGTTCTCGTCGCGGGCATCCGCGCGCCACTCGCTCGCCAGCTTCGCGTTTTCGTACGAGCTGACCTTTCTCTTCGTGCCGGTGATATAATACTTGATCTGGTCCCCCGGCTGGTAACGCCGCGTACTCCGCAACGCCAACTCGTACGGCGCGGAGCGGTTCCTGCCGCCCGCGCCGATCTTCTTGGAATACTGGTCGAGCGAATCTTGCAGCGTGTCGGTCTTCGCCAGCATGGCGATGTCCCAGGTCTGGCCGCGAATCGCCTGCTCGAATTCCGCTTTCAGCGCCGCCACCTCCCCACCCTTGCCCTCGAGCAGCAGGCGGATCATCCGCTCCAGGTATTGGCGCTGGAAACGCTCCAGCCCGCGCGACTTGAGCGCGCCCCCCTTGAGAATGAGCCGGTCGTCCTGGTCGAGCAGCGCGTAGTTTTTCGCCTTGTAGGAAAACATCGCCCGGTATTGCGCGTCGAACTCGATGTCGATCCCGGCGGGCAGCACCTCGCCCAACCCGGCCTGGAGCTTGGCCGTGGTCGCCTTGGCAGGCGGCACGAAGTAGATTCCGTCCGTGTCGATCTCGATGACCTTCGCGCCGTGCTCGCTCAACCACGCGACCATTTTCTTGAGCAAATCCCGCCCGGTTTCCGTCACCCTGGCCGCCGCGTCGTAATCCGCGAAATGCCCCTGCGAAAATCCGAGGTAGCCGTAGAACGCGTTGATCATCACCTTGAACACGTTCTGCAAGGCGTTGAGCTGCCCGTACTCGCGCGACCTCGGCGCGGCGGCGCGCATCTGTGCCTTCGCCGCCAGCCGGAACTTGCGCAAATCCGCCAGCAACCCGTGGAAAATCCCGAGCTTGTCCGCCGCCGGGAAGACGTCGAACTTCAGCATCACCGACGGGTACAAACTCGCCACGTCGCAGTGCCACACGTCGCGCTCCACGCCGGTCACGAAGATATCCGTGTACCCACCCTCGAAGGTCGCCGTCCTGGGCAGGTCGCTCAACGAGTGCCGACGGTGGTAGTATTCGCGCAGGAACAGCGCGTTGATCCGCGTCGCCTGTCCGCGCACGATCACCTCCTGGTAATTGTACGGGAAAATCCGCGTCATGATGAAGTACGACCGGCTGAGCAAATCCGCCAGCGCCCGCGTCTCGCGCACGTCTTCGAGCGCGTACCGCGCGAACGCCGCCGGGTCCCCGGTCCACGCCCCCTGGATGCCCTTGCCTTCGAGGTAGGTCCGGTCTGCCGCCGCCGTCTCCGACTGCTCGCCCTTCCCGCCGCCCACGATCCCGAAATGCCGCGCGGCGTCCTTCAACCCGAAGCTTTCCAGCTCCCGCGTGCCCACGTCGTAGAGTTGGAGCAACAGGAACGTGTCGATGACGTGCCGTCCGCGCACCTCAAACTTGGGGTAGTTGATCGTCTTCTCGGCGATCTGGACCCGCGACGGGCGGGAAGTCAGCAGCGTGCCGTCGCGCC
>CAXUHC010000153.1:2724-10919 GCA_964250705.1 uncultured Chthoniobacterales bacterium | reverse complement strand
GCACCAGGAAGGCGCCCACCACGTAGAGCCAGCACCCGACCAGCAGGGCGACGGGCGGGCGGACCATCCAGGACGCGCGGTCGCGGCTGGCGATGGCGAGGGCGCAGCCGAGCACGAAGAGCACGATGACGATCTTCCCGAGGCAGGTGGCGCGGGGAGCTTCGGTGACAGGTAGGTCGGGCATGACTTCGGAAAGGGCGGCGGACTTAAAAAAACGTGGCGATGTCGCGGAAAACGCCGCGGATGTTCTCGGGCGTGCCCTGGTAGCTCTTCGCTTGGGTGGCGTCGGCGATTTGTTGCAGGATTTTCGTGTCCGCATCGTGGCCGTAGGCGATGGTGAAAATACGGATCGTGCGCCGCTCGCCGTCGAAACGGATAGCGTCGAGCAGTTGGGACAGCTTGAGTTTGCTGTCAGTGTCCTCGCCGTCGGTGAGCACGACCAGCGCGGTGATGCGCCCGGACCCGGCGGCCTGTTGCTGCGCGAGCGCGCGTTGGTAGGCGGTGAGCACCGAATCGTAAAGCGCGGTGCCGCCGTCGGCGATCAGGCCGCCGAGGGTCTGGCTGGCGCGGGCGCGCTCGCTGGCCAGCGGCGCATCCTGCATGACCCAGCGCCCTTGTTGGTTGAACACCATGAGCGAAAGCTGGTCCCGGCCATCCAGCGCCCCCACGAACTGCTGCGCGCCGGCGCGGGCGTTCTCGATTTTGCGGTCTTGGTTCATGCTGCCGCTGATGTCGAGCACCATCGTCAGGCTGGCGGGCTTTTTGACCTCCTTGAACTGCGCGAGCACCGCGTCGAGCACGTCCACCGGCGGGACGGGCAGCGTCGTCTTTGGCTCCTTCGGATTGACCCCGTGCGCGGCGTCAATCGGCGCGCCGACCGGCACGTCGACCGACGCGGGCCGGAAACCACGTGCCAGCGCTTTTTGCTGCTGGGCCGGGGCCAGCAGGTAATCGACGAGCGACCGCGCGGCCTCCCGGCGTTCGGGCGTGACCCATTCCCGCTCGACGACTCCCGCCGGATGATCGCTCCAGAAGGTGCCCTCCTTTGGATAAATAGCGACGAGTGGCAGCGAGGTCGGCGACCCTGGCCGGTAGCTCTCGATGACCATGCTTTCATAAAGCACGGCGGCGTTGAGGTAGCTCGGGCCGTTGGTGATCATTTTCTTGCCGAAAAACCCCGTCGAACTGCCGTAGTGAACGACGCCCTGCTCGATCCCGGCCACCACCTGCGCGGTGGCCGGGGCGCGCAGGTCGGCGACGGTGAGGTTATCCTTCTTGCCCGCGCCTGCGTAAGTCTCGGCCAGCAGCGAAATCAGCCCGCTGTTGGAGAATTCCGGGTGCGTGTGGCCGAATTTGAAATTGCCCCATTCGGGATGGCCGACGCTGGCCCACCCCTGCGGATTTTGGGCCAGCGCGAGGATGTCCGCCCAACCGACCGGCTTCGTTCCCCACCCCAGGGCTTCGGCCATCGGCTGCCACATGGCGATGACCACGGGGGAAAGCAACAGGTTGTCGGTCTTGGGGACGAGATCACGGCCCCCGCTTTGTGCACGCCAGCGGGCATTGCCGATGTCGATGTACGCGCCCGAGGCCGGGCTGACGAGATCGGTCTGGCGCGTGCCGGAAATAATTTCGTCGATGCATTCGCCCGACCCCATCGGGATCGCGTTGACCCGAACGATTTTGCCGGACGCGAGGCGATGGTTTTCCGCGTTGTAAGCAGCGACCGTTTCCTTGATCCAATCCTCCTTCTCGGACCCATAGGTAAAAGTCAGTTCGAGGCTGTCTGCCGACGGCGTGGGCGCGGGCGAGGCGGAGCCATCCAGCGAAGGTGGCGTCGGCTTCCCGCAACCAGCCAGCACGCAGGCGCAGAAAGCGACGGCAGCCGCCAACGAAAGGTCCCGTCGAAAGCGTAGAAACTTCATGTTGGCATGGATATAAGCGCGGGCGGAGTTCAACCTCTTATAGCCCGCCCGGCAACAAATTGCCAGCGCGATGGGCAGGCTGCTTTTCTTCGCCGACACCAGAGCGGACGCCGACGCTCCCTTCAACAGGCCGGCTTAAACTCCGCTGTCCAGAAGCCGAAGCACGGTTTCGAGCCTCACCGTTGGTGACGAGGATTCTGCCCGGCCAAACACGTAGGGCCGCCCTGCGTGCGCTACCCCCCTCCCGCTTATCAACGAACCACCACCGACGTGTTCGGCGCGTTGTCGGCATGGGCAACCGAGTGCGACTTCGCCGCAGGGGTTTTCGGTTGGGCGTGCGCCGTGCTGGCAGCGGCGCAATCGTCCGCGAGCAATTCCGGCCAATTAGTGACCTTCAAGCGCGGGTCGTTGTCTTTGACCATCAAATGGTAGCGGTAAACGAACCGGATGTTCATTTCCGAGTCCGCCACCGCCAGCGCGGGGTATTTCGCGAGGGCGCAACGCTTCGACTCAGCCACTCGTGACGCGAGGACCTCTTGCCGGTGCTTATCCCACGAATCGCTTCCTGGATCGGTGTTGGTGGATAGACTCCAGATGGATTTCCCGTGAGCAAGGGCAACCGCCTTTGTTTGCAAATCTTGCAAAATTTCGGGGTTTGCCTTCCGGCCGACCAGATAGAGAATGACCAGCAGTCCCAGCACGATGTAAGCAAAACGCTTGTCCATAAAATAAGTTAAGGGTGCAGATGGCTCGGCTTATCGTTGCCGAGCAGCACGGACGTTTGGGAGGTCTTCCCGTGGCCCACGGGCATTGCCGGTTCCTCCAAGGCAAGGTGCGACGGGACGAATGTCTTGACCACGGGTGTGGGTGGAGGCACGACCACGGCAGCCTCCTTGGCCTTCAGCGGCTCAGGCATCTGGTACCAATAGGCGAGTCCGATGCCTGCGGTCACAAGAATCACCAGATAGTTTTTCATGCGTGGACGTGTTCGAGGTTCGATGTTTGAAGCCCGTTATAAGTTTTGTTACTGCTTCGGGTCAACCAGAAATCCAGATAATTCTTCCGCCGGGGCGAAACCTCGCGGATCACCGGCGACGCCGGATAAAAGGTGACAATTCAGTCCCGAATGTTGTTCAATCCGGGGCGTCGCTTGCTCCATGTCCGGTCCATCCCCTGCTCGCACCATCTCCGAACTGAAGACCCTGCGCGCGCTCACCGGCGACGAAAACGGCGCGCAACGCGTCGCTTTTACGCCGAGGTGGACCGCCGCGCGGCAATTCCTGCGCGCGGCGTTGGCTGACTTGCCCGTCGAGACGCACACCGATGCCGCCGGCAATCTCTGGACCACGCTCCCCGGCACCTCCGAGCGTGCGCTGCTCATCGGCGGACACCTGGATTCCGTGCCCGACGGCGGTTGGCTCGACGGCTGCCTGAACGTCTTTGCCGGGGTCGAAATCCTGCGCCGGATCAACGCTCAATACCAGGGCAATCCGCCCGTCACCGTCCGGCTCGTGGACTGGGCCGACGAGGAAGGCGCGCGCTTCGGCAAGAGCCTCTTCGGCTCGTCCGCGTGCTCGGGCAACCTCGATCTCGCCGAGGCGCGGGCTCTCCGCGACCGCGACGGCGTCCGTCTAGCCGATGCCCTCCGCGAACACGGGATCGACCTCGAAACCGTCAAGGACAGCCGCCGCGAACTCGCCCAGGCCGCCGCCTACCTCGAACTGCACATCGAGCAGGGTCCCGTCCTGCTGGACCTCGACCGCCCGCTCGGCACCGTCCTCGGCACGTTCGGTGTCGAGCGTCACGCCATGACCTTCCACGGCCAGGCCGCGCACTCCGGCAGCACGCCCATGAACCGCCGCCGCGATGCTTTCCTGGCCGCCGCGCAGATGGCCGCCGAGATTTATCGGATCACCGACCGCCACGGCGGCGTCGGCACCATCGGCTCGTGCAACACCCGACCCGGCATCGTCACCAGCGTCGTCGCGGAATGCCGCCTCACGCTCGACCAGCGCCACCTCGACGCCGCGGCCCTCGCCCTCATGCTCCGGGAAGCGCGCGAGGCCAGCGAGCGTTTCTCGCGCGCGGGCGGCGTTACCGTCGATTGGGAACGCCTTTGGAACATCGCCCCGGTTCCCTTCCATCCCGAACTCCTCGCCTTCTGCGACGAGGCCATCGCCTCCACCGGCGCGCCGGTTCACCGCCTGCCCTCCGGCCCGCTGCACGACGCCGCCGAGGTCGCCCGCGCCGGTGTGCCCACCGCCATGATGTTCGTCCAGAGCCTGCACGGCATCAGCCACAACAGGATCGAGGACACCCGCGAGGAACACCTCGCAATGGCCATTGCGGCGTTCGATCAACTGGCCTCCAAAACGATGGCCTGGATAAGCAGCGAAGCTGCCGGTCGTTCCCAGGTAGGGACGCCTCTCCGAGGCGCTCCTTGACTCCCTCGCTCGGGGTTGCCTCACCGCCGCCCAATTTTCTCTCGTCAACGTGCCTGCTTCCTTCTAACTTCATCCCTTCGTCTGATGCAGACCGGGAACGCCAGAGGGAAATCTTAAACAAATGCCGACACTTGCCACCGTGGTTGATGGACTCAAGCTGCCCAACCCATTCATCATCGGCTCCGGCCCTCCCGGCACGAATCTCAACGTCATCAACAAGGCTTTCAAGGAAGGCTGGGGCGCGGTCATCGCCAAGACGGTCAGCCTGGATTCCAGCAAGGTCGTCAACGTCACCCCGCGCTACGCGAAACTGTATTCTGCCGACCGCTCGGAAGTGATCGGCTGGGAAAACATCGAACTCATCAGCGACCGCAAGTTCGAGATCTGGCTCGACGAATTCAAACGCTGCAAGGATCAGTACCCGGACGGCGTGCTCATCGCCTCGATCATGGAGGAGTTCGATCAGGATGCCTGGGTGGAGATCGTCGAGCGTTGCGAGGGTGCGGGCGTCGACGCCTTCGAGCTGAACTTCTCCTGTCCGCACGGCTTGCCCGAGCGCAAGATGGGTGCGGCGATGGGTCAGGACCCGGAAGTATTGGCGGAGGTCTGCGGGTGGGTCATGGGCGTGGCAACCAAACCCGTCTGGGCCAAGATGACACCGAACATCACCCGCATCGAGGACCCCAGCCGGGCCGCGCTGCGCGCCGGTTGCCAGGGGTTGAGCGCGATCAACACGATTCGCAGCGTGACCAGCGTCAACCTCGACACGCTGCGGCCCGAGCCGACGGTCGAGGGTTACACCACGCCGGGCGGCTACTCCTGCAAGGCCGTCCGGCCGATTGCGTTGCGGATGTGCATGGAAATCGCCACGATGATCCGGCGCGAGTTCCCGGGCCGGACGCTTTCCGGGTTGGGCGGCATTGAGACCGGTGGTGATGCCGCGCAGTTCATCCTTCTCGGTTCCGACACGGTGCAGGTCTGCACGGGCGTCATGAAATTCGGCTACGAGTGCGTCAAACCCATGTGCGAGGAACTGCTCGCCTTCATGGACAAGCACAAGTTCGAGACGTTGGCCGACTTCAAGGGACACAGCCTCGACTACTTCACGACTCACGCTGAACTCGTCCGGATGCAGGCCGACAAGAAGGCCGCGCAGAAAGCCGCCGTCGCCGCCGAGCAGCAGAAGAAGATGGTGCTCGCCGACGGCGAATGGAGCGGCGATTCGTTCGTTCAACAGTCGGACGCCCTGGCGCGCGGTTAAGGAAGTTGTCCGCGGATTACGCAGATTTCCGCAGATTGAAGAAAAGACGAAGAGAATCCACGGAAGGGCAATCTTGCATTTATTCCTCTTCTGCCAATCCGGGTAATCTGCGGACAACTTCCTTCCTCTACTCATCTTTCCATGACCCCGTGCCCCAACCTGATCGGCGGTGACTGGCAAACGCCTGCCGCGACGCAGGTTTCCCCGGTCTACAACCCGTCGCGGGGCGAGATCATCGCCGAAACCCCGCTTTGCGGCGCGGCGACTGTCGACGACGCCGTCGAGGCCGCCGCCGCCGCCTTCCCGGCGTGGGCCGACACGCCGCCCACCGAACGAGCCCGGGTCTTTTTCCGCTTCAAGATGCTGCTCGAAGATGCCTTCGAGGAACTCGCCCGGAGCGTCACCCGCGAGCACGGCAAGACGCTGATCGAAGCGCGCGGCGACGTGCGCCGGGGGATCGAAATGGTCGAGTTCGCCTGCGGCATTCCCTCCCTGCTCATGGGCGAAATCCTGCCTGACGTCGCGCGCGGGATCGACTGCGACGCGATCCGCCAGCCGCTCGGCGTCTGCGTGGGCATCACCCCGTTCAACTTCCCGGCGATGGTCCCGCTGTGGATGTACCCGGTAGCCATCGTCTGCGGCAATACGTTCGTGCTCAAGCCGAGCGAGAAGGTTCCCCTCACCGCCATCCGCATCGCGCAGCTCCTCGAAAAAGCGGGCCTGCCTCCGGGCGTGCTCAACGTGGTCCACGGCGGACGCGAGGCCGTCGATACGCTGCTGACTCATCCCAAGGTGCGCGCCGTTTCGTTCGTCGGCTCGACGCCCGTCGCGCGCTACGTCTACGAGACCGGCACGAGACACGGCAAGCGCGTCCAGTCCAACGGCGGCGCGAAGAATTACGTGGTGGTCATGCCCGACGCCGACATCTACCACAGCGTGCGCGGCGTGGTCGAGGCGGCCTTCGGCTGCGCGGGCGAACGCTGCATGGCCGGTTCGACGGCGGTGGTCGTGGGCGACGCCGCCAAACGTTTTCTCCCGCCGCTCATCGAGGCCGCCAACGCCATCAAGGTCGGACCCACCGACACCACCGCGCAGCCGCACATGGGACCGGTCATCACCCGTCAGCACGCCGACCGCATCAGCGAGTTGATCGAGCATGGCCGCAGCGAGGGCGCGACGATTGCCGCCGATGGTCGCGGGGTCAAAGTCGCCGATGCACCCGACGGCTTTTTCGTCGGCGCGACGATCCTGGATCACGTCCAGCCCGGCACAATGGTTCACCACGAGGAAATCTTCGGCCCGGTGCTCAACGTCATGCGTTTCGACGACCTGGACGCCGCCATCGCACTCGCCAACCGATCCACCTACGGCAACGGCGCGTCGATCTTCACCCGCTCGGGCAAGGCGGCGCGCGAGTTCAAGCAACGCGTCAAGGCCGGCATGGTCGGCATCAACATCGGTGTGCCTGCGTCGATGGCCTGGTTTCCCTTCAACGGCTGGGATGATTCCTTCTTCGGCGATCTCCACATGCAGGGCCGCGAGGGCGTGCAATTCTTCACCCGACTAAAAGTCACCACTTCCCGCTGGTTCAGCCACGGCGAGGGCAGCATCTGGGCGGATCAATAATTCTCTTTTCCTCTCCTCGTCTCTGCAAACCTCCTGCCTTTTCTCTGCGTCCTGTGCGTTGAAATTCCGCTCTCCCCATCCGGCACCGTACCTTCTTACCTCCTGGCCGCTTCGCATGACCACCACTGAGACTCTCCCGACGCAAGCCCCCACCCTCCCGCCGTTCGACTATACGCCGACGCCTTATACCGGCCCGTCCGCCGCAGAGGTATTCCGGCTGCGCCAGGAGTTCCTGAATCCCGGCCTGTTCCATTATTACCAGAAGCCGATCATGCTCGTCGAAGGCCGGGCGCAGTATCTCTACGACGAAACGGGCCGACGCTACCTCGACGCCATCGGCGGGATCGTCACCGTGGGCTGCGGCCATTGCCATCCCCACATCGTCGCCGCCACCAACCGCCAGAACGCACTGATCCAGCACGCGCCGACGATCTACCTGCACCCGAACATCGCGGAATACGCCCGCGATCTCGCCGCCAAAATGCCCGGCGACCTGAAGGCGATTTATTTCGTCAACAGCGGGTCGGAGGCCAACGACCTCGCGCTGCTCATGGCCCGCGCCTACACGGGCAATTATGACATGATCGCCCTGCGCAACGCCTACCACGGCGGCAACAGCTCCGGCATGGGACTGACGGCGCATTCCACCTGGAAGTTCAACGTGCCGCATTCCTTCGGCGTCCACCACGCCATCGCACCCGACCAGTACCGCGGGCACTTCGGCTACGACGACCTCGACGCCGCGCGCAAGTATGCCGACGACGTGAAGAGCGTCATCGACTACACGACGAGCGGCAAGGTGGCGGGCTTCATCGCGGAATCCGTCCAGGGCGTCGGCGGCACGGTGGTCTTTCCCGATGGCTACCTCCAGCAAGCCTACGCGCACGTCCGCGCGGCGGGCGGCGTGTGCATCGCGGATGAAGTGCAGGCGGGCTTCGG
>CAXUHC010000153.1:270-2714 GCA_964250705.1 uncultured Chthoniobacterales bacterium | reverse complement strand
TGGGCACGCACTACTGGGGGTTCGAAACGCAGGGCGTCATCCCCGACATCGTGACGATGGCCAAGAGCATCGGCAACGGCGTGCCGCTGGCGGCGGTCGTGACCACGCACAAGATTGCCGAGACCATCAAGTCGCGTGTCCATTTTAATACCTTCGGCGGCAACCCGGTCGTCTGCGCGCAGGGCAAGGCGGTGCTCGAAGTGATCGACCGCGAAGGCTTGCAGGCTAACTCGCTCGCCGTGGGCAGCTACCTGCTGGATGGCCTGCGGGCAATGGCCACGCGTCACAACCTCATCGGCGACGTGCGCGGCAAGGGCCTCATGATCGGCGTCGAACTGGTCAAGGACCGCGCCGCCAAGACGCCGGCGAAGGAGGAAACCGCCCGCGTCTTCGAGACGGCGAAGGACTTGGGTCTGCTCATCGGCAAGGGCGGTTACTTCGGCAACGTGCTGCGGATCAAACCGCCGATGTGCCTGACCCACGCCGACGCAGACTTCGTCCTCGGCGTCCTGGACGTTTGCCTGGCAAAAGCATGAGCATCCGCCTCTATATATCGGGAGTGATGCTGTGCCTGCTGGCGAGTTGCAGTTCCCTCGCTCCTACCCGGTTCGCAGGCTCGAAGCCGGGTTTTGATCCCATCGCGTTCTTTACCGGACAGACCAGTTCCTGGGGCGTTTTTGAGAACCGCTCGGGTGATCCCTCGCGCCGATTCACGACCGTTTGCAACGGCCATCTCGACGGCGACACGCTCGTGCTGGATCAGGATTTTGCCTACGACGACGGGCAACACCAGCGGCGCCACTGGCGCATCCGCCGCACGGACGCCCACCATCTCGCCGCCACCGCCAACGACGTGGTCGGGACCGGCACGGGCGAATTTTATGGCAATGCGTTCCGCTGGGAATACACCGTGGCGCTCAAATCCGGCAACCCGCTTTACAACGTCCACCTCAAACAGTGGATGTACTTGCAAGCGGATGGACGCACGATGCTCAACCGCGGGACGGTCACAAAGTTGGGTGTCGAAATTGCGCAGGTGACCGAACAGTTTCGGCGCGAAAAGACGTCATCAAGGTAGGGAGAAGCGTCTCTGCTCCTCCCCAGTTTGCGCTGCCGCGTTTGGAAAATCGAACCGCCAGCGGCGCGAGCATGATAAACGCCCTCTGCTTTCGGCTTGCTCTGCGCACGCGGCTTTCCCTCTACGCCCCATGCACACCGGGTAAAATTGGGGAGGAACAGAGACGCTCCTCCCTACCCTTGCGACGAGGTCACAACCGCGCGGGCGGGAACAAAAATTTGAACACCTCGTCCAGCCTCGCGGCCCAGGCGGCCTCCGTATGCTGGCCGCCGCCTTCTTCGTGGTAATGCAGGTCGCGCCCGATGATCCAGCCCTTGGCGATCAGCCGGTCGCGCAGTTCGCGCGCTTGCTCCCAGTCTTCCTCCCCGGTGCCGGTATCCAGCCAGATTTTCAGGGGCGGCTTGCGTTTGATCCCGTCCACGAGCCGGTACAAAGCGCAGTGGTCCCACCAGACGGACGGCGACATCACCGCCAGCCGCGTGAAACTCTTCGGGTATCGCAACGCCAGCGCCAGCGTCACCAACCCGCCGAGCGACGAGCCGCCCAATCCCGTGGACTCGCCCTCGGGCCGCGTGCGGTAGTGCATGTCGATGAACGGCTTCAGTTCCTCCAGCAGGAACCGTCCGTAGCGCGGGCCCAGCCCCCTGCTCCGGCGTGCCTCGCCGTAGAAATGGTAGCGTCCGCGGGTCGGCGTGTATTCGTGAATGCGGTCCTCTCCCGCGTTGGCCACCGCCACGATGATTACCGGCGCCATCTCGCGCGCCACGATGAGCCGTTCCGCCGTTTCGTCCGCGCCCCACTCCTGCCCGGCGAAGGACGTCGCCGCGTCGAACACGTTCTGGCCGTCCTGCATATAGAGCACGGGGTAGCGCCGCCGCGAACGCTTGTAGCCCGGCGGCAGGTAAACGAGCACGTCCCGCCGGTTGCCGAGCAACCGCGAGACGAACCCCGGATGATGCCGGACGTCCCCCGTCAGCGTGTGTCCCTCTTCGCTCATGCGAGGACCGCCCTACGGCGGTCCTTGCCAAGATTCAAGATTCAAGATGCAAGGAAGTCTCAAGAATCAAGGTTCAAGGCAGAGAATTCAAGAGCCACGGCGTCCTTCACTTCTGCCTCGGAACTTCCACCTTATTCTTGCTTGAATCTTGGTTCTTGAATCTTGAATCTTACCGCCGTAAGGCGGTTGTTACCTGATGAACGAACGTTACCTGCGCTGGTGGACGCCGCATTTAAGCCGTGATTTCGAGATGCTCGTTTTCGGCGACGGCGGCGGGTTGCCGCTGGTGCTGTTTCCGACCTCGTTCGGACGGTTTTATCAAAACAAGGAATTCGGGCTGATCGAATCCATCCGCTGGTTCATCGACAC
>CAXUHC010000153.1:0-260 GCA_964250705.1 uncultured Chthoniobacterales bacterium | reverse complement strand
GAATCACGGTTTATTGCCCCGATTCCGTGGATCTCGATAGCTGGTACAACCAGTCGATCCATCCCGCCGACCGTCTGCGCACGCACAACGCCTACGAAAATGTCATCGTCCACGACGTTTTCGATCTTGCCCGGCGCGAGTGCGGCCGCCACCACGTCGCCGTGGGCGGGGCTAGCTTCGGCGGTTATCACGCCGCGAACATCGCCTTCCGGCATCCCGCGTGGGTGAGCCACCTGTTCGCGATGGGCAGCGCGTTCGAC
>CAXUHC010000152.1:4456-10938 GCA_964250705.1 uncultured Chthoniobacterales bacterium | reverse complement strand
GGCGTGACGTGTGAACGGGTCATCCGCAAGGAAGACCTGCGCGCCGCCATGGAGCGGATGCTCGCCTCGAAGGAGTGCTACGTCCTCGACGTGATGACGCCGTACACCGAGCACGTCCTGCCGATGATCCCGGCGGGTGGGACGTACAAGGATATCATCACCGATTGACGCCATCCGCCCGGCCTTGCGCGGTGAGGCCCGTCCGGTCGAAATGGCCCGGCAACCATCCATGAAACGTTTGTTCCCCGGTGCCCGCCTCGTTTCGGCCGTCGTGATGCTGGCCGACGCGTGTTCGCTCTCCGCTCAGGACGTAGCCCCCAAGGCCGTGGAGACCGGCAAGGCCGAGCGGGTGGTCATCATGGTCTGGGACGGGCTGCGGCCCGATTCCGTGACCGACGAGGCTACCCCTACCCTCGCCAGGCTTGCCCGCGAAGGTGCCACGTTTACCCGGCATCACAGCGCTTATCCGAGCAGCACGGAGGTCAACGGCACGGCGATGGCGACCGGATGTTACCCGGGCCATAGCGGAATCATCGGCAACCGCATGTTCATCCCTGGCATTGATCCGCTCAAATCGGTGGCGACGGAATCCCTCACGACGATCCGCAACGGCGACAAGGCCAGCGGCGGCAAATATCTCGCCGTGCCGACGCTGGCCGAAGTCGCGCACATGGCCGGCTGGCGGACGGTCATCGCGGGCTCCAAGGCCGTCGTCCTGTTGCACGACCGGGCGGAGCGGCCCGAAGGTGAACTGGGAACCGAGTCGGTGGTCCTGCACGCGGGCAGAACCTTGCCCCCAGACGCGGTGAAAGCGGTCAACGAAGCGAACGGCGGCCCGTTTCCCGTGACCGTGGAAATTCCGAACGCGGCGGCGGACGCGTGGACCACCAGGGCGCTGACCGAAACTCTCTGGAACGGGACGCCGCCGAAGATCACCGTCCTCTGGCTCAGCGACCCGGATTTCACCCAGCACCAGTTCGGCCCCGACTCGCCGCAAGCGCACCGCGCGCTCGCCAGTTGCGACGCCAACCTGGCCACTGTGCTGGCGTCGCTGGACGCCCGGCACTGGCGCGACACCACCGACGTGTTCGTGGTGTCGGACCACGGATTTTCCACCGTGGGTCAGACCGTCAATGTCATCGATGCACTCAAGTCCGCGGGCTTCGGGGCGACCAATGAGTTCAAACAAGCGCCGCGGCCGGGCGAGGTGCTCGTGGTGGGATTGGGCGGCAGCGTGCTCCTCTACGTGGACGGGCACGATGAAGACACGGTCCGTCGGCTGACGGAGTTTTTCCAACAATCGGCGTTCGCGGGCGTGATCCTCACCAGGGGCGCGCTGCCGGGGACCTTTGGGCTTGGCGCGGTGCACCTCGATTCACCCGAAACGCCCGACCTCGTCGTCTCCATGCGCTGGAACGACGACAAGAACAAGCAAGGTTTTCCGGGCGAAATTTTCGCCGAGGGGCGCAAGCCGGGCCAGGGCAGTCACGCCACGCTCAGCCCGTACGAACTGCACAACACGCTGATCGCCAACGGACCGGACTTCCGTGTGGGGTTCCGCGACGAGCTGCCGAGCGCCAACATCGACCTCGCGCCGACGGTTGCGCATCTGCTCCGGCTGCCCGACGCCCCGCCGATGGACGGGCGCGTGTTGGAGGAGGCTCTCGTGAACGGGGCTGGCAAGCCGCTGGGAAAACCGGTCAGCCAGCGGGCGGAGGCGACGCGCGAAGTCGGGGAAAACGTGGTCTGGCGGCAATATTTGCAAACCACTACCTACGGCGGCGAGACGTATCTGGAGGAAGGAAACGTAGCGGACAAGTGATCGCGGTGCGGAAGACACTTCCGGGCAGGCAGCGCAAGCTGCCGGTCTACCAAGGTAAGGACGGCTCTCCGAGCCGGTCCCTATCGCCTTCCGGAGGGCGCAGGAACGAGACAGCGCGACTTTCCGGAGAAATCTAGGGACCGGCTCGGAGAGCCGTCCCTACCTCGGAAGCATCGGTTGACGGTTACCCCCGCGTCGGTGCGCCTTCGTCGTGGTGGTCGCCACCGGCGCCGGGGGCGCGAGGTCAATGGGATCGGTCGCCACGGCGGGGCCGTCATACTTCTTCGTCGCAGGCCAGAAGATGCGCCAGGGCTGACGTTTGAGCGTATCGGTCATCTGCGCGAGGTTTTCGGTCGTCTTCTGCAACGAAGGCCGGACCCCGGCGAGCAGGGCGTTGGCGTTGCGGGCGGCGGTGTCCGCGCGCTCGCTGGCGCTCTCGAAGTTCGCCAACACCTTCTCGACGCGGTTGTCCTTGTTGATGGCCGCCGTCGTTTTTTCGAGGTTGCTGAGCGTACCCATGAGCGGGCCGTCGTCCGACCCTAGCTTCTTCGTGAAATCCTGGAAGTTGGCGAGCGAATGGCTCAACGCGCCGTCCGGCGACGTGATCGTGGTCAGATTATCGGCGGTCAGGCGCAGCTTGTTCAGCGCGTTGTTCATGTCGCCGGTCTGGCCGAACACCGTGTTGAGCGCATCGATGGTTTTGCGCAGTTCGCTCAGGGTCAGCGTCGCGGTGCTGGCCACCGGCTCGATCACGGCGAGGATCTTCGGCAGCGCCGAGTTGAGGTCGGGCACCCGCTCGCCGACGAACTTGAAGTTGCTCGGCGCGGGGCCGGAATCCTCGGTGCCGCCGACGAAGTCGATCACCTGTTCACCCAGGAGCCCGTTTTGCAACATTCGCGGCGTGGCGTTGCGGTAAACCACCGCGCCGTGATTGATGCGCACCGTCACCAGCACCTCGTCCTCGGGGTACTTCGCCGGACGCAGCGCGCTCGGCACGGGGGCCTCGATGGTGGCGACCTGGCCGATCTGCCGTCCGGCCACGAGCACCGGCGCGCCCTGTTTCACGCCCGCGGCGTTGTCGAAGAAAATCTGGAAACGGTCCTGCGCCCTGAAAAATCCCGGCGCGGACAACAGCAGGATCACCCCGACGAGCACGCCAAGGGTTGTGACCAAAAGGAGGCCCGTGAGAGTTTCGTTGCGCTCGAATTTCATGACGCGATGGGACCCGGGGCGCGCCTGGCGCCCGGCAGCAGCTGGCTATGAATCGGAAGGCGGGTGTTTGGTGTGGTCGGAAATCGGGCCTTCGGTCCGGCCTTCGACGAACTGGGCGACGACCGGATTTTCCGAATGGCGGAACGTTTCGGGCGGACCATCGGCGATGAATTTGCCCTCGTAAAGCATGACCATGCGCGTGGCGACGCGAAACGCGCTGTCCATCTCGTGCGTGACGATGACACTCGTCGCCCTGGTCTTTTCGCTGAGCGAGATGATGAGTTCGTCGATGACCGAACTGGTCACCGGGTCCAGTCCGGCGGACGGCTCGTCGAACAGGATCAACTCGGGATTCAACACGAGAGCGCGGGCGAGGCCGATGCGTTTTCTCATGCCGCCGCTCAGCTCGGCGGGCATCTGGTTCTTGACGTGCCGCATCTGCACGAGGTCGAGCTTTTCGTCGATGGTCCGCTCGATCTCCGCCCCGGACATGCGCGTGAGTTCCTCCATCGGCAGCGCGAGGTTGTCGCGCACGTTGAGCGAGGAAATCAGCGCGCTGTATTGATAAACCATGCCCATCTTCGCGCGCATGGCGTTGAGCTGTCTGCGCCCGAGTTGGTTGACCTCGTGCTCCCCGAAGCGCACGCGCCCTTCGGTGGGTTGGAGGATCCCCATCATCAACCGCAGGAGAGTGCTCTTGCCGCCGCCGCTCTGGCCCATCACGACGACGCGCTCCTGCGGCTGGACCTGGAGGCTGACCCCGTCGAGGACCGTACGCTCGCCAAATCGCAGGACGATGTTTTCCAGGCTCAGTAACGGACCGGCGTTGGCGGAATCGCTCATGGATCGTGCGTGTCAATCCAGCAGCCGCACGATCAGGACGTTGAAGACCGAATCCACGGCGATCACCGTCGTGATCGACGTGACGACGCTGGAAGTCGTGGCCGCGCCGACGCCCGCCGCGCCGCCTTTGACCGTCAATCCCCGGTAGCAGGCGACCAGCGAAATGATCAGCCCGAAAAACACGCTCTTCACGATGCCTGCCACGATGTCCTTCACGAGCACGCCCTGGTGCACGAGGTCGATGAAATAAGGCAGCGCAATGTTGAGCGTGCTGATCGAAATCACCGCCGCACCGACCAGGGCCGCGACGTTGGACACCACTACCAGGCACGGCAGCAGGCCCACGATGGCCGTCAGCCGGGGTCCGACGAGAAAACGCAGCGGCCCGATGCCCATCGCTTCGATGGCCTCGACTTCCTCGCTGACCGTCATGGTCCCGAGTTCGGCGGTGTAGGCCGCTCCGATGCGGGCGGCAACGACGATGCCGGTCATCAGCGGGCCGAGTTCGCGGCAGAACGCGGTGGCAACCAACTCCGGCACGAGGCGTTCCATGCCGAAGGTGCGCAGTTCGTAGCCCGTGAGCAAGGCCATCGTCAGACCCAGGAAAAACGACACCATCGCCACCAATGGCACCGATCCCACGCCCGTGCGCGCCGTTTGCTCGAACAGCACCTTGCGGCGGAAGGGTGCGCGGCCCCGCGCGAGGTTGTCTCCGATCTCGCTGCTCATGCCGAACAACAGCCAGGCGATGCTGCCGAGCTGCGCCAGGCCACGTTGGATCAATCCCATTACAAAGACTCCCCGGATGAACGCACGAAGGCGCGGGCTGCCGGTGGCGTCGTAAAACTAGCCACAGACCCTTTATTTAGCCTGCCCGGTTGTCTAAAGATGACCAGTCCGCGTTCGCATTGCACGTTAGACCCTCTGATACGGCGGGAAAACGCCGTCCGGTCGTCTTGGCACGTCGTTTGCTTTATGTTCGGCAGAAGCTAAACAGGTGAGGGGCGGGTGTTTTCGGGGGTTTGCACCCGCCCCTCGCCAACAGCTTGCGGACGGCGGGTTTTCCAGGGGTTCCGAAGCGCACGCAGCACGCTGCCGATTTTCACCGCAAGCGATTTCCCGGGGCTGCTTTCCCCAATTTTCATGAAGAAGCTGGAAGCGATCATCAAACCCTTCAAGATCGAAGAGGTGAAAAACGCGCTGACCGACCTCGGCGTCGAGGGAATGACCCTTTGCGAAGTCAAGGGATTCGGTCAACGAACCGCGCATACCGAAGTTTACCGGGACGCACTCTACCAGGTGGATTTTCTGCCGCGCATCAAAGTGGAGGTCATCGTGCCGGACGAGTTGGTCGAGTCGGCGGTCCAAGCGGTGCTGCGGGCCGCCCGTACGGGTAAAACGGGCGATGGCAAATTGTTCATCACGCCGGTGGAACAAGTCATCCGCATCCGCACGGAAGAAACGGGCGTGAGCGCCATCTGAGTCGGCGATCCCCCCGGTCCGCCCTGCCTGCCTCCGTCATCCTGCGCGCTCCGCCCGGGATGACGGAGAAAGACAAACGACGCCCCCCTCTCCAGGGCAGCGTCGTTTTTACGGAGCCTCGCTTGGAAACGGCCCTTACGCCGTGGGCACGGTCGCCACGGTCTGGAGAATCCGGCTGGCGATCTTGTAGGGATCGCCCTGCGAATTCGGACGGCGATCTTCCAGGTAGCCCTTGTAGCCGTTGTTGACGAAACTGTGCGGGATGCGGATGGACGCGCCGCGGTTCGCCACGCCGTAGTTGAACTTATCGATGGACTGGGTCTCGTGCAGGCCTGTCAGACGCATGCGGTTGTCCGGTCCGTAGACGGCGATGTGCTCGTTTTTGTACTTGTCGAACGCGCCCATCAGCTTCTCGAAGTATTCCTTGCCGCCGCTTTCGCGCATGTATTCGGTCGAGAAATTACAGTGCATCCCCGAGCCGTTCCAATCACCCTTGATCGGCTTGCAATGCCACTCGATGTCCACATCGTACTTCTCACCGAGACGCGCCAGCAGGTAGCGGGCGACCCACATCTGGTCCGCCGCCGATTTCGAGCCTTTGCCGAAGATCTGGAATTCCCACTGGCCCTTGGCGACTTCCGCATTGATGCCTTCGTGGTTGATGCCTGCGTCGAGGCACAGGTCGAGATGCTCTTCGACGATCTGGCGCGCGATGTCGCCGACGTTGCTGTAACCGACGCCCGTGTAGTACGGACCCTGCGGGCCGGGGTAGCCTTCATCCGGGAAGCCGAGCGGCTTGCCGCCGTGAAAGAGGAAATATTCCTGCTCGAAGCCGAACCACGCGCCGGGATCGTCCAGGATCGTCGCACGGCCGTTGGAAACATGCGGCGAACCGTCCGGCATGAGCACCTCGCACATCACGAGCGCACCGTTCTTGCGGGTCGTGTCGGGAAACACCGCGACCGGCTTGAGCAAGCAATCCGAACTGCCGCCCTCGGCCTGTTTGGTCGAACTGCCGTCGAAGTTCCACATCGGCAATTCTTCGAGTGTCGGAAAGTTGTCGAAATCCTTGATCGTGGTTTTGCTGCGCAGATTGGGAACGGGTTCGTAGCCGTCGAGCCAG
>CAXUHC010000152.1:0-4446 GCA_964250705.1 uncultured Chthoniobacterales bacterium | reverse complement strand
ATGTATTCCAGTTTATACTTCGCCATGATTGTCGGTGGTTATGTCGTTTTTTGATCGCAGTGTCCAGAACTGACCGTGCGGAACGGCGACGAATTTCGCCCGCTCCTCGGCAGCACCTTTGCAGGTCGCACCATTTAGCACGATCAATGCCATTTCGGCAATCCCCTTGTCCTGTAAGGTCGTACACGCCCGCTTGCACGGCGGCGGCGGCGCAAGCATGGTTCCGGTGCCATGAACGAAATCAAGGACACGCTCCGCGCCCTGGTGCGCATCTCCTATGACGGGCGTGTCTACAAGACGTTTCGCGGCCCCAAAGCCGACGAACGTTTCGCCACGGAAGTGAAGGTCCTCCGCCATCTGGAGGCGCGCGGCTGTGGTTTCGTGCCCCGGCTCCTGGAATCCGATCCCGGGGGCCTCCGCATCGTGACCACCAACTGCGGCAGCCGCGTCGAACATCTCGACGCCGGGCGGGCGGCGGAAATCTTCGCCGAATTGCTGCCCTACGGCGTGCGCCACGACGACGCCGAGGTGCGCAACATCACCTATCGCCAGCGCGACGGCCGGTTCTGCATCATCGACTTCGAGTTCGCCACCCTGCTCGGTCAACCTGTCGCTCCCGCCACCGATGCAGCCGCCTGATCACCGCGCCCAACCCGCCCCCCACCGTCTGCGCTGGCACGGAGGGACGGATCGCGGGCGCGTCCGCGCCAACAACGAGGACGCTTTCCTGTGCTTGCAGTTCGATGCGCAGGAGGTCCGCTACCTCGGCAAGATCGGCGAGGCTTCCACCGCCGGGAACGACTTCGTCTTCGCCGTGAGCGACGGCATGGGTGGCGCGATGGCCGGGGAGTTCGCCAGCCGGATCACGGTCGAAAAAGTCATGCGCTTGATGCCGGCGGCGTTTCGGCAGGGAGCGGTCGGGATCGAAACCGGCCACGCCGACGTGCTGGAAGAACTCTTCGAGCAAATCCACCGCGCGCTGATGTTCGTCGGGAGTTCCTACGAGGAGACCGCCGGCATGGGCGCGACGCTCAGTCTGTGCTGGTTCACGTCGGGCTGGATGCACTTCGGGCACATCGGCGACAGCCGCATTTATTATCTGCCCAAACGCGAGGGCGGCATCCGGCAGGTCAGCCACGACGACACCTTCGTCGGCTGGCTGTTCCGCCACGGCAAGCTCAACGAGCGCGAGGCGCGCACCCATCCCCGGCGCAACGTGCTGCAAAAGGCGCTCGGCGCGGGCCACCAGTTCGTCGATCCGCAGGTCGGCGCGGTGGCCTGCGAGCCGGGCGACCGTTTCTTGCTCTGCACCGACGGCCTCGTGGATGGTCTCTTCGACGCGCAGTTGGCCGAGTTCATGCCCGAGACCGACCCCGCGCGAACCCTCATCGCGGCCTCCCTGGAACGCTCCGGGCGCGATAACACGACCGCGCTGGTGGTCGAGGTCATGGCGGCTTGAAAATCGACTTCTGGCAAAAGTCCGCGGATTACGCAGATTTTCGCAGCTCGGAAAAAGGGGTTCGGAAAACCTCCCCCGGCCTTCTTCGTCTGCCAATCTGCGGAAATCTGCGTAATCTGCGGACAAATTCCGACTCCTCTGAACTTCCGCCTGCTGTATTTTGACTTCTGACTTCGCCTTGCCCGCCCTCTGCGCGTTTGCGTTCCTCGCCGGATTCATTGATTCGGTGGTCGGCGGCGGCGGGCTGATCCAGCTCCCGGCGCTGCTCATCCTGCTGCCGCACTACCAGCCGGGCATCGACGTGCTGGGCGCGAACAAACAGGACGTGTTCGGCACCAACAAACTGGTCGGCATTTCCGGCACCGCCATGGCCGCGTGGAACTACGCGCGGCGGGTGGACCTCGATTGGCGGACCCTTTTGCCGACCGCCGTGGCCGGTTTCGTTTTCTCGTGGATCGGGTCGCGCACGATCAGCCTGCTGAATCCGGCGCTCTTCCGGCCTCTGGTCCTGGGCTTGCTGGTGGGTGTGGCGATCTACACGTTCGTGCGCAAGGATTTCGGTTCGCTGCACGCTCCCCGTCTCTCTCTATCAGGCAAGCAATGGATCGGCCTGGGCGTCGGCGCGGCGATTGGCTTCTACGACGGGTTCTTCGGTCCCGGCACCGGCAGCTTCCTGATCTTTATCTTTATCGGCGTGTTCGGCTTCGACTTCCTGACCTCGTCGGCGGCGTCGAAAGTGGTCAACACGGCCACCAATCTGTCTTCGGTCATTTACTTCGCCTGGAGCGGCCACATTCTCTACCGGCTGGCCGTGCCGATGGCCGTTTGCAACGTGCTCGGCTCGCTGACCGGCACGCGGCTCGCCGTGCTGCGCGGGAGTGCGTTCGTGCGTTGGCTCTTTCTAGTGGTGGTGACGGCCATCATTTGCAAATTGGCCTACGATCTGGCCCACGGCCCGTAGCCGCCGCTCCCCCCGCCGGCGGGAGTTTCAGCTTGCGGATGGCTCGCGCCGCCGCACTTTGCGGGATGCGCCCCCTCCTCCTCTGTTCCCTCCTCGCCCTGCTGATGCCAACCGCCCACGCGGAGCCAAATCGCTACGTTTCGCTCGACGGTGAGACCGTCCCGCCCCCGCCCTCGTACTACAAGGCCGAATGGGAAAGCGAGGTGGTCACGGTCGGGGCGAACCCCTGCTTGCAGCTTTTTCCGTCCGGCAAGAAACCTTCGCACGGGACGGTCATCATCGCGCCCGGGGGCGGTTATGAAAATCTCTCGACCAGCAAGGAAGGCAGCAACATCGCCGCCGTGCTCAACGAGGAAGGCTGGGATGCCGCCGTGTTGATTTACACCGTCGGCAAAAAAGAAGACAAGGACGCCGTCAAAAAACAGGCGCTGGCAGAATCGGAAAAGGTGCTCGCCCTGGTGCAGAAGCGCGGCGGCGAGCTGGGCTTGTCGGGTAAGCAGGTCGGCCTGATGGGCCTATCCGCCGGGGGGCATCTGGCGATCCGAACCGCCCACGAAACATCGGCTGCCAATCCGCCCGATTTTCTGGTGTTAATTTACCCGGCCTATCTGCAAAAGGATGGTCAATTGCTGCCGGATGTCGTGCCGCCCAACGTGCCGATCTTCCTGTTCGTCGGCGACAAGGACGGGCTGACGTTGGACGACGCCAGGACGCTTCACAAGCACTGCCGGGAGCAAGGGATGCAATGCGACTTCACCATCGCGCCGGGTGTCGGCCACGGTTTCGGCATCACGAAAAACCTCCCCGAAGGCGCCCGTGACTGGCCGGACAAATTGAAAACGTTCCTCGCCTCCCTGCCGGCGCCGAAAGCGGCGGCCCAACCCTGAAAACGCGTCAGGGCGCCGCGCGTCGCAGGAAATCCGCCGCCTGCCGCAGCGCCTTGCCCCGGTGGCTGAGCCGGTGCTTCACCTCGGACGGCAACTCGGCAAAGGTGTCCTGGTAGCCGTCCGGGATGAAGAGCGGATCGTAGCCAAACCCCCCTTCCCCGCGCGCCGCCGGGATCACCAGACCCTCCACCGCGCCGTCGAACGACCTGGCGACCTCGCCGCCGCGCGCCACGGCGATGCAGCAGCGGAACCGGGCCGTCGGCAGCCGCCCGGCGGTCGCCTGCAAGGCCCCCCGTAGTTCGCGGATAAGCTTCCGGCGGTTGGCCTCGTCGTCGGCGTCGGGTCCGGCGTAGCGCGCGGAGTACACTCCCGGCGCGCCGCCGAGCGCGTCGACCTCCAGGCCCGAATCGTCGGCGATGACCCAGCCCGCGGGAAAATGCCGGGAACCCGCCACGGCCTTGAGCGCGGCGTTTTCGGCGAAGGTCGTCCCGGTTTCCTCGACTTCCGGCAGTTCCGGGTGCGCCCGCAGGTCTTCCACGCTCCAGCCCTCGCCCAGGATCGCGCGGACCTCGCCGGTCTTGTGGGCGTTGCGGGTGGCCAGCAGGAGGCGGCGGACGGCGGAGGATTCGGGCGGCACGGCGCAAAAATCGGGTCCGGCGCGGCGTTGCGCAAGTTTTAGTTCGCGGATGTCGCGGGCGTCGCAGGTGTACGAGACAACCGGTCCTTAGCGTGCTTAGTTGGTCCGCAACCCTGCTTGAACCCCGATTCTCCCGCTCCCCGGCGGTCCTACTACTTTGTCGATATGAACGAAAAGCGAAAGCCCTATCCTTTTGACCGGATCGAGCCGAAATGGCAGGCGATCTGGGCGGAAAGGAAAACGTTCCACACCCCGAACCCCGGCGACGCGGCTTTCGACCCCGCCAGGCCGAAGTTCTACGTGCTCGACATGTTTCCTTACCCGAGCGGCTCGGGCTTGCACGTCGGCCACCCGGAAGGCTACACCGCGACGGACATCATCGCGCGCTACCGGCGCATGCGGGGCTACAACGTCCTGCACCCGATGGGTTGGGACGCGTTCGGCCTGCCCGCCGAGCAACATGCCATCAAGACGGGCGAACACCCGCGCGAGAACACCGCCC
>CAXUHC010000151.1:2222-11014 GCA_964250705.1 uncultured Chthoniobacterales bacterium | reverse complement strand
GAGGATGAATCCAGGTGTTTCGCTTCCCTTTCCTCGTTCCCAAGTTGGAAGGGGGGATGCCTTTGTCGGCGGAGTTGCACTTCGTCCGGGGCGTCAGGCAGAGGAAGTGAAACTTCCCGCGCAAGTGCGTTCCCCCTTCCAACTTGGGAACGGGGAAGCACGGTAGACCAGGTGGATGCGGTTAGAGCGTCGCGCCGTTCTCAGCGGGAACCGCGACCGCATCGTCCGTGTGCTCCTTTTGCAACTGCTGGTCACGATCTTTCATGGCGGCGCGGCGGCTGAATTTTACCCGGCCCTTGTCGTCGACGCCGATGCACTTGACCAGGATCACGTCGCCGGTCTTGACCACATCCTCGGTGCGCTTGACGCGGAAGTCGGCCAGTTCGCTGATGTGGACGAGACCTTCCTTGCCGGGCAGCACCTCGACGAAGCAGCCGAACTCCTTGGTCGAAACCACGCGGCCGTTGTAGACCTCGCCGATCTCGATCTCCTTGGTCATGCCCAGGATGATGTCCTTGGCACGCTTCATCGCCTCGCCGTTGCTCGAGTAGATGTTGATGCTGCCATCGTCCTCGATGTTGATCTCGGCACCCGTCTCGGCCACGATGCCCTTGATCGTCTTGCCGCCGGGCCCGATGATGAGACCGATCTTGTCCGGGTTGATCTTGACCGTCTCGATGCGCGGCGCGTACTGCGAGAGTTCCGTGCGCGGCGCGCTGATCGCGGCGTTCATGACTTCGAGCACCTTGGCGCGCTTTTCCTTGGCGTCGCGGATGGCGGCGGCCAGCAATTCGTGGGACACGCCCGGCAGCTTGAGGTCGAGCTGGAAGCCCGTGACGCCCTCGGTCGTGCCGCAGAGCTTGAAGTCCATGTCGCCGTAGTGATCCTCGCTGCCGATGATGTCGGAAAGCAGGGTGTGGCGCGTCATCTGGCCGTCCTCACCGAACTCGGTGACCAAACCGACCGAGATGCCCGCGACCGGACGCTTGAGCGGTACCCCGGCGTCGAGCAGGCTCAGCACGCCCGCGCAGACGCTGGCCATGCTGGTCGAGCCGTTGGACTCCATGACCTCGCTGACCACGCGGATCGCGTAGGGGAATTCGTTGTGCGGCGGCAGCACGGCGGCAATCGAACGCTCGGCGAGCGCGCCGTGGCCGATTTCGCGGCGGCTGGTCGAGCCGGTGCGGCCCGTTTCACCCACGCTGAACGGCGGGAAGTTGTAATGCAGGATAAAGCTCTTGGAGCTTTCGCCGCCCGTGTAGGCGTCGAAGTTCTGCGACTCCTCGGAGGACGCCAGCGTCGCCAGACAGAGCGCCTGGGTTTCGCCGCGCTGGAACAGGCCCGAGCCGTGCGCCCGGGGCAACAGACCGACCTCCGCGCTCAACGGACGCAACTCCAGGTAGCCGCGGCCATCGACGCGCTTTTGTTTGTCGAGGATCGACACGCGGAACGCCTTCTTCTGGATGTATTCGAACGCCGATGCAATCTCGAAGGCGGCGGCGTCCGGGTATTTCTCCAAGATGGCGGCCTTGACCTCCGCCTTGAGGGCGTTCACTGCTTTGCCGCGCGCGGTCTTGGTCGGGTTGTAGATAGCCTCCTCGATGCGGTCGCCCGCCACCTGGTAGGCGATGTCCTGAATCTCCGGGCGCACCGAGAACAGCGGCAAAACGCGCTTTTCCTTGCCGGCGGCCCTGGCGAGTTCGACCTGGGCCTCGACGAGCAGCTTACAATGCTCCTGCGCGAACGCCAACGCCTCGATGAACTGGTCTTCCGGCATTTCCTTGGCCTCGCCTTCGATCATGATGATCTGGTCGGCGGTGCCTGCGAACACGAGGTCCAGGTCGCTGAATTCACGTTGGGAATGGGTCGGGTTGACGACCAGTTTGCCGTCCACCCGCCCGACGCGCACGGCGCCGATGGGACCGGCGAACGGAATGTCCGAGACGCACAACGCCGCCGATGCGCCGTTGATGCAGAGCAAATCCGAGTCGTTCTCGCCGTCCGCGCTCAGCAGGGTGGCGATGATCTGGGTATCGTAGAGGTAGCCCTTGTTGAAGAGGGGCCGCAGCGGGCGGTCCGTCATGCGGCAGGTGAGGATTTCCTTTTCGCTCGGACGGCCTTCGCGGCGGAAATACGAGCCGGGAATCTTGCCGACGGCGGCGGCTTTTTCGCGGTACTCGACGGTCAGCGGGAACCAGTCCTGGCCTTCCTTGACGCTGGTCGCGCTGACGGCGCTGACGAGCAGGATGGTGTCCCCGTAGCGGACGGTGACGGCGCCGTCCGCGAGGCGGGCGAGTTTGCCGGTTTCAAAGGTGATGGGGGAGGCGCCAACAGACGCCGTGGTGCTATGCAACATGGATGGAGTCAATGAGATGAGCGGACCGCGAGGTCGCAGTCTGGCCTTCCCTTAACTCGTAGGCTTTAAGCTTCCATCGGGCCAGGGGACAAAGCCGCCGAAGCCTGAAGCCTAGGTGTTAAGTAGGGAAGAACCGGGGGCAATTGCCCGTGGTCCGGATGTTTGTGACGAGCGACCGGAGTGGCCGCTCGCCGGGTTACTGATAGCCCGGATTGGGCCGAATGCAACCAAGAAGAAGGCGGCGTCCAGGAGAGCGCCGCCCGAATCCTCAGGGAAACCCTGACGGAGAAAGAATTACTTACGGAGACCGAGATTGCCGATGACTTTCTTATAACGGTCGTTGGCGGTGTGCGCGAGGTAATCGAGCAACGAACGGCGGCGGGCGACCATCTTGAGCAGGCCGCGGCGGGAAGCGTGATCCTTGACGTGCGTCTTGAGGTGCTCGGTCAATTCGTTGATGCGGCGGGTGAGCAGGGCAACCTGGACGTCGGCGCTGCCGGTGTCCTTGTCGTGGAGTTGCAGCTCCTTGATGTCGGCGGTTTCAGTGGTAGCCATTGAGGGCGAGGGAAAGAGATCGTGTAAAAGCGGATTCGCAACAAAGCGCAAAACGGGCATCTTGCAAAGGGAAATTTTAGTTCGCAGGCGTCGCGGGCGTCGCGGATGCACGAGACAACGCCGGGTTTTCTGTCTACGGTGATGGGAAAGAAAGCGTCTCCATGTCCAACCCTCCTTCCCCCCTGACCTCCGCCGGAGCACGCCTGCGGGCCGCCGTCGAAGCGGAACGCCCCTTGCAGATCGTTGGCGCGATCAACGCCTACAGTGCGATGCTCGCAGCGGCGGCGGGCTTCCAGGCGTTGTATCTTTCGGGTGCGGGGGTAGCCAACGCGTCCTACGGTTGGCCGGACCTGGGCATTACCTCGCTCAACGACGTGCTCGAAGACGTGCGCCGGGTCAGCGCCGCGACGGACCGCCCGTTGCTCGTCGACGCGGACACGGGCTGGGGGAACGCTTTCTCGGTCGCGCGCACGGTCAGGGAAATGGGTCGTGCCGGTGCGGCGGGTATCCACATCGAAGACCAGGCGACGGCCAAGCGTTGCGGCCACCGTCCCAATAAGGAACTCGTCTCCACGGACGAGATGTGCGACCGACTCAAAGCCGCTTGCGATGGTCGCACCAACGCCGATTTCGTCCTCATGGCGCGCACGGACGCGGCGGCCAACGAGGGCGTCGACGCCACCATCGAACGCGCGGGTCGTTACCGCGAGGCGGGTGCGGACATGATCTTCGCCGAAGCCCTCGGCACATTGGACGAATACCGCCGTTTCGTCGAGGCGGTGAACGTGCCGGTGCTGGCGAACATTACGGAGTTCGGCCAGACGCCGATGTTCACCGTGGACGAACTGGGCGGCGCGGGTGTGCGCCTGGTCCTGTACCCGCTCTCCGCCTTCCGCGCGATGAATGCTGCCGCGTTGGAAGTCTACCGCACGATCCGCCGCGACGGCACTCAGGCCGCCGTCCTGCCAAACATGCAGACCCGCGCGGAACTCTACGAATTTCTGAACTATCACGCCTACGAGGATCAACTCGACGCGTTGCAGCGCGGAAACGGCAAACATTCCTGACGTGCAACAAATCACGCCACGCTTACGCAAGGTGGGCAATTGCTAAGAAGTGGACGGTGAGCCCATTCGGCGCGTGGTAGGCCGCTCCCGCCAGGACCGCAGCCCGTTCCAGGTGCTTTGGGAGCTGCGCGAGAGCGCGGGCACTACTGCTTGGTGGCGAGTTGCCGGATGACACTTATCCTGATGAACCCACTCCAAGAACTGTTGGCGAAGCTCGCCCGCGCCGACGTGTGTGAATGATCAGCGGCTGAGCGCGAAGTCGGCGTGGGCTTCGGCGTCGGGTTCGGGCAGGGGCTGGGTGGTGCCCGAGCCGACCAGACGCTCGAACAGCGGGGAAGCCATCAGCGTCGTCACCACCGCCATGATCACCAGCGTGGCAAAGAGTCCTTCCGAGATGATGCCGCGTTGGAGGCCGATGTTGATGATGATGAGTTCCATCAGCCCGCGGGCATTCATCAGCGTGCCGATGCCCAAGGCCTCGCGGTTAGGCAAACCCGTGGCGCGCGCGGCCAGCCAGCAGGCGACGCCCTTGCCCACCACCGCCGCCACGAGCACCGCCCCGCAGATCAGCCACAGGAAACCGGTGTTCAGGAGCGTGATCCGCGTATTCAAACCCGAGAACGTGAAAAAGAGCGGCAGCAGAATCGCCAGGGTCAAGGGTTGGATGCGCCCGATCAGGTCGCGCGACACGACGCCGCGCGGCATTGCCGCCCCCATGACGAACGCCCCGAAAACTGCGTGGAGCCCGATCAGGTCGGTGAACCATGCGCCGAGCATCATCAACGCGAGCCCTACCACGAGGCCCGCTTCGGTCAGCGTGCCCTCCTTGACCAGCATCCCCTTTGCCCGGGCGAGCAGGGGCCGCACGACCAGCAGGGTCAGCGCGACGTAGGCCGCGCCGCCGCCGATGTTGTAGATCGCCTGGTTCCAGTTCCGGTCAAAACTGGCCAGCACCACCGCGAGCAGGCACCACGCCGTCGCATCGTCGATGGCCCCGGCCCCCAGGGCCACCGTGCCCATGGTCGTGCCGGTGAGCTTTTTGAAGCTGATAATCCGTGCGAGCATCGGAAAGGCCGTGATGCACATCGACGCCCCCAGGAAGAGAACGGCCTCCAGCAACGAGGTCCGCTTCGGAAACAGGTCCGTGTAGTAGAAAAGCACCCAGGCCAGTCCCGCGCCGAGGGCAAAGGGCGTCACCATGCCCGCCACCGAGACCGCCACCGAGCTTTTGAGCTTTTGCCGCACGATGTCCATGCGGAACTCCATTCCGACGACGAACATGTAAAGCGCCAGGCCGAGCTGCGACAGCGGATAAAGATAGCTCTGCGTGTCCCGCAGCTTCTGCGTTTTGTCCCACGGGAAAAGCCAGTGCTGCGCGTCCGGCCAGACCAGGCCGAAAAGCGACGGCCCCAGGAGCACCCCGGCGACCATTTCGGCCACGACCTGCGGCTGGCCGAAACGCGCCGCCACGGCACCGACGGCACGACAGAATACGAGGATGACGGCGAGTTGCAGGAAAAGCTGGACGGCGAGATGCAGATTATTCATGGCAGGTCGAAAGCGAAACGGTTTAACGAAGTGCATTTCCGTTGTCAAACACAGAATGCGGGTCCACGTATGGTCTTCCGATCCCATCTCCCATGAGCGACGCCCCCAAGCCCTCCACCCACAAAACCGGCGGACTCGCCGGGGTCAACGCCGGTGAAACGGCCATCTGCACCGTCGGCAAGGAGGGCTTCGGCCTTTCCTATCGCGGCTACACCATCGAAGACCTCGCCGCCAAGGCCGGGTTCGAGGAGGTGGCGTATTTATTGTTGTACGGCGAGCTGCCGACGCGCGCGCAGTTGACCGAATACCGCACGCTCCTCGCCGGGATGCGCGGGCTGCCGGGAGGCGTCAAGACCGCGCTGGAACTCCTGCCCGCGACCACGCACCCGATGGACGTGCTACGGACGGGATGTTCGGTGCTGGGCTGCCTGGAGCCAGAGCAGGGTCTGGATCGCCGGTCGGCGGCCGCGGCGGGCAACCGGCTGATCGCGGCGTTTCCGTCGATGCTGCTCTATTGGTACCAGTTCACGAAAAACGGGAGGCGGATCGAAACGCAAACCGACGATCCCAACATCGCCGCGCACTTCCTGCACCTGCTGCTGGGCAAGCCCGCGCCGGAGTCGCACGTCCGGGCGATGGACGTTTCGCTGGTGCTCTACGCGGAACACGAGTTCAACGCCTCGACGTTTACCGTGCGCGTGATTACCTCCACGCTGGCGGATTTCCACAGCGCGATTGTCGGCGGCATCGGGGCCTTGCGTGGTCCGCTGCACGGCGGGGCGAACGAGGCCGCGATGGATTTGATCGAGCTTTACCAGACGCCCGACGAGGCGGAAAAAGGACTCCTTGAAAAACTGGCGAAAAAAGAACTCATCATGGGTTTCGGGCACCGCGTTTACAAAAAGGCGGACCCGCGCTCGGCCATCATCCAAGAGGAAGCCAGGGCGCTCGCGGCGGCGGCGGGCGACACGGTGGTGTATCCGGTCAGCGAGCGCATCGACGCGGTGATGCGGCGCGAGAAGGGGATGTTTACCAACCTCGATTTCTACAGCGCGAGCGCGTACCGTTTCCTGGGCGTGCCGACGCCGATGTTCACGCCGATCTTCGTGATCTCGCGGATTTCCGGTTGGACGGCACACGTCATCGAACAGCGCGAGCGCAACCGGCTCATCCGGCCCGCGGCGGATTACACCGGGCCGGAGTTGCGGGAGTTTGTGGAGATCGACAAACGGGGATAAACTCGGCGCGGAGCCATGAATACCGTTGCATCCAAGCCACGCCTCACACCGGAAGAATACCTCGTGATCGAGGATGCGGCCGGGTGGAAAAGCGAATTTTATGACGGTGAGATGTTCGCCATGTCGGGGGGAAGTTACGATCACTCGGTGATCGCAACCAACGTGACGACCTACCTGCAAATCCGTTTGCAGGGCCGACCTTGCCGCCCCTTAAACGCCGAGATGCGGCTGCACGTTCCGGAATCTACTTTCTATGCTTACCCGGATGCCAGTGTGGTTTGCGGACCTCCGCAGTATGCGCCCGGAAGCAAGACGACGATCGTCAATCCAACGCTGATCGTAGAGGTACTTTCGCCTTCCACCGAAAGATACGATCGGACCGCCAAGTTCTGGCATTACCAAAGGCTGGCAACCTTGCAGGATTACGTGCTCGTGACTCAGGATGCCCCCCAAGTCGAACGGTTTTCAAGACAAGGTGACCAGTGGCTCTACGCCGCTTACAAAAATCTGGAAAGTCGTTTGCCGTTGCCCGCCTTGGGCATCGAAGTTCCGTTGAAAGAAATCTACGAGGGCGTGGAATTCCCACCCGCCGCGCCAACCGCAGACGAACATCCGAAACATCCGCGTCCCCCGGTTCCTTGAGCACGCACGACCTCACCGACGCTTCCCGCCCGCCGTTCGACGATTTGCTCGCGCAAATCGCCGATTACACGCTCGACACCTCCCGCGCCAGCGGCAGCAGCGAGGCGCTCGACACCGCGCGCCTCTGCCTGATGGACACCCTTGGCTGCGGGCTGATGGCGCTGGCTTACCCGGCTTGCACCAAGCTGCTCGGGCCGGTCGTCCCGGGAGCGACGATGCCCGGCGTCGGCGCGCGCGTGCCGGGCACCTCGTTCGAGCTGGACCCGGTGCAAGCGGCGTTCAACATCGGGGCCATCGTGCGGTGGCTCGATTTCAACGACACGTGGCTCGCGGCGGAGTGGGGACATCCGTCGGATAACCTCGGGGCTATCCTCGCCGTGGCTGATTACCTGTCACGCAAGGCCGTACGCGAGGGGGAAACACTGCTGACGGTCAAAGACGTGCTGGTGGCGATGATCCAGGCGCACGAAATCCAGGGCGTGCTGGCATTGGAAAACGGGTTCAACCGGGTCGGGCTGGACCATGTGCTGCTCGTGCGGATCGCGTCCACGGCGGTGGCGACCCGGCTGCTCGGCGGCACGCGCGAGGACCTGCTCAACGCGCTCTCGAACGCGTGGATCGACGGTGGCGCGCTACGCACCTACCGCCACGCGCCGAACACCGGTTCGCGCAAATCCTGGGCGGCGGGCGACGCGACCAGCCGGGCCGTGCGCCACGCCTTGTTCGCGCTCAAGGGCGAGGGGGGCTATCCGAGCGCCTTGTCGGCGAAGACCTGGGGTTTCCAAGACGTGCTTTTCAAGGGCAACCCGGTCGTGCTGCCCCCGCAGGGCTTCGGCAGTTACGTGATGGAACACGTGCTCTTCAAGATTTCGTTCCCGGCGGAGTTTCACGCGCAGACGGCGGTCGAAGCGGCGGTCACGCTGCATCCGCAGGTATCAGGGCGGCTGGGGGAAATCGAGCGGATCGTGATCGAAACCCAGGAAAGCGGCAAGCGCATCATCGACAAAACCGGCCCGCTGGCCAATCCGGCGGACCGCGACCATTGCCTGCAATACATGGTCGCCGTGCCGCTGCTGCGGGGCGGCCTGACGGCGGATGACTACGAAGACGCGGTGGCGACCGATCCGCGCCTGGATGCCCTGCGCGCGAAGATGGAAGTCGTCGAGAACGCCGGTTTTACCCGCGATTACCTCGATCCGTCGAAGCGTTCCATCGGCAACGCGGTGCAGGTGTTTTTCCGCGACGGCACGGCCACGGAACGCGTGGCAGTGGAATACCCCATCGGCCACCGCCGCCGCCGACCCGAAGGAGTACCGGTCCTGATGGCGAAGTTTGTCCGCAGCCTGCGCGGGAAGCTGCCAGCGCGGCAGGCGGACGCCCTCTTGG
>CAXUHC010000151.1:0-2212 GCA_964250705.1 uncultured Chthoniobacterales bacterium | reverse complement strand
CCTCTTGGACCTTTGCGGCGACCCGGCCCGGCTCGACGCGACGCCAGTCCAGCGGTTCATGGATTTGTTCGTGGTGTGAGACGAATTTTCGAGGGTGATGCCAGCTCCGACGCGTTTCTCAACCCGTTTAGGGGTATAGTGATCCGAGCCGGGTTTCGGGGGGCGAAAACGCCCGGCTGGAAATACGGGAGTCTAATTTATAGCGACGCTGCCCTGTCACCGCGTCCGCGCTCGATGTCGCGACGGCGTGCCGTTCCTAAGACGGGAATTATACCGCTCCGGCAGGATGGGGTGTCACCTGCCGAACCGGTTCGCAATTGCGGGCCGGAAAGTTGGTTTTGCTGGTCTCGCAGACCCGGCTTTTAGAGGGAATACCGTCGCGGCAGAAAAGGCGTCAATCAGAAGTTGGACGGGAGAATCGTTCCAGAACCGAAGCGGCAGAGGGGGTGTCCCATTTATGGCTAAATAATCGGTCCGGGAACACCACATCTTGTATCCTGCTCTTTTGTAAAAGATTGAAAATTTCTTGACATAAGAATCGTTTTTTCAATTACTTACAAGTTATCGACGGAAAGGGGTTTTCGTGGCCGTGCCGCGAATAGCCGGTAGAACCGGATTCCACCCACCCGCGCGCAACCAAAACAAAAAGCCGAAGTCACCTGTTTATGAGCGATCCCAAATTCATCCTGAGACCCTTGCCTGAGCCGGGGGTCAACCTGGACAACCTCGTCTCAGCCAAAGTGGTCAATCCTGCCCTGCTGAAATTCCCGTTCCCGATCATTCCGCTGCCGGTTCTCTTCCTCGGTCCGCTGAGCTCGCTCCCCGGCACCTGGAAGGGCACCGGTTTCAACATGATCTGGCGTCCGGTTTTTCCGCAAACCGATACCGTTCACGACACATTTCTTGAACTAAACCGCACCACCGACCAGATCGTCTTCAGCGAGAGTATCGGTGCCATCCCGAATCGCGGATTTTTTCAGAAGGACATCGTCATGCACGGCCTGACGTACATGCAGAACGTCGGCGACTCGAACGTGAATGCAGGGCTCCACGTCGAGCCGGGGATCTGGGCCGTCGTGCCTCCGACCACCAGCCCGAACGAGCCAGCCACGGTAGTGCGCATGGCCTCTATCCCCCATGGTACCACCCTGCTCGCGCAAGGATTGTCTTCCGAGATCGCCGGACCGCCGACCATCCCGTCCGTGGACATTACCCCGTTCGCCATCAACAACCCCGGCGCCAAATTTCCGAAACCGATGCAGATCCTGAGCGATCTATCCGATGCCACCACGAAGTTCCGGTCACCGCCCGCGCAACTGGTCGGCATCACGCAGGCGATGTTGAACAACCCGAACTCCGTGCTGACGGCGGCGCTGGCGGGCCAGACGATCACCCATACGACGGTGCTGACCGTCTCGTCCGATCCCACCCAACCGGTGACCGGCGGGGGCACGGCCAACACCGCGTTTCTCGCCGGCGCTCCGGTAGGGCACAACCCCAACGCGGTTGCCATCAAGGCCAGTTCGACGTTCTGGATCGAAACGGTCAAGGGGCAGGCGGGCAAACCGGATTTTCTACAACTCCAGTACACGCAGAACGTCCTGTTGAACTTCGGAGGACTGAGCTGGCCGCATGTCTCTGTCGGGACGCTGCTCAAGCAGTGAGCCGGGATGGATCAACGGCATCCCGGGCACCGGTGAACACGCCATGTCGTCAACGCAGCGGCATGGCGTGGGGATTGCTCCCCTGAGAGCGACCATGAAACAGATTCGACTCAGCGGCCGGGAAACGACCGTGATCCGTTCGCTCGGTTTCGGCCTCGGCATGATGGGGCCCGAACTGGTGGAACACGCCCGCCTGACCGAAGACGACCTGGTGGACGTGCTCAACGGGTTGATGGAAGTCGGCTACGTCGAATGCACCCCTTTCGCCGAGCAGACCAGCGTCGCGGCTCTGCCAACCACCGAGTACGAGGTGAACAGCGCGTACGCGCACGAGTTGAAAGACGCGCTGGGGTACGGGAAGCGATAGGGCGGGGGAAGCCGGAAATTTTAACGCAGAGGACGCAGAGAGCAGAACGAGGAACGCAGAGAAAAAGGAAACAAATTCATTTCATTTCTCTCCTCTTCCACTCTGCGCCCCTCCTGTCTTTTCTCTGCGTCCTCTGCGCTAAAATTTCCGGTCCGACTTCCCACGGCACGCGTATCCACTG
>CAXUHC010000150.1:0-11143 GCA_964250705.1 uncultured Chthoniobacterales bacterium | reverse complement strand
AGGACGAAGCCGCGGATGAACATGGTCAGATTTACGCGCACGCCGGACCTGAGCATCACCATGAACAGGATGACGAAGGCCACGACCACGATCACGGCGACGAGACGCACGACCACGATCACGGACACGAAGCTCACCACCCCGAGCAGACATACGAACATACCCACGAGCATGAGCACGGGCGTTCCTACCGGGAAATCCGCGCACTGATCGAGGCGAGCGACCTGTCGGATTTCGTTAAAAAGCACTCGCTAAGTATTTTTCATCGGGTGGCGGTTGCCGAGGCCAAGATCCACGGGACCGCGGTTGACGACATCGGGTTTCACGAGGTCGGGGCGTTGGATTCCATCGCGGACATCATTTGCGCTTGCGTGGGGATAGAGGAACTGGGCGTCGAGAAGATTTACGTTAGCGCCCTGGCGGACGGACACGGCTGGGTGGACTGCGCGCACGGGCGCTTCCCGATCCCGGCGATGGCCACCCTGGAGATTTTGCGCGGGGTCCCGGTGGGTCAGATCGACGAACCGTTCGAGTTCATCACGCCCACCGGGGCGGCCATCGCGGTCGAATTTGCCGAGGCGTTCGGGCCGATGCCGCGCCTCAAGGTAGAAAAAATCGGTTACGGGCTGGGATCGCGCAAGCTGCCGAACCGGCCAAACGTGCTGCGGGCGGTCGTCGGCGAATTCGCGCAAGCAGCCGAGGCTGCGCCGGGAGCCTACGCGACGGACACGGTGACGCAGATCGAGACGAACATCGACGATCTTTCGCCCGAAATCACAGGGTCACTGATCGACCGGTTGTTGTCGGCGGGTGCGTTGGACGCTTTTTTCATCCCCGCCCAGATGAAGAAAAACCGGCCCGGCGTCTTGTTGACCGTGTTGTGTGATCCCGGTCTGGTCGACGCGATGAGCAAGCTCATCTTTGAGGAGA
This sequence comes from uncultured Chthoniobacterales bacterium, assembly GCA_964250705.1. GTDB lineage: Bacteria > Verrucomicrobiota > Verrucomicrobiia > Chthoniobacterales > SZAS-18 > CAHJWO01. The sequence goes on along the minus strand of CAXUHC010000150.1, from coordinate 10,213 downwards.
CAAGTTCCTTCGGTTTGCGGCTGAGCGAAAAAAGACGACTAAAACTCGAACGGCGCGTCGAGAAGATCGAGACTTCTCTCGGCGTCGTGGAGGTCAAGCTCGGTTTCGACACCCAGGGGCAGCTGATTCAGGTCGCGCCGGAATTCGAGTCCTGCAAGGCAGTTGCAGAACGGGGCGGCACGCCAATCCGCGAGGTTTACCTCGTGGCAATGCAGGCGTACCGGCAAAAGGCGACGTAATCGTCCAGTGCCCACTCGAAGTCCCAAATCGGGAATTTGGGGCACGAAATTAGCTTTTTACTCTGGCTCCAACAGAGTAAAATCAAGTTTCCGATGCACGAACCCGCCCCCATCGTACCCGGACCCGCCGCCGGGGAGTCGTTCCGACGCATCCACCACTTCATCAAGGCGCGGGCGGCAAGCACGCCTGACGCCTGTGCGCTGATGCACGGCGAAGCGCGGCTGACCTACCAGGAATTGGACAACCGGGCGAACCGACTTGCGCGGCACTTACAGGAGATGGGCGTGGGGCCGGAAGTAATCGTAGGCATTTGTCTGGAGCGGTCGGTCAGCGCGATTTTAAGCGTGCTGGCGGTGCTCAAGGCGGGCGGCGCTTATCTGCCGCTCGACCCGGCCTACCCCGGTGATCGGCTCGCCTACATGCTGGAAAACTCCCGGTGCGCGCTGCTCATCACGGAGCCGGAAATCTGGCAGTGCCGGGCTGCGCCGGGCCGCACACTTTCATTCCGCGAATTCGAAGCATCGCAGGTTGCGGCCGTCGACGAGGGCCCGGTGCGCACCGCGTCGAACGAGGCGGGCGACCCGTTGGCGTACGTCATCTACACCAGTGGTTCGACCGGGCGACCCAAGGGAGTGGCCGTGGCACACGCGTCGGCGTGCCACCTGATCCGGTGGCATTCCACGAACATGCCGGTGCCCGCCGGGGCGCGGGTGATCCAACTGGCCCCATTGAGCTTTGATGTCTCGGTCCAAGAGATCTTCGGCACGCTGGCGGACGGGGGTACGCTGGTACTCATCGATGAAGGTCTGCGGCGAGATCCCCGAGCGTTGCGTCATTTCCTGGCTGACCAACGCATCGCGCGGCTTTTTCTGACGCCGGTGCTGCTCTACCGGCTCGCCGAATGGTCCGTTCCGTTGCTGCCCGAGTTGCGCGACGTGACCGCCGCCGGTGAACAATTGCGCATCACTCCGGCCGTGGCGCGGTTCTTTTCGCGCGACACACCCGCGACGCTGCGCAACCAGTACGGGCCGACGGAAACAACCGTCATCACACATTCGCACACGCTGAGGGGCGCGCCGGAAAGCTGGCCGCTCCTGCCGCCGCTCGGGCACACCATCGAAGGAGTGAAACCGTTGCTCCTCGACGCCGACCGGAAGCCGGTGCCGCCGGGTCTGCCTGGTGAGCTATACTTCGGCGGGCGGGTAGTTTCGCGGGGATACCTGCATGATCCCGAACGGACGGCGGCGGCATTTTTGCCCGACCCGGACGATGCGTCTGCGCGCATTTACAAGAGCGGTGACCTGGCCCAGCAGAACGCGGACGGGACTTGGCAATTCCTGGGTCGGGCGGACGATCAGGTGAAGGTGAGGGGATTTCGCATCGAACTCGGCGAGATCGAAGCGGTGCTGGCGCGTCATCCAGCCATCGAGCAGGCGGCGGTCGCCGCGAGTGAACCAACGGCCAGCGGCGACCGGGAATTGATCGCAGGTTACCTCCCGCGCGACCCCGTGTCAGCACCGAGCGCCACCGAGGTGCGCAGTTGGTTGCGCACGCAGTTGCCCGATTACTTCGTACCCGCGCGGTTGGCCGCTCTGGACCGGCTGCCGGTCACCCCCAGCGGCAAATTGGACCGCAAGGCGCTGGTAGCCGCTTGCCTGGAGGAATCCGCGCGAGAAAAGGAATTACCCCCGGCGGCGCGTCCCGCGAACCCGACCGAAATCGCCATCGCACGCGAGTGGCGGCAGGCGCTGGGACGCGGCTCCATCGGCGTGGAAGACAATTTTTTCGATGCCGGCGGCAACTCGATTTCCGCCGTGCGCGTCCACGCGTTGATCGTGGCGGCGTTGGGCACCGAATTTCCCATCACCACGTTTTTTCAGCGTCCTACCATCCGCGCGTTGGCGGCGTTCTTGAACGAGCGAGGGAAAGCGGGCCATACGTCGAGGAGCGATGACGCCCAGGAAAGGGCAAGGCGGCAACAACAGGCGTTTGCCAAACCCGCCGCGCGTCCGCTGGTCCGACGGTAAAGGTCTTTCGCCCGCCAAGTTTACTAATGGACCCCATCGCAATCATCGGGATGTCCGGCCGGTTCCCCGGGGCCGGAAGCGTCGAGGCGTTCTGGGAGAATCTGGCGGGCGGGGTCGAATCGATTTCGCGTTTTACGGACGCGGAATTGGAGATGCACCCGCCGCCGGGTGTGGGCGAGTCGTTCGTCAACGCGCGAGGGGTGGTACAAGACGCGGATCTATTCGACGCCGCGTTTTTCAATTTCAACGCGCGCGAAGCCGAGTTGCTCGATCCTCAGCACCGCGTATTTCTGGAATGCGCGTGGGAAGCGCTGGAAAGCGCCGGATGCGACCCGGAGCGATATCCTGGGTTGATCGGGGTTTGGGCGGGCTCGGGGATCAATTCATACCTGCTATACAATATTGGAACAGGACACGATTTTTTTGCGCGTCTGGTCGGTGGATACCAGCAGGGAGAGTCGGCGGCGCAGTTCAGCAACGACCGGGATTTCCTCGCCACGCGAGTTTCGTACAAGCTCAACCTCAAGGGGCCGAGCCTGACCGTGCAGACCGCGTGCTCAACCTCGCTCGTCGCCATCGCGCAGGCTTGCCAGGGATTGTGGAGCTACCAGACGGACATGGCGCTGGCGGGCGGGGTGTCGATCTCGTTTCCGCAACGGCGCGGCTACGTTTACCAGGAAGGGGCGATTGCGTCCGCCGACGGGCGGACACGCACGTTCGACGCGGCGGCGCAGGGCACGGTTTTCAGCAGCGGCGCGGGGGTGGTGTTGCTCAAGCGGTTGGCGGATGCGCAGGCGGATGGTGATCCCATTATCGCGGTGATTCGCGGTGCGGCCATCAACAACGACGGCGCGGGTAAAATGAGTTTTACGGCACCGAGCGTCGACGGACAGGCAGAGGTGATCCAGATGGCACAGGCGCTCGCGGGCGTATCGCCGGAGTCGATCAGTTACGTGGAAGCGCACGGCACGGGAACGCCGCTGGGCGACCCGATTGAGGTCGCCGCGCTGACGCAGGCCTTCCGCGCCGGCGGAGCCAGAGAGAATCATTTCTGTGCTTTGGGATCGCTGAAAACAAACGTGGGTCACATGGACATTGCGTCCGGAGTGGCCGCACTCATCAAGACGGCACTCGCGCTGCGACACCGGGCGATTCCCCCCAGTCTGCACTTCCGGGAACCGAATCCACACATTGATTTCGCGCAAAGCCCGTTCTACATAAACACGCGGTTGCTGCCGTGGCCGCCGGATGCCGCGGGGACACCACGACGCGCGGGGGTCAGTTCGTTCGGCGTCGGCGGAACCAACGCGCACGTGGTCCTGGAAGAAGCGCCAGCCCGGAAAGCCGAAGCGAAGACCGGCGGACGAGAACAGCAACTGTTCGTCGTCTCGGCAGGGAGTGAAAGAGCGCTGGATGCAGCGACGGATCACCTCGTCAATCATTTGCGAGCGACCCCAACCCTGCGACCGGAAGACGTGAGCCATACTTTGCAGTCGGGTCGCCGGGCGTTCGCCTGCCGCCGCATCGTGGTAGGGAGTGCTACCGATAACGTCGCCGAGGCACTCGAACGCCGCGATGCCAGGCGGGTGTTTTCCCAGGTCATTTCGCGGCGTGAGCCGACCGTCGCCTTCATGTTCCCCGGACAAGGCGCACAGATGGTCGGCATGGGCGCGGGGCTCTACCGGACCGAGACCGTGTTCAGGGAGACCGTTGACCATTGCGCCGAATCGCTGCGGCCCCACCTCGCCGGGCTCGATCTGCGGACAATTCTGTATCCGCGAGAAGGCGAAGAAGAACGCGCCCAAAACGCACTCGACCAAACATGGGTGACGCAACCCGCGCTGTTTGTCTTCGGGTACGCATTGGCCAAACTGCTGATGAGTTGGGGCGTACAGCCGGGTGCCATGCTGGGACACAGCGTCGGAGAATACGTGGCGGCTACCCTCGCAGGGGTATTCACCTTGGACGATGCGCTACGCCTGGTGGCAGAACGCGCGCGCCTGGTGCAGACGCAACCCGGAGGAGTGATGCTGGCGGTACGACTGACGGAAACCGGAATCCATGCACTGCTGGCGGAAACCGGAGCCAGGATGTCGGTGGCGGCGGTGAACGCGCCAAAGCTCTGTGTGGTGTCGGGTCCGGCGGATGCAGCGGAGATTTTCGAAAAAGCGTTGGAGGAAAGGCAGACGGCGTCAAGGCGGTTGAGGACCTCGCACGCGTTTCATTCCGCGATGATGGACGCGGTGGTGGAGCCTTTCACGGCGCTGGTCAAATCCGTCGCGTTGCAGAAACCGCAGCGTCGTTTCATTTCCAATCTGACGGGCCAATGGATCACCGATGAGCAGGCGACTGATCCGTCCTATTGGGCAAGGCATCTGCGCGAGGGTGTCCGCTTTGCGGATGGAGTGGATGAGCTGATTCGCTCGGAGCCAAACTGCGTGTTGTTAGAGGTCGGCCCGGGGCAAACCCTCGCGCCGCTCGCACGGCAACACCCTGCGGTGGGAGCAAACGGCTGCACGGCGGTGATTTCTACGTTGGTAGAAGGCAAAGACGAAAGCGAGGGGGCACTGACGGCCCTGGGAAAGTTGTGGCTGGAGGGGGTAGCCGTTGACTGGGCGAAATTCCGTGCGGATGAAGCACCACGGCGGGTAGCGTTGCCTACTTACCCGTTCGAGCGTCAGAGATATTGGATCGAGCGTGCCGCGAAGGACGAAGCGCCGGAAGCAAGCAACGAACGCGAGGAACCACACGATATGTCGACCGAAGCTGTGCCTGGATTACCGGCACGAAAAGAAAGCATCCTGGCTAAAATTCGTGTCGTTCTGAAAAATCTTTCCGGGCAGGATCAGTCCGGCGCGGCGAGCGAGGTCAGTTTCCTTGAATTGGGATTCGATTCCTTGCTGCTGACGCAGGTGGCGCAGGCTTTCCGGAAAGAATTCGGCGTGAAGGTCACGTTCCGGCAATTGCTGGAGGACTATTCGACGATGGACACGCTCGCGGCTTATCTCGATTCGCAGTTGCCACCGGAAACGCCGCCGCCAGCCATTCCGGTGAAGGCAGCGATTGATTCAGTTCCCAATGCCAAGCCAGCGTACAAGACGCAAGAAGCGGCGACGCCGCCGAGGCGGACAGACGAAATAGCCAACGGCAGCGCGCTGGAACGCGTTATCCAAGAGCAACTCAGAGTGATGGCAAATCAGCTCGAAACGTTGCGCGGACACCATTTGCCGGACAGTAGTTCGGTGCCTGATTCGTTGACACCGGCTCTACCGCCGTTGCCGGGAGCGATTGATTTTTCGACGCCGACACTGACGTTGCCGACAGTGGAGCCCAAGGCTTTCGGTCCCTATCGCCCAATCGAAAAAGGCGCGGGTGGCGGATTCACCGAACGGCAGCAGCTTGCCCTGGATGCTCTGATCGCCCGCTACAACGCGCGGACGCCCGGCTCGAAACGACAAACGCAGGAAACGCGTGCACGGTTGGCAGACCCACGGACGGTCTCGAGCTTTCGCCAGTATTGGAAGGAAGCGGTCTACCCGGTGATCGTGGAGCGTTCGGCGGGGTCGCGGCTGTGGGATATCGACGGCAACGAGTACGTCGACCTGACCATGGGATTCGGCACGAATTTGCTCGGTCACTCACCCGCCGTTGTGACGGCGGCGCTGGAGGAACAACTCAAACGCGGGATCGAGGTAGGACCGCAGACGCCATTGGCGGGAAAAGTTGCCGCTTTGCTTTGCGAGATGACCGGGGCGGAGCGCGCGGCCTTTACCAACACCGGCTCCGAGGCGGTGCTGGCGGCGGTGCGTCTGGCGCGGACGGTGACCGGACGCACGCGCATCGCCACGACGGGCGGGTTTCACGGCATCAACGACGAGGTGCTGGTGCGGGGATTAACCGTCGATGGCCAGCGGCGCGGCGCGCCCGTGGCGCCCGGGATCCCGGATCATATCGTGCGGGATGTGCTCGTCATCGACTATGGGACAGAAGAGGGTTTGGCCTTGCTGCGTGCGCATGCGCACGAGCTGGCTTGCATCTTGATCGAGCCGGTGCAAAGCCGCAAGCCAGGGTTACAGCCGCGCGAGTTTTTACAGGCGGTGCGAGAGATCACCGCGCAGGCGGGATGTGTGCTCGTGTTCGATGAGATCATCACCGGATTTCGCTGCGACATCGGCGGCGCCCAGGCGCACTTCGGCGTGCGGGCAGACCTGATGACGTACGGCAAAATCATCGGCGGGGGACTGCCCATCGGGGCAGTCTGCGGCAAGGCCGAATACATGGACGCGCTCGACGGCGGCGCGTGGCAATACGGCGATGGGTCGTTCCCGGAAGTCGGCGTGACGTTCTTCGCGGGCACGTACATCCGGCACCCGCTGACGATGGCGGCTTCATGGGCCACTCTAAACTATCTGAAGCGGGAGGGCGGTGGCTTGCAAAAACGTCTCAGCGAACGCACGGCGGCCATGGTGGCGGAACTCAACCGTTACTTTGCCGATAGCGGGGTACCGATGCGGCTCGACGTGTTTTCCTCGTGGTTTTACCCCCATTTCGATGATGAAATCAAGTACGGCAGTCTGCTGTATTTCTATCTCCGCGACAAAGGGGTTCACATCTGGGAGGGGCGGCCGTGTTTTCTATCCACGGCGCACACGGACGCGGATGTTAGGAACGTTATTGATGCTTTCAAGGACTCGGTGCGCGAAATGCAGGCCGGTGGCTTTTTTCCTGGCGAGCCCTTGCCCCGGGGCATCCACACCGTGGTAAAGCAGGCGACTGCACCAAATCCGCACGGGGGGGGGACCATCGGTCGGCTGACAGAGCAGCATGCTAACGCAAATGGAGCGAAGGCGATGCAGTTTTCCCTCTATTACTTTGGCAACTATCCGGCATCCTATTCCGAGGACAAATACCGGCTGATCCTGGAAAGCGCGAAGTACGCAGATGAACATGGATTTACGGCGGTCTGGCTGCCGGAGCGGCATTTCCATTCGGTGGGCGGGTTTTCGCCGAACTCGTCGTTGCTGGCAGCAGCGTTAGCGCGTGATACCAAGCGGATTCAACTGCGAGGTGGGAGCGTGGTGCTGCCACTGCACCACCCGGTGCGCATCGCAGAAGAGTGGTCGGTCGTGGACAATTTGTCGCATGGCAGGGTTGGTATCTCCATCGCTTCGGGTTGGCATCCCAACGATTTTATTTTCGCGCCTGACCGCTTCGAACGACGCCGGGAAATTTGCCTGGAGGATATCCAAACCATCCAGAAACTTTGGCGTGGCGAATCGCTGCCGATGCGGGCGGGAACGGGGAGCGATTTTGACGTGCGGTTGTTTCCGCTGCCGAAGCAGAAGCAGTTGCCGGTGTGGCTGACTTGCATCCATGAAGAATCTTTTGTGCGAGCGGGCGAAGTCGGGGCGAGCGTGCTCGGCTACCTGATGAACCAAACGGTAGAAGAGTTAGCCGGCAAGCTCACCCTGTATCGTCAGGCGCTGGTTCGGAACGGACATGATCCATCCATGGGGCACGTCACGATCCTCGTGCATACGTACATCGGTGACGAACTTGACGCCACTCGCGAAAAGGCTCGCGGACCGCTCCGGGAATATTTGCGATCCTACCTCGATAACAGTCAGAAGCGATTGGAAAGCCAGAATGGTTTGGTGGAAGTTGCCCAAGAGGACATCGAATACCTGCTCGATAAATCCTTCGATGACTACGTCCATGGGAAGGCGCTCATCGGCACACCCGAATCTTGCAGCGCCGTGGTCGATACGCTGAAACAAATTGGCGTGGATGAGATCGGGTGTTTTATCGACTTCGGGATCGATCCCGAAGTCGTGCTCGGCAGTCTGGATTCACTCAACGCGTTGCGCGAACGCTACGCTCGTGGCGAGGCGAACGAACAACGGCTGCCGCTTTCGGAGTCCCAGCAGGGATTGTGGGTGCTCGGACAGGCTGATGCCGACGGACTGCGTGCGTACAACGAATCGACCACGCTGGAATTGCGCGGTCCGTTGAACATAGAGGCACTAAATCGCGCATTGCAGCGGACGGTCGCCATGCATGACGCAGTTCGGACGACAATCAGCGCGGACGGCGAAACGCAAACCGTGCATGCACCGATGCAGGTGGAAATGCCGTTTTTCGATCTGTCACATTTGGAGCCAGCGGAGCGTGCATTGAAACTGACAGATTTTTTTCGAGAGAGCGAACAACAGCCGTTTGACTTCGAGCGAGGGCCGATGCTGCGCACAATGCTCGTCAAGCTAGCCACCGAACACCATCTTCTTCTGTTGACGTTCCACCATCTGCTAGGCAACGGGCCTTCCTATTGGGTGTTCCTGGAAGATTTGGCGGCTTTCAGCGAAGAAGCGCACGGCGGCCGGAAAGCTGATGCAAAATCCGCGCTGCAATTGGGCGATTATCTGCGCTGGCGTGCAGAGCAGTGTGACAACAGCCGCGCAGAGGACGAAGCGTTCTGGAAAAACCAGTTTTCAGATGTCGTTCCGACCTTGGAATTGCCCTCGGACTATCCTCGGCCTTCACGCCTGACGCTTCGAGGCGGTCGGCGCGGAATGAATGTCAGCCGAGAACTCACGGCGGCCTTGCGCAAGACGGCGGCAGCACAAAAAGGCTCCCTGTTCATGGTGCTACTGTCGGCATTTCAGGTGCTCATACACCGGCTGGGCAGTACCGATGACTTGGTCGTCGGCACGTCCTACGAGGGCGAGGCGCGTTCCCTGCCGGGCGGTGAGCGTCTGTTTGCGAACACGACGAACGTGATGCCGCTGCGCAGCCGTTTGCACGAACAGACGCGTTTTGCCGATTTGCTCGCGACGACCAAAGATCGTGTCCTGGAAATCAACGAGCACCAAAACTATTTCTTCGGCAAGTTGATCAAACTTTTAGGTCTGGGGCACGACCAGAGCCGTTCGCCGATTTTCTCCGTCTTCTTCAACTACGAGAATGGAAAGTTTCAGCGCGAGTTCGGCCAGGGCCTCAGCGCGGAACTCGTCACCGACGACGTGCCATACCGCAGTCCGCGCGATACCACGATGTTCGAGTTGTATCTCAACATCGCCGAAAAGGACGGCGCACTGCGATGCGAATTCGACTACAGCACCGACCTATATACCGGCGAAACAGTCGACCGTTGGCTCAGGCACTATCGTACCCTGCTGGAAGCGGTCTGCTTTGAACCGCACGCTTCGGTCTGGACCCTGCCGCTCATGGATGCAGCGGAGCGCCATAAAGTGCTCGTCGAGTGGAACGACACAGCCGTCGATTATTCGCTGGAAAGCGCCACGCTGCACGGATTGGTCGAAGCGCAGGTCAGACGCACACCCGATTCGGCCGCCCTCATTTTTGAGCAACAGCGGTTGACCTACCGCGAGCTAGATCAGCGCGCGAATCAGTTGGCGAACCACCTGATTGGTCGCGGTGTGCGGAGTCACGCGCGGGTAGGAGTATGCATGGAACGCTCCGTGGAAATGGTGGTCGCTTTGCTGGGGATTCTCAAGGCTGGCGCGGCGTACGTGCCCTTCGATCCTGAATATCCGGTCGAGCGGATTGCATACATGATGAGTGACGCATGCGTTCCCGTGTTGCTCACGCAGGAAAAGCTCCTGTCGAAACTTCCGACCCACGACGGCGAGACCGTTTGCCTGGACAGCGGGTGGCTAGAAATAGCCAAATCGAGTGACTGCCCACCGGGGCTGACCGTAGAGCCAGCGCAACCGGCTTACATCATTTACACATCCGGTTCAACAGGTCAGCCAAAGGGAGCGATCAACAGCCACCTCGGCATCTGCAACCGGCTGCTCTGGATGCAGGATACCTATCGTCTCGATGCGACCGACCGGGTTCTACAAAAAACGCCGTTTTCGTTCGACGTTTCGGTCTGGGAATTTTTCTGGCCGCTGCTGTCGGGTGCCGCAATGGTCATCGCGCGG
>CAXUHC010000149.1:8991-11263 GCA_964250705.1 uncultured Chthoniobacterales bacterium | reverse complement strand
CCGCCCCAAGCGCGTGGTGACGTTCATCTGCGACAGCGGCAACAAGTACCTGTCAAAAATGTACAATGATTTCTGGATGGCCGAGCAGGGCTTCGCTCAACGCGCGCCGCAGGGCGATCTGCGCGACCTGATCCTGCACCGCTACGAGGCGGGCGAGGTCATCGCCACCGGCCCCGACGACACGCTCGCCACCGCGTTCAAACGCATGCGCGGCGCGGACGTTTCGCAGTTGCCCGTCGTGGACCTGGGCGGCAGCGTCGTGGGTATCCTCGACGAGTCGGACATCCTGGTCAAAGTCCACGCCGACAGCGATCATTTCCGCGCCAGCGTGCGCTCGGCCATGACCGACCGGCTCGAAACCCTGCGGCCTACCGCCGGGATCGACGCGCTGCTCGGCGTATTCGACCGGGGCCGCGTGGCCATCGTCATGGACGGCGACCGCTTCCTGGGCCTCATCACCCGTTCCGACCTCCTTTCCTACCTCCGCCTGCAACTCTCATGAGCCACGATTCCTCCGAACCCAAACACGCCCTCGCCACGCGCGCCATCCACGCCGGGCAGGAGCCCGACCCCTCGACGGGCGCCATCATGACGCCCATCTACCAGACGAGCACCTACGTGCAGCAAAGCCCCGGCGTGCACAAGGGCTTCGATTACGCGCGCTCGGTCAACCCGACGCGCTCGGCGTTCGAGCGGTGCGTGGCCGACCTGGAAAGCGGCACGCGCGGGTTCGCGTTTTCGTCGGGTCTGGCCGCGATGGGCACCGTGCTCGAAGCACTGGATAGCGGCGCGCACATCGTCGCCAGCGACGATCTCTACGGCGGCACGTTCCGCCTGTTCGAGCGCGTGCGGCGGCGGTCGGCGAACCTGTCGTTTTCCTTCGTCGATCTGACGAACCCGAAGAACCTGCTCGGCGCCCTGCGTCCCGAGACGAAGATGGTTTGGGTCGAGACGCCGACCAACCCGCTCCTGAAACTGGCGGACCTCGAAGCCATCGCGCGCCTGGCGCACGAACACGGCGCGCTGGCCGTGGCGGACAACACGTTCGCCAGTCCGATGATCCAGCGTCCGCTGGAACTGGGCTGCGACGTGGTGATCCACTCGGCGACCAAGTATCTCAACGGCCATTCCGACATGGTCGGCGGCGTGGCGGTCGTCGACGACGCGAAAAACCAGGAACTCGGCGACCGCCTCGCGTTCATCCAGAACGCGGTGGGGTCCGTGCTCGGGCCGATGGATAGCTTCCTCGCCCTGCGCGGCCTGAAAACGCTGGCGATCCGCATGGATCGTACCTGCGCCAACGCGCTGACTCTCGCGCGCTGGCTGGAAGCGCAGCCGCAGGTGGCGCGCATTTTTTACCCGGGATTGGCGAGCCATCCGCAGCACGCGCTGGCGCAGCGGCAGATGGCGGGCGGATTCGGCGGGATGATCACGCTCACCCTCGACACCGACCTCGCCGGGGCGCGTCGATTCCTGGAAAACACGCGTCTCTTCGCCTTGGCGGAGAGTCTAGGCGGGGTGGAAAGCCTGATCGAGCACCCGGCGTTGATGACGCACGGGTCGATCCCGCCGGAACAGCGGGCGGCGTTGGGAATCAGCGATGCGCTGGTGCGGTTGTCCGTCGGCGTCGAGGACGTGGACGATCTGCGCGAGGATTTGCGCGGGGCATTGGCGAAGATTTAATCCAAACAAGGGAGGGAGGAGCGAGGACGCTCCTCCCAAATATTTTTGTCCGGTGGGAAGCGAAGGTCCGCACCGCCTCTCTCGTTGAACGTCAATGGCACAGCAATGTCCGTCCGATTCGGACATGGCCGCGCTGCCTGATTTTCGTGTCGAAGGCTCTCACGAACCACCACGTCAAATGGACAAAACCAACGGGGAGGAGCGAGGACGCGCCTCCCTACCCTATTCACAATCCCCAAAACGCCTTGAGGCGACCCGCAGTGTTCGCACACCCCGGATCGCCTCCCCTTTAGCTTTGCTGGCAAACCCAGCCCGCCCTACGACGTGGGCAGCGTGGCGGCCAGGCTGTTCGGCGCGGCCATCGCGGCGGAGACCAACCCGGCCCCCTCCGTGACGTGGCCGAAGCCGCCGGCAACCACGTCGTGGTAACCCTCTTCGCCGTGCTCGGAGATATCCAGCCCGGCGTCCTCGACCTCTTCCGAAGGCCGCAAGCCGATGGTCGCCTTGATTACGAAAGCCAGGATGGTGGTCGCCACAATCGCCAGCACGAGCGTCAGTGCGATGGCCTCCAACTGCGGCAGCCATTGCT
>CAXUHC010000149.1:0-8981 GCA_964250705.1 uncultured Chthoniobacterales bacterium | reverse complement strand
TTGACCGTAGGCGTGACCAGAAAACCCGTCAGCAGCGCGCCCAGCGTGCCGCCGACCGCGTGGACGCCGAAGGTGTCGAGCGCGTCGTCATAGCCGAACATCGCTTTGACCTTGACCACGAAGAAGAACGGGATCAACGCCGCGCAGACGCCGACGATCACCGCGCCCGTCGCGTTGATGTAACCGCAAGCCGGGGTCACGACGACCAGGCCCGCCACCGCGCCCGAGCAATAACCGAGGATGCTCGGCTTGCCGCGCAGCATGAACTCCAAGGTCGGCCAGACAAACGCCGCGACCGCCGTGGCGATGGTCGTCGTCATGAACGCATTGGCGGCGACGCCGTCGGCAGCCACCGCGCTGCCGGCGTTAAACCCGTACCAGCCCACCCACAGCATCCCCGTGCCGACCATGCAGAGCACCATCGAATGCGGAGCCATCGGGGTCTTGCCAAAACCCAGGCGCTTGCCCAGGATCAAACACAGGATCAGTGCGCTCCAGCCGGAGGACATGTGGACGACCGTGCCGCCCGCGAAGTCAAGCGCCGTGATCTTGGCCGCATCGTTGAACGTGCCGTTCATGAAGCCCGTCGCACCCCAGACCATGTGTGCCAGCGGAAAATAGACCAGGAACATCCACAGCGCGATGAAGGTCATGATCGCCGTGAACTTCATCCGCTCGGCAATCGCGCCGACGATCAGCGCCGGGGTAATGATGGCGAACATCAACTGGTACATCGAGAACACGTTCTGCGACACCCAGTAGGAGTAGTCCGTGTTCGGCGCGCTGGTCACATCCTTGAGGAAGAAGAATTCGCTGCCGCCGATGAAGGGGCTGTTGAAATTTTTACCGAAGACGAAGCTGTAGCCGACGGCCCACCAGAGGATCGTCACCAGGCCCGCGCAACCGAGGCATTGCGCGCAGACGCTCAGCACGTTCTTGCGGCGCACGAGGCCGCCGTAGAACAGCGCCAGACCCGGCAGGGTCATGAAAAGCACCAGCGCGGCGCTGGCCATCATCCACGCGTTGTGGCCTGGGCCGGACGTGCCGACGGAAGCCGTGGTCAGGTCTTTCGGGATCGTGCCGTCGGCGCCCTTCAGGGCGGTCGTCGGGTCACCGTTGGTCAGGTATGCTTCCAGCCCGGCGACGCGCTGTTCGAGCGTCGGTGTCGGTGCGGCGGCTGCCACTGCCGCGGCGGGCGCGTCTTGTGCTTTCATCGAACCGGCCGACAGGAAGCTGGCGGCGAGGATCGCCAACGAAAGGAGCGAGAGGGGTTTGGTCATCTGGTTTATTACAATGGAGATGGACGGATGAAGTTGTGCTGGCGGCCACCGGGCCAATACAGCCGCCCGGATAACGGTATCCGAAGCGATCAAGCGGCTTAGCAGACTTCGTGCCTATCCCTGATTACCCGTCTTAACCCGGTTTTTGTCACCCGATCCGCTACTTTTTGTGGCGGATTTTTGTATGCATTCGGTAGTGCCTGCCTCCATTTTAGCAGTTTGAGCAAATCGCCACATCCCATGCGTGGTTCGTGCTGGATGTTCGCGGGCATGTTCACCGCTCGTTCCTTGCCCTCGCCTTCCCGGATGAATCTGTTTGAACACACGGCCGGTTTTTTGCGCCACCAGTCGCGTTCCGTGCTTTTCGCGGAGGCGCTGGTCATGGTCGCCGTCATCGGCGCGGTTGATTACGTCACTGGCTACGAGGTCCCCATTTATCCATTCTACGCGCTGCCCATCCTGCTCACGGTCTGGCTGAGCACCCCGCGCGCGACCACCACGGTTTCCGTCTGCTGCGGCCTCGCGTGGTGGTGGGCGGATTCCGCCGCCGGGCACCAGTATTCGAGCGAGTGGCTGCGGTATTGGGATGGCGTGGTACGCCTCATGTTCTTCTGCCTCATCGCCTTCGCCGGGACGATGTTCAAACAGCACCGCGACGCCATCCGCGCCCGCGTCGAACTGCTCGAACACTCCCAGCGTCTGGAGCACGAGATCATTTCCATCAGCGAGCGCGAGCGCCAGAGCATCGGGCGCGACCTGCACGACGGCATGTGCCAATACCTCGCGGCCATCGGCTTCACCGCCGACCTGCTCAAGCAAGACCTCGCCCGCGAGGCGCACACCCGCGCCGATACCGCCGGGGAGATCGCCCGGCTCGTGCAGGACGCCCTGCGGCGCGTGCGCGAGGTCGCGCGGGGCCTCTCGCCCGTCGAGCGCGACGAGGGCGGCCTGGAACTCGCCCTCGACGAACTCGCCCTGAGCACGACCCACCTTACCGGCATCGCCTGCACGTTTCTCTGCCCGGAGCCGGTCGGCGTGCCCGATAGCGTCCTCGCCGTCCATCTCTTCCGCATCGCGCAGGAAGCCATCGCCAACGCCACGCGCCACGGCCACGCCAAGACCGTCATCATCGCCCTCGAAGCAGGCGGCGGCGAGTTGTCCCTGCGCGTCAGCGACGACGGCGTGGGCTTCGACACCAGCCCCGGCGCGACCACCGGCAAGAACGGCGGCATGGGCCTCAACACCATGCGTTACCGCGCCAGCGTGATCGGCGGCAGCCTGGAGATTTATCCCAACACCCCCTCTGGAACGGTGGTATCCTGCACCATCAAGGAAAGGATGAAGGATGAAGGATGAAGGCGGAGGGAAAACGCTTCGCCGACCCACGAAATTCCCTCTTCCGTATTTCTGCCTTCATCCTTCACCTTCATCCTTCATCCTTCATCCTTCCTCCCCATGCTCACTACCGCTGCCACCAAAGAGCGCGTCCTCGTCGTGGACGACCACCCGCTTTTCCGCGACCGTCTCGCGCAGATCATCAACCACGAACTCGACATGGAAGTTTGCGGCGAGGCCGAGACCGTCCAGCAGGCGCTCGAAATCCTGCAACAGTCCGAGCCTAGCCTGATCATCGTGGACATCAGCCTGCCCGGCACCGGCGGGCTGGAACTCATCAAGCAATGCCGTGCGTCGTCGGTCAAGACGCCGATCCTCGTGCTCTCGATGCACGACGAAACGCTCTACGCCGAGCGGGCCTTCCGCGCGGGCGCGAACGGTTACATCACCAAGCGTCAGCCGGCCAGCGAGATCGTCACGGCCATCCGCCGCGTCGTCGCGGGCGAGGTCTATCTTTCCGCGGAAATGACCGCCGGCGTCCTGAGCAACCTGCCGCACGGCGGGATCAAGAACATCCCCCGCCCCATCGACCGCCTGACCGACCGCGAATTGGAAGTCCTCGAACTCATCGGCCGCGGCAAGACCACGCGCGAGATCGCGGGCACCCTGCAACTGGGCGTCGCGACGATTGACACCTACCGCGCCCGGATCAAGGAGAAGATGAATTTCCGCAACGCCGTCGAGTTGCAGCATTTCGCCGTGCGCTGGTACAAGGAACGGGAATGAGCGTACCCTGGCTGGACTGGGCGCGGCGGATGCAGGCCAGGGCGCAGACGGCCTGACCTTCGCCCCGGACCCGTTCGACCAGGAACGCTGCGAGGCGTTGCGCCAACTCGCCGCCGAGGTGCTCGCGGCTGGTTTGCCCCTGAGCGGCGAGCAGGCGCTCGCACTCGGGACGCTTCCCGAAGGCTACGCCGCGCCCCATCGCACCACGCCGCCACGGCCACGTCCAGACAGGTGCATGGCAACGGCTGCCCGGCGGCGCAACCCCCGAAGTCTCCACCTCCATCGGCACAGATAGTGCTAAACCCTTGTCTCTGCCCTTCCGAACCGCCCTAATCACAGAGACGATGCGCACCCCGCCCCCAGCATGAGAGTCGGCATCCTCAGCGAATACTGCCTGGCGGGCAGCCACGGCAGCGGGGCGCAGATGCTGCGCATCGCCGACCACGCGCACCTGGACCATTTCCACCTCTACTGGTCCTCCATGCCGTTCGGTTTCAGCGAGGCAGGCCGCCCGTCGTTCCTCTTCGAGGACCCGCTGTTCTGGCGCAAACTGCGCCTCAACCGCCTCATGACGAAACTCCACGCCGCCGTGGGTCTGCGGGGGTGGCGCGGCAACGCGCTCAACACCCGGCTGTTCCGGCGGCTCATTCCTGCGGCCCAAACCGATTGCGACGTCGTCTACGCCTTCGCCACGAGCGAGGAATCCGCCCAACGCTGCCTGTCGCTGATCGACCACCTGCGCACGCCCTTCGTTGTGCACATCATGGACCTCCAGCACGCCGACGGCCTGGACCCGGCGACGATGCCCGGATTTGCCGGGTTGCTGCGCCGCGCCTCGTCGGTGCTGGCGATCAACGAGGCGGTCGAACGCGAGGTGGGAAAGTTTGCGGTCCGCGAGGTGGAGGTCGTGCCCTTTTGTCAGGCGGTCTATCCTGCGCCGTCGCGGGAAGCGCCGGTGGACGGGGCCTGCCGCGTCGCCGTGATCGGGGCGATCCAC
Organism: uncultured Chthoniobacterales bacterium; assembly: GCA_964250705.1. Lineage (GTDB taxonomy): Bacteria > Verrucomicrobiota > Verrucomicrobiia > Chthoniobacterales > SZAS-18 > CAHJWO01. Next base: position 4,583 of record CAXUHC010000149.1, on the reverse strand, counting down.
CATCGCGGGCTGGACATGCTCGCGGAAGCCTGGCCCGGCGTGCTCGCCAGATTTCCCCGCGCCGAACTCGTCTACGCGGGCCGCCAGATCAGCGATTTCCCCGCCAGCCTGCGGCCCCACGTCACCGACCTCGGTTTCGTGACCGGCGAGCGTTATCTCGAAACGCTGCGCCGCGCCCACGTCGGCTACGTGCCCGGCCCCGTGGACCTGGGCTGCTACGGACGCTTCTCGATCCCCTCGCGCATCGCCGATTTCTGCATGGCGGGCCTGCCGCTCGTCGCCTGCGTCGCGCAAAACAGCGCCGCCGAGTTGTTCTTGCGCCCGACCCTCGGTGAGGGATTCGTCCGGATTCCGCGCCATGCAGGGGAATTGATCCTCCAGTTTCAGGCCTGGCTGGCCGACGAACCCCTCCGCGCCGTGGCGGGCGCCAACGCCCGCCGGTTTGCGGAAACCCATCTTTCCAGCGCGACGGTCGCGCCCCGCGTGGTCGCGCACCTGCGCGCGGCGTCAGCGGCGCGTTCCAAGGCAGGGATGAGGGTCCGAGGCACTCCCTGGAATCCTTTGGGCAAGCCAGGCTCCCGATGAAGATCACGCTCGTCACCCACAACTACGCGCCCTTCACCGGCGGGATCGAGACCCACGCCGAGCAGATGGCGCACGCCCTTTCCGCGCGGGGTCACGAGGTCACGGTGGCCGCGCTCAACTTCGGGCGTTTTCACGTCCCCCGCCGCCTCCGCGCGCTCGACCAGAACCTCCTCGCCAAACGCACCGGCGAGGACCGGCGCGACGGCCCGGTGCGCGTGGTCTCCCTCGGTCCGCGCTGGGGGCAACGCCTCAGGATGCTGCCGCTGGCCCTGCGCTGCACGCCGGTGCTCCCGCGCTGGTTTCACACCGCGTTCGACACCCTGACCCACCCGTTCCACCGTTGGGCCTTCGCCCCGGCGCTCGCGCGCGCCATCCGCGGGGCGGACGTGGTCCACTCGCTCGCCACGTTCGACCTGGGCTGGACGACTGGCGCCGTGGCCGACCAACTCGGCGTGCCGGTGGTCTGCACGCCCTTCGCGCACCCCGGCCAGTGGGGCGACGGACCCAACGACGTGGCGTTCTACAAACGCTGCGCCGCCGTCATCGGCCTGCTCGGGAGCGACCGCGACCACCTCGCCCAACTCGGGGTTTCCCCGGAAAAACTGCACACGATTGGCGTCTCGCCCTCGGTGCCCGCGCCGGTCGACCCGGCGGGGGTCCGGCGGCAGGCAGGGTGCCGGGGCGGCGAGCCGCTGGTCCTGTTCGTCGGGCGGATGACCTCTTACAAGGGAGCCACGTCGCTGCTCGCCGCCGCGCCGCTGATCTGGGAACGTTTTCCCGAGACCCGCTTCGCCTTCATCGGGCCGGGCAACGAGATCGAGACGGCAATCTTCGACGGGGCCGATCCGCGCATTCGCTACCTCGGGCGCGTGGCCGAACAAACCAAGGCCGACGCGCTGGCGGGCTGCGACGTGTTCGCCATGCCGTCGGTGAGCGAGATTCTGCCCACGGTGTACCTGGAAGCCTGGAGCTTCGGCAAACCCGTGGTCGGCGGCACGGCTCACGGCGTGCCGGAACTGGTCGAGGGCAACCGCGCCGGGATCACCGCCGGGCAGACCGCCGCCTCGGTCGCCGACGCCGTCTGCCGCCTGCTGGGCGATCCCGCCCTGGCGCGCGAACTCGGCGAAAACGGCCGCCGTCTCGTGGAGGAACAGTATTCCGTCGCCGCCGTGTCCGGCGCGCTCGAACGATTGTACGAAGAAGTCATCCATTCCGCGAAGCCGGACAGTCCGCAGATTTCCGCAGATTGAAGAGCCGGACGGCAGAAAAATCTTCCATCTCTTCCTTTCTGTAATCTGCGAAAATCTGCGTAATCTGCGGACAATTGTTCGTCTCACCCTATGCGTATCCTGATCACCGGCAGCCGGGGCTTTCTCGGATCGACGGTTGCGGCCTTCGCCACCGCGCAGGGCCACGACGTGCTCGGCCTGGGCCGGTCCGCCCAACCCCCGCCCGGCTGGCCCGGCCAGTACGCCTGGACCGACGTGGCCCACGCCGATCTTTCCCCCATCGTCAACGGTTTCCGGCCCGACCTCGTGTTCCACGGCGCGGGTTCGGCCTCGGTGGGCGGGTCGTTCCAGTCGCCGCTCGACGACCTGCGCGCGAGCGTCTACACGTTCGCCAACACCCTCGAAGGCATCCGCCGCTCCGACCATCGCCCGGTCGTCCTCTTCCCTTCGAGCGCGGCGGTCTACGGGCACCCCAGCCGCCTGCCCGTCCGCGAGGACGACCCGACGCGCCCCATCTCGCCCTACGGCTTCCACAAGCTCGCCGCCGAACAACTGGGCCGCGAATACGCCGCGTGCTACGGGTTGCGGGTCGTGCTCGGGCGCATCTTTTCGGTGATCGGCCCGCGCCAGCGGCGGCTGCTGCTCTGGGAGCTTTTCCAGCAGTTCACCGGCCCCGGGCCCGGCGTGACTCTCGAAGGCACCGGCGAGGAAACGCGCGACTTCCTGTTCGCGGAGGACGTGGTCGGGATTTTCCTGCGCCTGGGCGAGACGTTCCGGCGGCGCACCGAAGGCGGCGAATGCGTGGCGGTCAACGTCGGCAGCGGGGTCGAAACGTCCGTGCGCGCGCTGGTCGAATTGACCGCGCGCCTGCTGGAATCCGACAAGCCGGTGCGTTACCAGACGCACGGACGCCTGGGCGATCCCTCGCGCTGGGTGGCGGACACCTCGACCCTGCACCGCCACGGCGGCGGTTTCCTGTGCCGGTCGTTGGAAGACACCGCGTGCATCAGCCTGAAAAGCTGGCAGGCGGGACGGTGATCCTCTTGCCATTGGGTCGCCCGTGGGGCATGATGAAATCATGACATACCGTGTCGTTTTGATTGAGAGCGAAGAAGGCTTTGCGGTAGGTTGTCCTTCGCTGCCTGGTTGCTGGAGTCAAGGGGCGACGCGCGACGAAGCCTTGGCCAACATCAGGGAGGCGATCAGCCTCTGGCTGGAAGTCGCGGAGGAAGATACTTTGCGTGAGATGGAGCAAGAAGACGGCGTGAAAGTTTCTCGCGAACTGGTCACGATCTGATTTATGCCCAGGCTCCCGGGCATCAGCCAACGCGATGCCGTCCGTGTTCTCAAAAAACTGGGATTTTGGATCGCTCGTCAGAGCGGCCATCTGGTGATGACCAATGGGAAGCGGCGGTTGGTCATTCCCCGCCACAATCCGATCAACGCCGAGACGATGGGCGGGATCGCCAAGGACGCCGGACTCACCCCGGACGAATTTCGCCGCCTGTTGTAACCCGCCTCACGGCACCTCGGACGTGAACGCGGGCGGCTCCGCCGGCTCCCGGTCCGCGTCCACCACCACGTCGTCACCACCCACGCCACCAGCAGCGCGCCGAAAATCAGCCGCGCCAACAGGTAAGAGCCTCCCCGGCCCGTCCGCCCCGACCCTTCGCGACACCATCGACATCGCGGGCGGCCCCGCCAGCCCCCACAGCGCCGCAGCCCGACGCGCGACCGGTGCGGGGGGGTTAGATCGTCGGAAGACATGGCAGCGGACTATCGTTTCGGAGAACCCTGGCGGCGTCAAGTCCGGTTGTCGGGCGATCATGGTACAGTTTGACTTTCCGGCTGTGGCCACAGCCGGAGAAAACAACCGCCAATCCGTACCATCACCGGTCGGGCGGGCGTTGCGCCCGCCCCACAATCTGCTTCCCAGCGGTCGATTACTCAGATAAACTGCTCCCATGAAGGACCTTCCAGGCACGCTCCAGGCGGGCGGCGCGGCGTTCCCCCCAACCCGCTGGAGCATGGTCGCCGACTGCGCGCACGGCAGCGAGGTCTCCCCCGGCGCGGGCCAGGCGGCGCTCGTCGAGTTGTGCCGCGACTACTGGCCGCCGCTCTACAGCTTCGCGCGGCGGCGCGGCCATGCCCCGCACGATGCGCAGGACCTCGTCCAGGGCTTCTTCGTCTTCCTGCTGGAAACCCGGGCTTACGCGCGCACCGACGCGGACAAAGGCAAATTCCGCTCGTTCCTGCTGGCGTCGCTCAAGCACTACATGGCCGACGCCTGGGACCACGCCCGGCGCCTCAAGCGCGGCGGCGGCCAGCCCCTGCTCTGCCTGGACGAAGCCCTCGCCGCCGCCGAGGCGCACCACGCCCGCGAACACGCCGCCACGGGCCATCTCGCGCTCGACGAGGAGCGCGGGTTCGAGCGGCGCTGGGCGGCGGAACTCGTCGCCCGCGCACTCACCCGGCTGGAAGGCGGATTCCCCGCCGGCAGCGCGAAGGCCCGCGTGTTCGCCGTGCTCCGGCCCTACCTGACCGGCGGCAGCGGCCTGCCCGAACAGGAAACGGCCGCCGCCGGGCTGGGCGTGCCAGTGGCCACCCTGCGCTCCTACCTCTCCCGGCTGCGGCTGCGCTACCGCGCCCTGTTGCGCGCGGAGGTCGCCCGGACCGTGGCCCGCGAGGAAGACGTGGACGCCGAACTTCGCCACCTGCAGGGCCTACGCGCCAAAATTTATACGGAGGAGATGAAGGCGGAAGTCATCG
>CAXUHC010000148.1:0-11368 GCA_964250705.1 uncultured Chthoniobacterales bacterium | reverse complement strand
GTCGCCCGGCGCGGCGAGGACCCGGTAGTTGGCCGGGTCGATGAGGATGTCTCCGTAAGAAAGGATGAAGCCGTCGGCACCGGCGAAATCCCGGGCGAGTTCGACGACGCGTCCGGTGCCGTCCTGGGTGACCTGGGTCGCGTAGGAGACGCGCAGGCCGTGGGCCGAGCCGTCGCCGAAATGGTCCGTCACCACGTCTGCCCGGTAGCCCACGACGACCAGCACCTCCGTGATCCCCGCCGATTGCAGGCCCGTGATGATGTGGTCCAGAATGGGTCGTCCTCGCACCGGGAGCATCGGCTTGGGGACATCGAGGGTGAGTTCGCGCATCCGCGTGCCGCGCCCGGCGGCGAGGAGGACGGCTTTGCGGACGGATGGGGCGGTAGGAACGGAGCTGTGCATGGGAAAAACACAGGGTTGCGCAAACGGAGGGCGGCTGTAAAGCCAAGGCTCCACTCAGGATGACGGCAGAAAAAAATTTCGCTGGCCCGCGCAAGAAAGGTTGCAATTCGGGGCGGGGGCGGGCCATCATGAGCGCGTGTTTCGCCCGGAAGGGTTCCACGGCAGCCGCCGAAACACCGTACCCGAAGAGGATGCAAAAAGGGTTCCACCCGGGAACGAGGCACTGACGCCGGACGGCTGCAAAAACGAAACCGCAACACCGCCGGAGAAAACGTCGGATGATCACCTGGCCCAATCCAGACCCATGCGCCACGCCGTGGCCGGTTCCCGCGCGATCCCTGATCATCGTCGGGCTGCCCGCTTCGGGCAAAACCTCCCATGCGCGCAATCTGCTGGCGGGCCGCCACCATTACGAAGACATCCATCACTGGATTTACTATCGTGACCGGCATATCCGCGAGGGCGATGATCGCTTCGGGCGTTTTCTGCGCGATCTGCAAGCGGGCAGGCCGTGGGTGATCGACTCGGTGGAGATGTGCGAAAGTGAGGTGCGCGAAGGTTTCGTGCACGAGTACCTCGCCGGGCCCGAGGCGGTAGACTGGTTGTTCTTCGAAAACGACCCCGAGCAGTGCAAGCTCAACGCGCAGGTGCTCGAACACCGGGGCGAGGGGCACCGCGAACACCGGCTGCGCGAGATCGACCGGGTAACGGCGGTCTACGACATTCCCGCCGAGGCAGACCGGCGGCAGGTGTACCGGTCCGGGGTCGCGGTCGGGATGAGCGTGGCCGCAGGTTGAGGGTTTGATCCGCGCCGCGCCAGCTGCGTCCAAATCAAGGGTAGGGATGCCTCTCCGAGGCACTCCCTGACTTCTCTGGTCTCGTTGACATTGATCCAATCTATTCCAGGGAGTGCCTCGGAGAGGTATCCCTACCCTTGGGATGACGACCGGCCGCTTTGCGGCCCGTCCGGCAACTTTCCTAAACGCTACGGCTGCTGTGGAGTGGCGAGCCGACCGAAGTCCGGCTGGCGCTGGAGATCGGGCTTCGGCGGACGCTCGGGCGACGGCGCGGCGTCGGCTGGCGCAACGACGGACGGTCGTGTCAGCGCTGCCTTGCCGGGGATGTTCATCCGGAAAACGGCTGCCAGCATCGCGCGGGCGCGGTCGTTCCAAATGTCGCCGTGATCCTTGATGATCGACGGATCAACCGCCACGTCCCAATACGGCACGTCCACCGGCCCGACCTTCTTGAACTGCCACAGCTTCAGGCCGCCCGCGCCGTCGTCCGTCTCGAACACCCGGCCCGCCAGGGCGTGATGGGACAGGTTGTTTTCGAAGGCCGTCTTGCCGTTGCCGGGCAGCGTTTTGTGCAGGTCGGCGGTCTCGTGATTGATGAGCAGCGGGTTGTGGCCCGGGGTCGAGGTGTAGAACTTCCTTTCGCTGGCCGTGAGGGTGGCGTCGGGTCCCGGCACGCGCACCTCGTTGAAGCCCTTGGTGAGCGCCGCCAGGTTGGTCCCGGCGGGGAAGGCCAGGCCCGTGGCTTCGTCCGCGGTGGAGGTCAGCGAGACGATGAACTCGCGGGTGCGTTCCAGATGGCGGCTGTAGAGCGCGGCGATCATCTGGCGGGTGAGCACGGAATCCGAGGCCGGGTTGAGCAGCAGGATCAGGTCGGCGGGCAGGGCCTTGGCGGGGTCGGTCGCGCGGCCGTGGATTTCCGCGTTGATGGCGTGCGCGACCGACCGCTCCACCACGAGGCCGCCGAACGAATGGCCGAGCAGGATCGTGTATTGCGCGTCGGGGGCGTGCGACTTGCGGGCGGTCTCGGAAACGGTGGCGATGGCGTCGTAGCAATCGAAGTTGCTGGCCAGGCGTTCGGCGGCGGCCTTGCGGCTGAAGAAGGTCAGTTCCTTGGCGACGGGCACCTTGGTCAACTGCCCGCGCCAGCCGAGGTAAACGCCGACCACACGGAAATTCGCCTCGCGGACAATCTGGGAATCGCCGAGCTGCTGGAGGAAATCGCCGAATTTCTTCGAGTCGCCGGAAGTGGCGTTGTTCTGCCAGCCGTGGACGTAGGTGACGACCAGCGGACGCGCGGTCTGCTTGATGAGGTCGCGGGCATTTTCCAGTTGCGAGGGGTCCTGATACGATCCCTGCTCGCCGAACTCGACGAAGGCGAGATCGTAGGAGCCCTTGTGCCGGACCGAGTTGAGCGGTTGAGCCGTCGAGTTCGGGTAGAAGGCGGTCATCCGCGTGCAACCGGCCAACACGCAGAACAAGCTGGAAGCGAGGAACAAGCGCATGAACCACAACATGCGCAGAAAGGGCGGCGGGGCGTCAATCAGGAATTTCCACCCGCAGAGGGAACAACGGGCAGAGGCACGATTGGGGCAGTTCGCCGTCGGCGTTGAAGAAGCGCAACGCGCCCTTTTCGTCGCACAGCCAGAATTCCTCCGCGCCTGCCTGGAGGTAAAGTTGGCCTTTGTGCATTTGTTCCTCCAGCACGTTGCTCATGGAGAATACTTCCACGCAGATTTCCGGGGCGATGGTGTAAGCGAAACCACGCAAAGAAGCGTCACGGCGGCGCGCATAAGAAATCCACGCCACGTCCGGGACCTTGGTATTTTCAATCGTCTCGACGGCACACTCGGTGATCGAGATGCCATCCGGCTTTTGCGTTTGTAAAAGGTAAGCGATCCGCGCTTGAAACTCGCCGTGGTAAAGTTTAGCCGGACTCATTTCGATGTTGCCCCACTTGTTGAGTTCGATCTTGTAAGGCAGGTCTTGCAAGGCCGGATCAGCGCAAACTTCTTCCCAGGTCATAGGTTGATTGTAAAGGCTGCCTCTCATCAGGCAAGCCAAACACCAGCAGGCACCCATCGTCGATGCACTGAAGATTGCCGAACGAAGGGCGCCCGGGGGTCGCCATCCACCCCACCATGCTAACGCACCAGCGTCACGTCGGCGCGGTTGCCGATGTTTATCTTGGTCGGCACGCCCCGGCCGTTGCGGATGATGTAGATTTTCTGCGCCCGGGGAGTGGCGCGTTCCAGGAACAATCCGCCGTCGAGCAGCAGAGGCATGCCCGTATCGCGCCCGGTCGCTTTCTGCGGGGCCTGGTAGAAGTACCCGTCGTCATCCTCGTAGAGCGGGGTGTAGTCGCCCACCGGCATGTCGACGCGGATCGTCAGGATGCCGTCGCCCCATGAGAACGGGCGGTTGACGACGATCTTCTTGTACGGCGGCGTGGACCGGAGCGGCGTGATCGAAGTGCAGGCCGACAAAAATGCGCAGAGCGCAACCAGGAGAAGGGACAGGTGCTTCATGGCGTTGGAAAGCGACGTTCATAAGCAAAGGCCCGCCGGAATGAAAGGCGAAATTGATTCGCCTGATACAAATCGCGGCCCGTCCCTACGCCCCGGCAACTTCCCCGCAAAACTCGCCGATCAACTTCAGCGCCGTCTTGATCTGCGGCAGGCTCGTCGCGTAACAGGCGCGCACGTAGCCTTCGCCGCTCGGTCCGAACGCCGTGCCGGGCACGACCGCCACCTTTTTCTCGCGCAGAAGGCGCAGCGAAAATTCCGTGCTGCTCAGGCCGGTTGGCCGGATGTCCGGGAAAACATAGAATGCGCCGCGCGGCTTGTGGCAGGGCAGGCCGAGGGCGTTGAACGCGCCGACGATGAAGTTGCGCCGGCCCTCGTACTCGCGGCGCATCGCGGCGGCGTCGGGCTCGCCGTGGCGGAGCGCGGCCACCGCCGCCTCCTGGCTCGTGATCGACGCGCAGAGGATGCCGTACTGATGGATTTTCATCATCGCCTCGATCAGCGGCGCGGGCGCGCAGGCGTAGCCGATGCGGAAGCCCGTCATGGCGAAGGCCTTGGAAAATCCGTGCAGGAAAATCGTGCGCTCCCTCATGCCCGGCAGCGACGCGATGGAATGGTGGCCCGCGCCCTCGTAGGTGAGTTCGCTGTAGATTTCGTCGGTCAGGACGATCAGGTCGTGGCGGCGGCAAACGGCGGCGATTTCCTCCAACTCCGCGGCGGTCATGGTCGCGCCGGTGGGGTTCGTGGGGAAATTGAGCATGAGCACCTTGGAGCGCGGCGTGACCCGGGCGGCGAGGGCGTCAGCGCGCAGGGCGAAGCCGTTGGCAGCATCCGTCGGCACGGCGACCGGGACCCCGTGCGACAGCGCGATGCTCGGGCTGTACGACACATAGCAGGGTTCGTGGTAGAGCACCTCGTCGCCGGGATCGAGCAGGGCGCGCAGGGCGAGGTCGAGGGCTTCGCTGACCCCCACGGAAACCAGCACCTCGCTCGCCGGGGCGTACTCGATCCCGAAATGCCGCGCGACGTAGCGGGAAATCTCCTCGCGCAGCTTGAGCAGGCCGAGGTTGGAGGTGTAGCCGGTCTGGCCGCGCTCCAACGAATACACCGCCGCCTCGCGGATGTGCCAGGGCGTGACGAAATCCGGCTCGCCGATGCCCAGGCTGATGACGCCCTGCATCGTCTGGACGACCTCGAAAAAGTCGCGGATGCCCGAGCGCGGGATGTCGCGGACATGGCGGGCAACGGGTGAGGTGGTCATAAACAAAAGGGGAAACAGCATGCCCCGGACCCGGGAAAAATCAAGCGAAGGGGACCGGAGGTCGTTACCCGCCTCGGCGTCGATTCTGGACAGGCGGCACCAGCCGCCGGTCCTTCTCCCGGGTAGGGATGGCTCTCCGAGCCGCTCCCTTGCTTTCTTTCTCGGGACAAGCTTGCCCCGTGCTTTGGACCTCCCTTTCCCGAAATCCTAGGGACCGGCTCGGAGAGCCATCCCTACCTTATTCGGCGCGACCGGCACCCGCGCCGGACGCAGGTAAAACATCGTGAAAATCCCCGCGCAAATCAACAGCGAGCCGATCCACTTACCCAACCAACCCGGATCACGCAGAATCTGGATCGTGCTCTGGTTGAGGTCGTTCGGGTTCCACTGCGCCTGCGACATCTTGAAGGTCAGCCCGCTGAACGTGTTCCACCAATGGCCGGGGAAGTTGAACGGTTGGTTCATCGAGCAGCTTCCCGTGCCGTCGCGGCCTTCGACGTCCGTGACCTTGAGGTGGCTCTTGAAACTGGCCGGGTCTTCGGTGCCGTCATTGAAGGTCACCTCGAAGTTCTCCAATTGCAGGCCGATGGGCAACCCCTGGATGAGTGAGTCGTAGGCAAGACGCGTCGGTTGCGGGGTGGTGGGCAACGTGACCTGCCAGCCCACGGCGGCCCACTGTTCATGGGTCTGCCCGCCGTGGCTCAGGCGCACGAGCACGCCCTCGCCCCGGCTGCCCGCGTTCATGGGGCCGGGGCCGCCGCCCCCGCCGCCGTTGACCACGTTGGGATCGCCCGAGGTGGCGGATTGGTCGTTGGTGGTGGGCCGGGCGTCACGGATGGGCCGGAACGTCGTGCGGTTGAGCGCGGCGGGGATGGCCTGCACGGCTTCGAGCTGCCAGTCCATCCAGCCGGTAGGGATGGGTGTGCCGACTTTCAGCATGCCGCGCACCGGCGTGGGATTCGCGCGGGATTTGAGCGTGTAGGTGAGGTTACCCTGATCGTCGCAATAGACGACGGCCTGGTTGCTAGCCTGCGTGCCCGCGCTCATCGGCGGGGGCACGCCCGGCGTCGTGGCGGCTGACGGTGGCGCGGCGTCGTTCCCGGTGGCGGCGGCAGGCAAATCGCCGTGCACACGCACGAGCACCGCCGGGTTGCGCGGCTGGTCGGAGGCGGTGGCGGGCTTGCCGTCGCGCATCACGAAATCCGGCCAGTACCCTTCGATGACCGCGCTCAGGCCCGAACCGCCCAGGTCCTGCGGCTTGCCTTGGTCGGCGTCGGGATCAAAGGTCCACGTCGCCCCGCGCCAGTCGACGAACACGGTTTTCTTCCCGGCGGCGTCGACGGCCAAGCGCACGGTCGCCCCGGAGGGCGCGCTGTTCGCGGCGGGAATGTCGACGGTTTGCGAGGGATTGAGCGCCAGCGCGACGAACGCCTCGTTGATCGAAGGCGGCGCCGGGGCCGTGTTTGCCGCTGCCGCCGCCGGGGGGATGTCCGTGGCCGTCGGAGCGACGCCACGCCGGAGTTGCACCGACGCGAGGCCCGACAGGTCGAGCGAACCGTGTTCGGGATCGCCCGCGAGCAGCCAGGAATCCAGCGTCGCGCCGACGCGTTTGGTCACGAGCCGCACGCGCAACGCCGGTTGCGCCATCGCCGCCATCGCGGGCGGCGCGGCCTGCGGCTCGAAGGCGGCGTCGATCCGCGGCGCGTAATCCACGAGGGTAATGTCCCAGCCGCCCGCCGTCTGGCCGAGCGACCAGGGGCGCGCGGGGGTCGGGTGGCGGCCGATGATTTCCACGGGATACTGGCGGGTTTCGCTGCCCGGTTCCTCGACCCGCAGCACGCGCTGGTCGACGATGAGCTGGTTGTTGGGCGGCTGGTTTTTGAAGATGGTCATCGTGCCCTCGATGCCCCAGCCCCGGCCGATCATCGCGCCGATGAGCAGGATGATGATGCCCAGGTGCGTGACCAAAAACCCGGTGTGATGGCGTTTCCAGGGCATCCGCGAGAACGCCGCGCACGCGAGGTTGACACAGAGAATGGTCAGCCACAGGTCGAACCACCACGCGTTGTAGATGTAAGCGCGGGCGACCTTGGCGTCGAAGCTGGTTTCGTAGAGGGTGCCGACGATGCTGGCGACGATGAGCACGCTCAGCAGCACCACGGCCAGCTTGACCGACGAGAAGAATTTGAAGACCGGATGCCGCTGCCACGCGGGCCGCCCGCCGGGGCGGGGCGAGAGTGACGGAACGGGTGTTTTTTCGGGGGCGGTGACCGGTGCGGGCATGGCAGAAATGGGCGAGAGGTTAAGATACAGACTTCCCGGGCAGGTTCAAAGGAGCATGAGGTGAGTACGCTGCTCACCGCGGTTCGCGGTGCCAAAATATTTCTGCCGTCCTTCGGCTGCGTTCAGGATGACAGAATTTTTCTAACCGCCGGTGTTTTCACTTTCCGTTTTTCGCCCTACGCTCAAACGGTGATGAAAAAGAAGGAAAGCAGGCGCGTGACCATGCGCTCGGGGCAGTTCGAGTTCGTCCGGCTCAACACGGCGCGCTGGGAGGGCCGCGACCTATACCACTCGATGCTCAACCTGGGCTGGCCGGAATTCATCGCCTGGCTGGCGGGCGTCTACGCGCTGGTCAACACCGTGTTCGCCCTGCTCTATCTGTTGGGCAACGGGTGCATCGCCGACATGCCGGCGGGCTCGTTTCCGAGCGCGTTTTTCTTCAGCGTGGAGACGCTCGCCACCGTGGGCTACGGCCACATGTATCCGACCACGGTGTACGGACACCTCGTGACCACCGCGGAAATCATGGTCGGCATGTTCGGCCTGGCCGTCATGACCGGGCTGATCTTCGTGCGCTTCTCCCGGCCCCGGGCGCTTTTCGTGTTCAGCCGGACGCTGGTGTTGTCGAACTTCGACGGCCTGCCCGCCTTGATGCTGCGCATCGCCAACCTGCGGCATCAAGCGATGGTGGAAGCGGAGTTCCGGCTCATGCTGATGCGCAACGAGTGGGTCAAGGAAGGGGAAACCGTGCGCCGGTTCCACGATCTGAAAATGCAGATGCCCCGCCTGACCCTGTTCCCGGCGGCGCTGACCCTCCGGCACGTCATCGACGAACAGAGCCCGCTTCACGGCGTTACCCCCGAAACGCTGGCAAGCGGCGACTGCCGGTTCATCGCGTCCATCGTGTGCGTGGACACCGTGATCCCCGCGCCGGTGCAGAGCCAGCAGGACTACAGCTGGCGGGAAGTGCGTTTCGGAGAACGATTCTCGGAAATCTGGCAGGAAGACGCCAACGGGGGGTACACCGTCGACTACGGGAGATTGCACGACACGGAGTCCGCCGACACCCCGCGAACGCCGTAATCAACCGGTCGGATGGACAGATCACTCCTGGCGTTTGCCCAGGGAATTGTCCTTGCCCACGTCGGTGACCTGCGGTTTTTCGCCGTCGACCGCCTTGGTCCAGGTGACCTTGTTGTGGCTGCCCGGCGTGGAGACCGATCCCAGGGCCGCCGCCGTCACCACGTTGTTGCTGCCGTTGATGGTCAGGGCGTGGCACGCGCCGCTGAGCGTGATCTTGTTGTGATCGCCCTCGATGGCCACGTCTTTGCCGTCGGCCTCGATGGTCTGCGTCTTGTTGCTCTCGGTGAGGGCGATGGTGGCCTTCCCGGCGGTTGCGGCGGTCGGGCTTTCCACGAGAGTCGGCGGGTCGGCGCGCAAGGTGGAGCAGGCAAACACGGCGAAAGCAGCGGCCAGCGAGAACAAAGGGGAGGGCATGTGCATGACGTGGTAAAATAAATCGCGGTACGTAGGAATCGGTTGCCGGGAAGAGGACGGGCGGGTTTGCGCCGAAACAACGCCGTCCCGCAACCGGGCCTCCCGGCGGCAAGCGGGGCTGCTATGCGGCCTCTTCGTCCTTCAGCGAGGCCATGTCGATGACGTAACGGAAGCGCACGTCGCCATCAATCACGTCCTTGTAGGCATCGTTGATCTGCTGGATCGGAATGACCTGGACATCCGGGCCGATCTGATGCTCCGCACAGAAGTCGAGCACCTCCTGGGTTTCGGCGATACCCCCGATGATTGAGCCCGCCACGCTCGTGCGGTGCATGGCGCGGGTCTGGTTGTTCACCGCTTTGAGCGGCTCCAGGGCGCCGACGATGACCAGGGTACGGTCACGCTTCAGCAGGTTGATGTAAGGGTCGATGTCGTGCTTCTGGGGGATCGTGTCGAGCAGGAAATCAAACGAACGCTTCAAAGCTTTAAGCGCGTCCTTGTCGCTTTCCAGCACACCGGCGGCCCCCAGTTTGGCCGCTTCGGCGAGCTTTTCCTCCGTATGGGTGAACACGGTCACTGCCGCGCCCATGGCCTTGGCCAACTTGACGGCCATGTCACCCAGGCCGCCAAACCCGATGATGCCGACCTTGTCTCCCGGCTTGATGCCCCAATGCTTGAGCGCCGAATACGTGGTGACACCCGCGCAGAGGATCGGCGCGGCCACCTCCGGCTTGAGGCCGGCGGGGATTTTCAGGACGAAATCCGCGGGCACGACGATCTTGTCCGAGTACCCGCCGTACGTGTTGTCGCGTCCGTACATGTTGGCGCCGGTGTCGGCCAACTTGGCGGGCAGCATCGGGCCGTTGTAGGTGGCGAGCCAACTGTTGGGCCCCTCGCAGTAGTTTTGCTCCCCGCAGCGGCAGGGTTCGCAGGCCCGGCAGGAGTCGATCATGCAGCCCACGCCGACCAGATCGCCTACTTGATGGCCCGTCACGCCGCTGCCTGCTTTGGTGACCCGGCCCACGATCTCGTGGCCGGGCATGCAGGGATACACCGTGTTGCCCCACTCGTTTTTGACCTGATGAACGTCCGAATGGCAGACGCCGCAAAAGAGAATGCCGATCTCGATTTCGTTGGCTTTGGGTTCGTCACGCTCGAACGTGAGCGGTTTGAGACTGGTGAAGGAATGATTGGCGGCGTAACCGATGGCTTGGCTCATGGAATGGGCGGAATAAGAGGTGATGGAAACGCCGGACGGGCCGTTCGGGTGCGGACGTAGATCCGCACGGATAGGTCCCTTTAATTCGCAGCCATCCGGCAAAGCGGACTTCTCGCCATGCAAGAACCCGCGTTCCGCTACCAGGGTAGCTCGGCACCCTCGAACGTGACGTAGCGCAGGCCGTCCGCCACGCTCAGCTTGTCGATGACTTGGAGCATGCCGCGGATCGAGTCCGCCGGTTTGAGCGGCGCGGCGGAGGTGCCCATGTCGGTCTGCACCCAGCCCGGATGCAGCAACACGGAGGCGATCCCGCGCCCCGTCAACTCGGCGGCGAGCTTCTTGCCGCCCATGTTCAGCGCGGCCTTGCTCATGCCGTAGCTCAGGCCAAACATCAATCCCTCGGCCTGCGAGATCGAGCCGAGACCCGAGGTGATGTAAACGACCTTCGCTTTTCCGGGGCTTTTCTCCAGGAGTGGGGTGAGCGCCTGCGTCATCAGCATCGGAGCGACGGCGTTGATCCGCAGGACGTTTGCCATCGTCGCGGCGTCGAACTCGCCGAACTCCTCTTCCCCGGCGGCGACGCCCGCGTTGTTGATGAGCACGTCCACGCCCACGCCATCTGTGGCGAGCAGGCCCGGCAACGCGGCGATGGCCTTCGGATCGGACACGTCGAGTGCCTGGATCGACAGGCGTTCGCCGTCGATGGCCTTGAGTTCGCCCGCCTTTTCCGGTTCGCGGCAGCACGCGATCACCGTGTCGCCCCGGGCGATCAACTGCCGGACGAATTCGAGGCCCAACCCACGGTTGGCGCCGGTCACAAGATAATTAACCATAGAATCGAAGGGGGAATCAGATTTTCAGCTCGTTGCCGGTCACGGCGTCGTGGATCGTGAACTTCTCGTGGTGGAACGCCGCGTCAGCGCGGAAAATGAGACGGCCCTCGTACCGGCGCTCCATCTCGACGAGCAAATCCTCGTCCTCGGTACGCAGCCGCTGCAACACTTCCGGGTGCACGGTGATCTTGAGTTCGTGGACCGTCTCCTGGTGCTTGCGCATGAGCGCGTTGAGCGTGCGTTGCAGTTCCACGCTCATGCTCATCGCGCTCTTGACCTTGCCCCGGCCGCTGCAATACGGGCAGGACACGTAAACGCTGCTGCTCAGGCTTTCCTGTGCCCGTTGGCGGGTCATTTCCATCAGGCCCATCGAGGACAACGGCAGGACGTGCGTCTTGCTCTTGTCGCGCTTGAGCCGCTCCTTCATGCGGTCGTAAACCTGCTGCTGGTCCTTGCGGCTTTTCATGTCGATGAAGTCGCCGATGATCAGGCCGCCCACGTTGCGCAGGCGCATCTGCCGGGCGATCTCGTCCGCCGCTTCGAGGTTGGTTTGC
>CAXUHC010000147.1:0-11426 GCA_964250705.1 uncultured Chthoniobacterales bacterium | reverse complement strand
CCGCTCTGCTGGGCGACGTACATGAACGCATCAAACGCGTTGTTCGGATTGATGTACTGGCCCGAGCCGGGCGTCGAACTGTTGGTTTGCCAATGGTAAACGTCGGCGGTCGAGCCGCCCGGATAACGCAGGGCCGTCACGCCGGCGGCCCGGTAAAGGCCGGGGACGGGCGAATCCGTCATGAAGTAGTTCCAGGCCGCGGTGTTCAACCCGAAGGCGGGTGCCTGGATCGTCGCGACGGGGGTGTCCGCGCGGACCATGACGGTCGCGGCGGTTTGCGCCTTGGCAGTGGAACCAGCGACGCCGAGCGAGAGCGCAGCGGCGGCCCCGAGCGCCGTCAGCCAGCGGGGAGCAAAGCCGACTTTGCGCCGCACGGTTTTTTGTAGGGATTGCGACTCATGCGCGCGAGGCGTGAAATGATCCGTGGAGGGGGGGATTGCGTTCCGTGGTAGTGGAAACATAGGAAAATCTGGTGGAGCAAATGACGTACCACCATACACTCCGAAGAGGCGCAGCAAAACTCACCTGAAATTCGACCCGGCATTGGAACGCTCCGGTTCCGAAAGCGAGGAATTCTTCCCGGGGTCCATCGCTGATCGTAAGCGGGCTTTGTTTACACCCATGAAGATCGCTTCGCCCGTGGCCGGAGAGGGCAAATCCACCGCGCCGATTTTGTTGCCAAACGCCGCGACCGCATCGCGGATCGCTTCGCGCACGCTGATGGCGAGCATCAGCGGCGGTTCGCCCACGGCCTTGCTGCCGTGGATCACCTTGTCCTCCGCGGCGTTGGGCAGCAGCGTGACGCGGAAATCGGCGGGGGTGTCGCCGAAAGCAGGGATCTTGTACGTGCTCGGGGCGTGTGTGAGAAGCCGTCCGTCGCGGTCCCAGCGGAGTTCCTCGACGGTCAGCCAACCCATCCCCTGCGTGAACGCACCTTCGATTTGCCCCCGATCCACTCCCGGGTTGATCGACCGGCCCGCGTCGTGCAGAATGTCTACGCGGCGGACCTGGTGCGCGCCCGTGAATCCGTCCACTTCGACCTCGCTGACCGCCGCGCCACAAGCGTAGTAATAAAACGGGGTGCCGCGTCCGCTCTCGTGATCGTACTTGATGCCCGGCGTCGCGTAATAGCCGGTCGCGGCGAGGCTCACCCGCGCGAGATAAGCTTTCATGGCTACTTCGGCGAAACGCAGGGTGCGGTCCGGGCGGGCGGGATGACAGACGTTTCCGTGCGCGAAGACCAGGCGCGGGGCGTCCTCCAAAGGTTCGCCCAACAAGTCCGCCGCGACGGGGGCCAACCGGTCGCGCAGGGTGACGCAGGCCGCGTGGACGGCCTGACCGTTCAGGTCGGACCCGCTGGAAGCGGCGGTGGGCGAGGTGTTCGGCACCTGATCGGTACGCGTTTGCATCACGCGCACCTGGTTGAACGGCACGCCCAATTCCCGCGCGGCGACGGCCAGCATCTTCGTGTGCAGCCCTTGACCCATTTCCGTACCGCCGTGATTGACCTGCACGCTGCCATCCTGGTAGATGAGGACGTGAGCACCGGCCTGGTTGAGATGGCTGATCGTAAAGGAAATGCCGAACTTGACCGGGGTGATGGCCAACCCTCGCTTGTGGTGCCAGTGCGCATCGTTCCAGCGCCGGGCCTCGTCGCGCCGGGTGGCAAAGTCGCTGCTGGCTTTGAGCGTGTGCCAGATGTCTTGAAGACGGTTGTCCCCGATTTCCTGCCCGTAGTGCGTCGTGTTGGTTTCGCCGCTGCCGTGGTATAAATTGCGTTCGCGGACGGCCTCCGGCGGCAATCCCAGTTGCCGGGCCACACGGTCGATGATCTCTTCCATCACCAGCATGCCCTGCGGACCACCGAAGCCCCGAAAAGCGGTGTTGGAAACGAGGTTGGTCTTGACCGCGCGCCCGCAGAAATCGACGTGCGGGATGTAATAGGCGTTGTCGAGGTGGAACAGCGCGCGGTCGGTGATGGCGCTGGATAAATCCAGCGACCAGCCCGCGTTGGCGAAAAGCTCGACGCGCACGGCGCGCAGCGAGCCGTCCGCCTCGAACCCAACAGCGTATCGGGCGAGGAAGGGATGCCGCTTGCCGGTGAGGATCATGTCCTGGTCGCGGTTGGGCCGTGCACGCACGGGTCGGCCGGTGTGTCGCGCTCCCAGCGCGGCCAGCGCGGCCCAGGTGTTGCCCTGCGTCTCCTTGCCGCCAAAACCGCCGCCCATGCGCGGACTCTGCACGACGACTTTGTGGCGAGGCACGTGCAGCACATGCGCCACGACCGCCTGAATCTCCGACGGATGCTGCGTCGAGGACTGCACGAACATCGTCCCGTCCTCACCCGGCTCCGCCCAGGCGACCTGACTTTCCAGGTAGAAATGCTCCTGCCCGCCGAACGCAAATTCTCCGGTGAGTTGCTCGCTCGCGCCGGTGAGCGCCGCCCCGGCATCGCCGCGCCGGATGCGGTGAGGCGAGGTGTGG
Source organism: uncultured Chthoniobacterales bacterium (assembly GCA_964250705.1). Classification (GTDB taxonomy): domain Bacteria; phylum Verrucomicrobiota; class Verrucomicrobiia; order Chthoniobacterales; family SZAS-18; genus CAHJWO01. The sequence goes on along the minus strand of CAXUHC010000147.1, from coordinate 8,942 downwards.
AAACTTTCCGCTGCCAGCGCCTCCGGGATCGTCAGAATTGGTGGCAGCGGTTCGTACTCCACCTCGACCTCGTCCGCGGCGAGCCGGCAGGCTTCCAACGAATCTCCGAGCACCAGCGCGACCATTTGCCCGTGGAAGGAAATTTCTTTGTCCGCAAGCAGAATCTCGTCTTTACGGACCGCGCCGACATCGTTCTCGCCGGGCACGTCTTCGGCCAGCAGGATGGCCCGGATACCAGGCATCTGGCGGGCGGCGCTGGCGTCGCGCCGAACGATGCGCGCGCGGGCGTGCGGTGCGCAAATAGGCCAGGCTTCGAGCAACCCTTGAGGCCGGCGGGTGTCGTCCACGTAGCGCGCGGAGCCGGTGACGTGTCCGACCGCGCTCTCGTGCGGCGCTGGAACGTCGGCAGGCAGTTGTGGAGGTGGGGCGAGTGGGCGGCGATCCGGGCTGAATTCGGGCCGGCCGTCCAGCACGAAGAATTTTTCGAGCAAACTGGTCACCAACCCTTGCCGGTACTCCGCCGACGCACGCACATCGTTGATAGGGTGGAATTCCTTCGCCAGCACCGGCAACACGGCGTCGAGGGTTTCGCGGTTCCAGGCTTGCCCGAGAAGCGCGGACTCGGTTTGTTTGGCGCGGACGGTGGTGGCCGCCACGCCCCCGTAGGCCAAGCGCGCGGAACGGACGATTCCAGCGGCGTCGAGTTCGACGCGAAACCCTGCGGAAACAACGGAAATATCCATCTCCCGGCGGCGTGAAACCTTGAAGGCGTCGACCAACACCCGGCCACCGCCGTCCCCCGTACCCGCAGGGAGAGAAACATCGAACAGCACTTCCTCCGGCCGCAGAGCCGTCTGACGGTAACCCGTGAAAAATTCGTCCAGCGGCACGGTGCGTTCACCCGTTTCCGAGCAGAGCCGCACGCTTGCGCCGAGCGCCATCAACACGGGCGCCATGTCGCCAATCGGCGAAGCGTTGACGAGGTTGCCGCCTAGGGTTGCGCGGTTGCGGATGGGCCGCGCGCCGAACCAGCGGATCATCTTGAGCAACGCTTCGTTGCCCGCTCGCAGCGAGGAATCGACGCCGTCGGCGCGCAGGGCTTCCTCTAGCCGTGTCAATGAGGCCGCCGCGCCGAAGCGCCAACCCTCCGACGTGCGCTCGATCCGGCTCAGTTCCGGCACCGCCGCCACGGATAGCAGGGTTTCAAACCGGTGAAACTTCTTGTTTACTTCCAGGCCGAGTTCGGTTGCTCCGGCGATGAGGTTCGCGCCAGGAAGTTGCGCGCGGAGACGCAGCAGCTCGGCCAGACCGCCCGGCTGTAAAAAACGGAAGTTGCCCGCCGTGTAATCGAGCGACGGCGCATCCGGCGAATGGCCCGGGTGCGCGGCGAGGTCCTCCGGCGGCGACGCCCGCTGGCAGAAGGCCGCCGCGGCGGCGTCGGCGATGGGTCGGTAGCCCGTGCAGCGGCAGAGGTTGCCGCACAGCGCGTCGGAAACCTGCCAGCGTTCGCGCAAATCGTCGCGTCCGTAAGCCTCGAACATGGCAACGATGAATCCCGGCGTGCAAAAGCCGCACTGCGAACCGTGCCGCTCGACCATCGCGCGCTGCACCGGATGCAATTCCCGACCGTCGCTCACACCTTCGACCGTGACGACCTCGCGTCCGGCAACCATCGGCAGCAGCGCGAGGCAACTGTTGATCGCCCGGTGACGCGGCACCCCGCGCGCGTCGCGCTCCACCACCGCCACCGAGCACGCGCCGCAGTCCCCCTCGGCGCAGCCTTCCTTGGTGCCGCATTCGCCCCGCGCGCGCAGAAAATCGAGCAGCGTGGTGTTCGGCGACGCCCCCTCCACGCGTACGGATTCGCCGTTGAGCCGAAACTCGAACGATGAACCGGTGCCGCCGTTCCTGCTGCCGTTGCCGCTGCTCATACCATGGGACCCTGATTTGCTGGTGTTCATGTGCCGCAAACTCGTCTAAATTGCAACCAATTCGTGCATTGCCAGCCGCACCATGTCGGTCCCGCCACCTCTTCCCCTTCGTCCCCGCAGCGGCGCGCGCCGTTTCTGGATGGCGGCGGGCGTTTTCGTGCTCGTGGCAGTGATGGCAGCCGCCCTGTTTTACGCGGCGGAAGACTGGCGCGGCGCACGGGCCTTTGCCGCCGTGCGGAAAGACCTGGAAGCGAAGGGCGAAACCCTCGATTGGCGACGGTTCATTCCGCCGCCGATTCCCGACGAACAGAATCTGGCGATGACCCCGCTTTTCGTTCGAGAATACCGGTACAAGATCGATCCGAAAACCCACGTTTACACCTTTGACCGCCTGGCCCGGCGTTCCAAGGATTTGGACGAGATGCCTTATCCCGGCACCCGCCCGAAGGAGCTCACGCCAAGTAATTGGGAAACCGCCAGACACACGGATTTGCCGGGCTGGCAACGTGGCTACCGTGGGCAGGCAGGCTACCCGCACACCGACCAACCGCAGACGCCCGCCGCCGACGTGCTCCTGGCCCTGACGCGCTACTTGCCTCTGCTGGATGAACTGGCGCAGGCGGCGGCGCAACGACCGCTGACCCGCTATCCCGTGGCCTGGGACACCGGCAATCCCTTCGCGACGCCGCTGGTCCAATACAACCCGCAGCAGCATCTCGTCCAGACCCTGCGGCTGCGCGCGACCGCGCGCTTGGTCAACGGCGAGGCGGAGGCGGCCCTGCGCGACCTCGAACTCTGCTGGCGACTCTGCGACGATTTGCGCCGGGACCCCGTGTTGATCGCCCACCTCGTACAGATGACTTGCCTGGGACTGACGATGACCCCGGTCTGGGAGGGCCTCGCCGACTGCCGTTGGTCCGCTCCCGAACTCACCCGGCTTCAGGCAGACCTGCAACGTTTCAATCTGCTGACGGATTATGTGTCGACTCTTCGTGGTGAGCGCGCGGGTGACCTGCGCGCGCTGGATTTTATGAGGGAGCATGGTGGGATGGCAGCCTTTCTTGCGACGGTCGATCCCTTCGCGGACTCGAAAACCAGTTGGCTGGGGTGGCTCGGCTCCGACGCGATTCCGCGCGGTTGGTTCGATCTCAACAAGGCGCTCATCGCTCGATCCATGCAAGACTATCTCATCGAAGCGGTGGACGTGCAGGCACACCGTTTTCTCCAAGATAAATTCCAGGCGGGCCTGCGCGAGCGGTCCACGTGGGATCGCTCACCCATCACCATGCTGTCCCAGCTGACGCTGCCAGTTTTCGACAGCATCGGCCGCAAGGACGCCCGGCTGCAAACCTCCCTCGACGAAGCCGTGACCGCCTGCGCACTGGAGCGATTCTTTCTCGACCACCAAACGTATCCGGCCCGGCTGGACGCACTCGTCCCCAACTATCTGGCCACCGTTCCGACGGACGTGATCGACGGCGCGCCGTTGCGCTACGCTCCGACACCCGATGGCCGCTACCGGTTGTACGGGGTCGGCTGGAACGCGCGCGACGACGGCGGCGCGATCATCCGGGAAACGTCCGGGCGGCTCAAGGATACCGAAGGCGACTGGGTCTGGCAATACGTCGAGCTGCCGCCGATGCCGCCCGGAAAGTGACTCACGTCCCGGCGATCCAGCGCAACAGGCGCGGGAGCACCAGAGCGCCGAGCATCGCGGTGCCGCTCATGGAGATGGAGGCGAAGGCACCTGCCGTCCGGCTGATTTCCACGGCGCGCGCCACGCCGATGCCGTGCGCGCTGCTGCCCAGCGCGAGGCCGACGGCGCGCTCGTCGCGCACGCGCAGCCACCGCAGCGCGGTCGGCCCGACGGTCGCGCCGAGCATCCCGGCGATCAGCACGCCTGCCAGCGAGGCATCGACCGGCACGCGGTTGTCGAGGGCAAGCTGCGCTGCCACCGGCGAGGTGATCGATTTCAACGCTCCGGCGGCCACCACGGACCGCGCGCGGCCAAACCATGCCAGCAGGCCGGTGGTGCTCAACACGGCGAACACCATTCCCAGCGGCACGACCGCCGCGAGCGCCCGGCGGTTGGCCCGCACGACGTGGCGCAATTGGCAGATCGGCACGGCCATCGCCACGACCGCCGGACCCAGCAGCCAGTTGATCCAGGCCGTCGCGTGCTCGAATTCCGCATAAGGGCGGCCTGCCAATTCCAGAATGCCGACCATGACGACGATGCTCGTGAATCCGGGATGCAGCGCCGCCAGCCGCGTGCGCAAAAATACCCGGCGGCAGGTCGCGTAGACGAGGGCCGTCAGCCCGCTCCAGAGCAGCAGCGAACCGGGTGCGAGCGCGCGGAAGGTCTCCATCTCAATCTTTCGGTCGGCCCAACATCCACTGGGCGAGATGCCCGACGAATGCCCAGAGCAGGACCGTCCCGAGCACGACCGCGCCGCAGAGTGCCCGGCCTTGCACGGCCCAGAACGCGTGGTCCTTCATGGCGAGGATAAAGACCGGCAGGAACAAAAACGGCAGCAGCCACAACAGCAGGCGGGCCGCGGATTCGACCCACTTCAAGGGCACCGCGCCGGTCAGCAGGAGGGCGAGCAGGATGAACAGGCCGAGGATGTTGCCCGGCAGGATCAGGTGAAGGACCGATTTCAGCCCCTGGCCCGCCAGCAGACAAGCGACGAGCACGCCGAAACCCGGCAGCAGGAAACGTCGGTCGGCGGCGGTTTCCGGCCCGAGCGGTCCGGGCTGCCCCGGCGCGGGCACGGCGACGGCAGGCGGGTCGCCGGGGCGGGGGAGGGATGGCAAATTCATGGTCGGAAGCGTCCGCAGATTACGCAGATTCTCGCAGATCGGTAAAACAGAAGAAAAATCTGCGGAAATCTGCGTAATCTGCGGACATTCCTCATTCGGACGCCAGTTTCGCCAACACCCCCGCCAGCACGGATACCCCGCGCCGGATCGCTTCCGACGACGCGAACTCATCCGGACGATGGCTCACCCCGCCCCGGCAGGGCACGAAGATCATCCCGACCGGGCACACGCGCGCCATGAACAGCGTGTCGTGGTATGCCCGGCTGATCATGCGCAGGCTGCCGACACCGGTTGCCTGCGCCGTTTGCAGGATGAGTGTGACCACCTGGGGATCGCACGCCGCCGGGGGGTCCGCGTTGATCGTCTCGATTTCCGCCCGCACCCCGCGCCGCGCGGAAATCTCCGCCACGGCGCGCTCGATTTCGGCGCGAGCCGCCTCGCGCCTGGGCAAATCCGTGTCGCGCAGGTCGATCTCCAGTTCGGCGAACGACGGCACGCTATTGATCGCGCCGGGAGCGACCCGGAACACGCCGGTCGTGCCCACGGTGTCCGGGCTGCCGCTGCCGCGCGCGGCCCGCTCGACCGCCAGCGCGATTTCCGCCCCGGCCAGCAGCGCGTCGTGGCGTTCCGGCATCAACACCGCCCCGGCGTGGCCGCCCACGCCGTGCAACCGCACGCGCAACGCGGCGGGCGCGGCGATCCGCTCCACCGCGCCGATGTCCAGCCCCCGTTGTTCCAGACCCGGACCCTGCTCAATGTGCAGTTCCACGAATGCCCGGTACGCGCCGGGTTCCAGGCGCACCCCGGCCAGGTCGCCCGCGAAACCGGCCCCCGCGCGCCAGTCGGCGAAGGTGCGCCCGTCGCGGTCCGCCAGCGCGTCCGCCGCCGCCGGGTCCATCGCCCCGCCGAGGAGCCGGCTCCCCAGGCAGCCCAGGCCGAAGCGCGTCGGCTCCTCGGCGGTGAAAAGGATGAGGTCCACCGAGCGCCGGGGCCGGACGCCCGCGCGCTGCAACCCGCGAATGGCCGCCAGACCGCCCAGCACGCCGACCACGCCGTCGAAACGGCCCGCGTTGGGAATGGCGTCGATGTGCGAGCCGGTCGCCACGGGAGGCAGCGACGGGTCGGTGCCGGTCCAGCGGGCGAACCCGTTGCCGGCAGCGTCGCTGCGAATGGCCAATCCTGCCTCCCGGCACCACGTTTCGACCTGCCGACGCGCGGCGAGGTCCGAGTCCGAAAACAGGACTCGCGTCACCACCGGCGCGGGGGCTTCCGAAATCGCCGCCAGGGTCTCGATCTGCTGGTCTAATGTCTCCGCGTCGATGGGAATGCCGGGCACGGGAACCGCCTTACGGCGGTAAGATTCAAGATTCAAGAACCAAGATTCAAGGAAGGTGCAAGTTTCAAGGTTCAGAGCGAAATCTCATTTCCACCGTCCTCCTTGAATCTTGGTTCTTGAATCTTGGCACTTCCCACCGAAAGATGGGGTCTATGGATGGTCCCTCCGGTCTGAACCAGCCTCGCCGCAAGTCGCGCCTCCGGTCGCGGGACGGCGATTACGTCCGCCGCTCCACCGCCGATGAACTCGGCGAAACGTCGCCCGACGACCCACGGGAAATCCCGGTGTACGATCCGGGCCTGGAGTCGGCAACCGGTCTTGCGCCCGGGTCGGAAAACGCCACGGCAACGTCCGTCGACGAAGCCCCGCCGACGACCGACGAGAACGATGAACTGCCCGAGGCGTTCCAACTCAAGAAGGTTTACACCGCGCCGCCGCCCGCGCGCAACCCACTGACCGACTGGCGCTGGCTGCTTGCGATGGTGCTGTTGCTGAGCGCGGGGCTGGTCGGCGGGTACTTGCTCGGTGAACGTGCTGCCCCCCCGCCGGGCGTCTCGCCCCGCACCGCGTTTCTCCAGGCCAACCGCGCCGTTCTCGGCCCGCTGGACCCCAAAGTGCAGCAGGAGGTGGATGACGCCTTCGCGGCCACCAAGAAGGGTGCCTATCGCGACGCGCGCCAACGGTTTACTGCCCTGCGCGAGAAACACCCGGAATGGCCCTCGATGGGGGTGGAAGCAGCCCGCGCTTCGCTTTATGAGCACGACAGCCAGCAGGCGCAGGGCATCCTGGGCGTGTTGAGCGCCAACCGCCTCACGCCCGACGCGGATTTTATGACCGCGCTCCTGCATCTGACCAACAAGGAGTTCGACCTGGCCGAAGTTTCCTTTGGCACGGCGGTCGCGCTCGATCCCGCGCGCGCGGATTTCTTTTACTTCTGGGGAGAATGCTTGCGCCGCGACGGCAAGCCGCAGGAGGCCATCGACAAATTCCGGTCCGCGCTGCTGCGCAACCAATACGAAAATTCGGAGGGTCTCTACCAGGTGAAGCTCTGGCTCTCGGAAATCCAGGCCGACAAGGAAGAGTCCAGCGGGGGCGGGAAGGAGATCGACAGCGCTCTTTTGCAGGCGCGTCCGCCCTACGAGGCGCTTTTCGCCGCGGCGGGACGTGCCATCAAGGTCCGCCGCTACGCCGATGCCGCCCATTTCATCGCGCAGGCGCAGGCGGTGATGGAGCCGGCGGTGTTCCGGGTGATTTTGCAGGACCCGACGTTTCTGGAAGAATCCACCCGGGCCGAGTTGGCTCCTTTTTACAAATAAGGCTACTTCGAGAGCAGGACGCGCCCGGTCATGGCGCGAGAGAGCGTCAATTCGTCGGCGGATTCCAGCCCGCCGCCTGCGGGCAGCCCCTGCGCGATGCGGGTAACGCTCACCTCGGGATGGTCCTTGAGCAGACCGGCGAGATATTGGGCCGTGGCCTCGCCTTCCACGTCCGCGCCCAGCGCGAGGATGATCTCGGCGGCGTGCCCGTCTCGTACCCGTTCTAGCAGCCGGTCGATGGACAGGTCTTCCGGGCCGACGTGATCCAGCGGGGCCAGGCGCCCGCCGAGCGCGTGGTAACGGCCTTTGAACACGCCGGTGCGCTCCAGCGGGAGGATGTCGGTCGCCTGTTCGACGACGCAGAGTGGCGCGTCGGCGCGGCTTTCGTCGCGGCAGATTTCGCAGCGTTCCTCGGTCGTGAAAAACCCGCAATCCGCGCAGGCGCGCACCTTGGCGGCGTTTTCCAGCATGGTCTCGGCGATTTCCCGTCCCCGGCTGCTTTCCTGTCGTCCGGAGCCGACCAGCCACAGCGCGATGCGCTCGGCGCTGCGCGGTCCGATGCCAGGCAAACGTTTGAGCTGCACGATGAGGCGCTGGAGGGGTTCGGGATAGTCGATTCGGCGCATAGGGGAAGTCCGGGAAACTACCACCAAACGCCCCGGTTTTCCACCCGGAATGGACGCCGGAACGTTACAGCGAATTGAGCAGCCGCGCGGTCTCGAAATCCGCCGTCGAACTGCCGAGCTGGATTTGCTTGATGCGGTGGACGTAGAATTCCAGCGGCTCGTCGGGCTTGCCGCCCACGGGCCGGGCCTGCGAGAATTTTGCCAGGGCGTCGGCCAGCCGTTTTTCGCGGTAGAAGATGACGCCGGTCCAGAACAGGTCGCGTCGGGCGAGTTCTTCAGGAGTGAGGTCCTGGGGTTCGCCGAGGAGTTCGTAGACCTCGTGCCAACTGTGGCCCACGCGGCGGCGCAGCAGTTCGAGCGGGCGCGCCTCGATCGAGGCCTCGGCCATTTCAAACGTGCGTGCCCCGACCAGCACCGTCGAACCATAGATCAGGTTGGCCGCGCACAACCGCCGCGCGAAGGCGACCTCTTCGCCCGACGCGCCGAATCCGCCCAGCCGACGCGCGCCGAAGTAACCCACGACGATCTCGCCGCTGTTGATCCCGAAGCGCACGTCGCACTCCAGTCCATCGTGGGTGCCGGCGAGGTCGGCGTTGAGCGCGCGCACCTGCCGCGCTGCGGCGAGCGTTGCCCGGCAGGCGAGGGCGGCGTGGTCGGCGGCGGGCAGCGGCGCGCCGAAAAGCACGCGCACGCCCTCGCCGTCGCAGGCCGCCAGGGTGCCGCCCTTCTCGACCAGCGTCTCGGCGATGGCGTTGAGAAATCGGTTGCTGACGGCTGCGTATTCCCCGGGTTCGAGGGCATCCATGAGCGCCTCGTGGTTGAAGATTTCCGCGACCACGAGCGTGGATTCCTGCAACTGTCCGGCGGGATCGAGCGGGGTGCTGCCGTCGACCAGCGTGCGCATCTGCCC
>CAXUHC010000146.1:0-11445 GCA_964250705.1 uncultured Chthoniobacterales bacterium | reverse complement strand
CGATTACGTGAAGGCGTTCCTGACCGTCATCAACTACGACGACGTGGCCGCGCGGTACGCGAAAGCGGTTGCCGCCGCCTGAAGCTGGTGCATCTTCGCGGGACCATGACGCCTGCTTCCATCGCCGCGCCGCGCGGCGGGATTCTCGACCCCGCGCGGTTGGAACCCATCCGGTTCAGCAACGACGAAATCGCCCGGTACTCGCGTCACCTCATCATGCCCGAGGTGACGCTGGAGGGCCAGAAGCGGCTCAAAGCGGCGCGGGTGCTCTGCATCGGCGCGGGCGGTTTGGGGTCTCCCATTGCCCTTTATCTCGCGGCGGCTGGGGTGGGGCGGTTGGGGTTGGTCGATTTCGACGTGGTCGATTATTCGAACCTCCAGCGGCAGATCATCCACGGAACCGAAAGCGTCGGGCGCAAGAAGATCAAGTCTGCCCGGGACCGCATTCGCGACCTCAACCCGAACGTGCAGGTCGACCTGCACGATACCCTGTTCACGAGCGAAAACGCGCGGCAAATCGCCGAGCCGTACGACATCGTCATCGACGGCACGGACAATTTTCCGACGCGCTATCTCTCGAACGACATCTGCGTGTTCCTCAAGAAGCCGAACGTGTACGGCTCGATCTTTCGTTTCGAGGGGCAGTCGACGGTCTTCGCTCCGCACCTCGGCGGTCCCTGCTACCGTTGCATGTTCCCGGAACCGCCGCCGCCGGGCATGGTGCCGAGCTGCGCCGAGGGCGGCGTGCTGGGGGTGTTGCCCGGGATGATCGGCGTGATGCAGGCGATTGAATGCGTCAAACTCATCATGGGCGTCGGCGAGCCGCTTATTGGCCGGTTGCTGCATTTTGACGCGCTCAAGATGAAGTTCCGCGAGTTCAAGCTCCGGCGCGACCCGAAGTGTCCGGTGTGCGGCGACCACCCGACGGTGACGGAATTGATCGACTACGAGACGTTTTGCGGCGTGCCCCAGGCGGCGGCGGCGGAAGCGGCCCAGGACGCCGTGCCCGAGGTCACGGCAGCCGAACTCCGGCGCAAGCTGGATGCAAAGGAGGACTTTCTGCTCGTGGACGTACGCGAACGCTACGAATACGACATCGCGCACCTGCCGGAGACGAAGTTGATCCCCCTGGGCGAGCTTCCCTCGCGCATGAGCGAACTCGACAGCGCCCAGGAAATCATCCTGCTTTGCAAGAATGGCCGTCGCAGCGGGCAGGCCGTGCGCAGTCTGCAAGAGGCCGGTTTCTCAAAACTGGCCAACGTGGCCGGAGGCATCGAGGCCTGGGCGGACGAAGTCGACCCGAGCGTGCCGAAATACTGAACGCCGTCCGCCGGTACGGCTGCGCTCGTCCCTTGCCTTCATGATCCTGTCCGACGTGCTCGAACTCCTGCGTTGCCCGCAATCTGGGCAACCGCTGGGCTTGGCGGGGGCAGAGATCCTTGGACCGTTGAATCAGCGCATCGCGCAGGACCCCGGCAGCGTGCGCAACGTCGCAGGTGCGCCCGTGGAGCAACCCCTGACGGAAGCTCTCCTGCGCGGGGACCGCACTTTGATCTACCCAGTCCGCGGCAGCATCCCCTTGTTGCTCATCGAGGAAGGAATCTTGCTGTAATTCCCGATTCGACTGTTACGATTGCGCCAAGCAAGCCGACTCCCCGCGTATGCCGACCGAACTCGCCAGTCTCAAGCAAGCCGTGACCCCGAAGCTGCGCCTCGGAGAATTGGATCAGGAGCGTTCCGTGAGCGAGCATGACTACAAGTCGAAACTCAAGGAAGCCCAGTTGCGTTTGATCAAGCTCCAACTCAAGCTGGCGGAAAATCGCAAACATTCCTTGATCATCGTGGCCGAAGGCCCCGATGCCGCGGGAAAGGGGGGCGCCATCAAGCGGGTCGTCGAGAAGCTCGATCCGCGCACGGTGAGGGTTTATTCGACGATCAAGCCCACCGACGAGGAGCATGCCCACCACTATCTGTGGCGCTTTTGGAACAGGCTGCCGCCGCGCGGGCAGGTTGCCATCTTTGGTCGTTCGTGGTACGGCCGGGTACTGGTCGAGCGGGTGGAGGGCTTCGCGACGAAAGACGAATGGTCACGCGCGTACCGCGAGATCAATGACTTCGAGCGTCTATTGGCTGATGACGGCGCGGTGATCCTGAAATTCTACTTTCACATCACCAAAGACGAGCAGCTTGCCCGCTTCAGACGCCGGGAGGCCGATCCTTACAAGAGTTGGAAAATCAGTGACGAAGATTGGCGCAACCGCCGCAAATGGGACGAACACAACGCGGCGGCGGAGGAAATGTTCGAACGCACGTCCACGCCGACGGTTCCGTGGCACCTGGTCGCGGGAAACTACAAGTGGTGCGCCCGGTTGGAGATGCTGCACGTGGCGATCAAGGCGATTGAGAAACTCGGCCTGTGAACGCTTGGAGCGGCAGCGCTTTCGGGCGGGAAGCAACTCGGCAATCCCCGGGTTTTCGGTACAGGATGTTCGTCTGGATGAAATGGCTCTGCCCCGGTTTTCCGCCTTCGCCGGCCCGCCGTTTTTTCCATCCCGTGATGGCGGGCTGCCTGGCACTCGCGCTCGCCGGTTGCGAGAAATCCCCTTTCGATAACCGCACCGAACGCAGCTTGGATAAGGCCGAGCAGAAACAGGCGGCCCAGGATTACCGCGGGGCAGTCAGTGCGTACGAGTCCGCGCTGGACGGCACCACGAAATCAGCGGACGTGCATTTCCGCCTGGCACTGATTTATGCGGACAAGCTCAACGATCCGGTCAGCGCGGTCCACCACTTCAACCGATATCTGGAAATCCTGCCCGGCGGCCCCCATGCGCGCGAGGCAAAGTCGAACCTGGACCGTCTGGAACTCATCCTCGCCACGACTCTGGGCGGGGGCACCCTCATCACCCACACCGAGGCTGCCAAGCTCAAGGCCGAGAACAAGGATCTGAAGGCGCAGCTCGTCCTAGCCCGCACCGCGCCGCCCGGGGGCCTTGCGTCCGTGGGGGCTGCCGACAAGAAACCGGCACCCGGTTCCAAGACCTACCAGGTGCGGCCCGGCGATACCCTGGCCAGCATTTCCCGCAAGTTTTACAAGACCAAGGCCCGGGCAAAAGACATCCAGGACGCCAACCACAACGCGGTGCCCGACATGACCAGGCTGAAGCCGGGCCAGACACTGATCATTCCGTAACCCGCTGTCCCGACACGTCACTCTTCCCGGTCAACTTCCGGCCGTAGCCAACCATGCAGCGGCTGATCCAAGCGGACACTCTTCGAACTGACGCTTACCTCGTCGAGCCAGCCATTTCCGGCACGGCTAGAGAAGCCAGGGAGGTCACCGCCGCCAACAGCGCCGCCGGTTCGAAGGGTTTGGGTAGATGCATCTGAAACCCGGCGTCGAGGGCCCGTGCCTGGTCCTCCGGTCGTGCGAACGCCGTGAGAGCCATCGCGGGCAGCGTGCGCCAGGCAACGTTGGGCGAGGCTCGCAGCCGCCGGATCAGGCTGTAGCCATCCTCGCCGGGCATCGCGATGTCGCTGATCAACACGTCCGCCGGCCATTCGCTCAGAATGCCGGTCACCAACGCGGCGGAATCCGCTTCCCGGACTTCGGCGCCCGCACGCGTGAGGAGCCGCACGACCACGCGGCGCGAGTCGTTTTCGTCGTCTAGAACGAGCACGCGCACGCTCGCCAGGCCAGGTAACTCGCGCAACGTGCCCTCCAGCGCCCCGGGACGACTCGTGGTCCCGTCGCCCTCCAGGGAATGTCCATCCGGCAACGTGAGCGGGAGCGAAACGGTGAACGTGGCACCCTTGCCCTCCCCGGCACTGGCGGCGCTGACCGCGCCTCCGTGCATCTCGACCAGGTGACGCGAGATGGATAAACCCAGGCCCAAACCGCCGTGACTGCGGGTGATCGAAGCGTCCGACTGCCGGAAGCGGTCAAATACGAAGGGGAGAAAATCTGGCTGGATGCCGATACCCGTGTCGGTGACCTCGATCTCCGTGTAGATCGCGTCCTGTCGCGCGCGCACGCTGACCGCGCCGCCCTTGGGGGTAAACTTGATCGCGTTCGAAATCAGGTTCCACACGACCTGCTGCAACCGGTCGGCATCGCCCGGTGACAAAGAGGGAAGCGGTTCAACCAACGGCCGCAGCGCGATTCCTTTCGCCGCCGCCGCGGGATGCGCGCTTGCCAGGGCGGCTTCGATGACCGCGGCCAGATCGACCTGCCCCAGGTTGAGCCGGATTTTCCCGCAGACGATCCGCGAAACCTCCAGCACGTCTTCTACCAACCGCGCCTGCGCACGCGCGTTGCGTTCGATCACTTCGACGCCCTCGATCACCTCCTCGCGGTTGGGTTCACCGGTGCGCAGAATTTCCGACCATCCGAGAATGGCGTTGAGCGGCGTGCGCAGTTCGTGGGAGAGGATAGCCAGAAATTCGTCCTTGCTGCGATTGGCGGCCTCGACCTCCCGGCGTGCGGCCTGTTCGCGCTTGAGCAGTTCGGCCGCCTGCTGCTGCGCCAGCGTGCGCTCGGCGATTTCGCTCTGAAGCTGCGCGTTGATCTCGCGCAGTTCCGCGGTGCGTTTCTCAACCCGTTGCTCCAGGCCGGTGTTCGCCAGACGCAGGTCCTCCTGCACCCGCTTGCGTTCAATGGCGTAGCGAATCGCCTGGACCAAGAGACCGCCGTCGATCCGGCCTTTGACGAGGTAATCTTGCGCGCCTTCGCGCACGGCCTGGACCGCCAATGCCTCGTCGTCGGAGCCGGTCAGCACGATCACCGGCAGAGTGGGTGCAACCGATAGCCAACGGGCCAAAGTTTCCAGCCCGAAACTGTCGGGCAGGCTCAGGTCCAGCAGGACAATGTGCGGGGCGGTGCCATCCGCCATGTACGCGGTACCCGTGGTCAACGTGGCGGCTTCGACCACATCAATGCGCTGGCTGCCCGCGGCGTCCAGCAGATGCTCTCGCACGAGCCGCGCATCACCGGGATTGTCCTCGATGAGCAACAGCAAGATGGGCGAACTGTTTGACATGGGTACGAAGGCTCGCGAACCAGAAATATGACGCGCCGGAGGCCCGCCGTCCAGTCGCCATCACCCCTGCCGCCCGAGCGAGGCGAGCACCGCCGGGTCACACTGGTAGCTTGACGATGGTCAGCCAGAAATCCTCGATGGACGCCACGATGGCGACAAACTGCTCCAGATCGACCGGCTTGTTGATGTAACAGTTGGCGTACAGATTATAACTTTCCAGGATGTCCTTCTCGGCGGTCGAAGTCGTGAGCACCACCACCGGCAACCGGCGTAAATCCGGGTCCTGCTTGATCTCGGCGAGCACTTCGCGGCCATCTTTGCGCGGCAGATTCAGATCCAGTAAAACCAAATCCGGTCGCGGAGCGTCCTCAAACGGCGATTCTCGCCGGAGATAGGCCAGCGCCTCCACGCCGTCGCGCGCCACCGCGAGGTTGTTGCGCACCTTGGCTTCGCCCAGGGCTTCCTGCGTCAAACGCACATCGCCCGGGTTGTCTTCGACCAGCAGGATTTCGATGGGGCGCATGTGCAGAGGGAAATAAGGCCAGCCCTCTTAATTAGCAACAAACGCAGGCAGAGTGAAGAAAAAAGTCGTCCCGGTGCCCACGGCGCTGTCTACCCAGAGCCGGCCGCCGTGCCGCTCGACGATCTTTTTGCAGATTGCCAGCCCGATGCCGGTGCCGGGGTAACTCTCCTTGCTGTGCAAACGCTGGAAGATCACGAAGATACGCTCGAAATATTGGGGCTCGATGCCGATCCCGTTGTCCTGAAAAGCGAACTGCCAGAAACGGCCTTCTTCGGCGGCTTCCACGCGGATTTCGACGCGGGGTGTGGCTTCGCCACGGAACTTGAGCGCGTTGCCGACGAGATTCTGAAAGAGCTGGCCGATCTGCGTGCCGTCGGCCAGGACCGTGGGCATCTGGTCCGGTTTGACGACCGTGGCCCCGGCGGCCTCAATCGTGGGCTGCATGTCCGACAGCACGCGGGCCAAAGTCAGGCCGGTATCCACCGGTTCGCTCGGTTTTGCCTGGGTACCGACCCGCGACAGCGACAGCAAATCATTGATGAGCTTTTGCATGCGCGAGGCCCCGTCCACCGCGTAGCCGATGAACTCGTCCGCGCTGGTGTCCAGCTTACCCTTATAACGTTTGGCGAGCAGCTGCGTGTAGCTGCTGACCATGCGCAGAGGTTCCTGCAAGTCATGCGAAGCGACGTAAGCGAACCGTTCGAGTTCCGCATTGGAGCGCGCCAGGTCGAGCGAGAACTTGCGCATCGCTTCTTCGGCGTCTTCCTGCTCGGTGCGGTCGCGGATGGCCATCACTTGCAGACGTTCGCCACCCGTTTCGAGCGGGCGGCGGCGCATATCCAGAGGGAAGAGTGTGCCGTCCTTGCGCACGCCATCGAATTTCGCTCCCACCGACCGAAGGTCGCTGAACGCGCGGTCGGAGGTCAGGCGATCTTTGGGACCGGCGTTCGGCGCTTCCTCGCCCGGCATCGCTCTGGCGACCAGCAGGGTCGCTAAATCTCTCTCCAGCATTTCCACCTGGCTGTACCCGAAAAGGTTCTTCGCCTGGAGATTGACCATCTGGATTTTCCCCGCGTCATCCGTGATGAGCATGGCGTCGGGCGCACCGTCCATGACCGCGCGCACCTTGGCCTCGCTCGCCCGGAGCGCATCGTCGGTGCGGCGGCGTTCGGCGAGGTCGTGGCGGATGAAAAGACAGAACGCGATCAACAGCAGCACCGCCAGGACGAGCAATAACCCGAAATTCGTCACCGTCCGATGCGCGCTCTCTGCCGATTGACGGTTACGGGTTTCGAGCAGACGCATTTCTTCCGCTTTCATGCCCGCCGTCGCAAACCGCACCTGATCCATGATCTCCTTGTCTTCAATCCCGGGAGGTGCCACCACGTTGCCAGCTTGTGATTGCCTGGCAACCACCTGCCGGTGGACCCGGTCAATCGCGCGGTTAGCGAAGGTCTGAAAACGATCGATGTTATTTTGTTGCAAGGGGTTGTCGGAGGTCAGTTTGCGCAAGGCTTCGATCTCGGCGCCGACGGCGTTCAGACCCGTGTGATAGGGCTGCAGGTAGTCCGGTTTACCCGTGAGCAAGAATCCGCGCGCCCCGCTCTCGATCTCGTCGAGGCTGCTGAACACGTCGTCAATGCGGCTGATGACCTGGTAAGTGTGCACCACCATGCCGTTGCGGTCCAAAAGGTTGCGCGCATTGAGGTAGGTTGCCGCGCCCACGAGCGTCAGCGCCAGAAAAGCGGTGACAAAGGCGGCGATGATTTTGAATTCGACTTTCATCCTGGACGGCAGCGACGACCAGCGTCAACGGGCTTCCGGGTCATTTCGACCTGAAAGGTCCAAGTTCGCACTGACCGGCAACTTCAATTAACGCATCGGCGGCCCGGTTTGGCTGGCACAGGTACGAGGATTCCACGCCGTTTGCAACGTTGCCCGGCCTTTGCTCTAGTGTGCGGGTGTGTTCTATCGCGCGCTCACGGTCGGGATCGTCCTGTTCTGGGTGGCGATGACGGTGCTGTTGGTGCGTCTTGAGATGGTCCCCGGCGAGTCGGAAATGCTGCCGGTCCCGACGGCCTTCGTGTGGCGGCTGGTGTTCAAGCACGAGGAAGCTTCCGACCTGGGGCTTTACGACGGCCGGCAGCGCCTCGGCTCGCTGCATCTCCAGCCCCGCCGCCAGACGGGCGCCGGTGGGCCGTTCTATCAACTCACCGCGACGGGTGCCTTCGCGCTCGACCTGCCCGGGCTGGGCGGCCAACGGATGGTTTTCCACGGCACGCTCGACCTCAACGAGCAGGAGGCGGTCGAGCATGTGGACCTCGCCGCCAACTTCCGCCCACCCAGGCAAACGGGGCTGACGGTGGTCCTCGACGGCCGCCCGGCGCTCGGCCAATGGCACTATGCGATCCGGCGTGGGGAAAATGTGCTCAAGGAAAATTCTGGCAGCGTGGAAAGCCTGCTCGACGATCCCGATCTGCGAGGACGGCAGCAAGCGGCGGCCGCCACCATCACCGCGCGGCACGGCACGCTGCACATGCACGCCGAAGACGTGGAAACCTACGTGGTGACGATCCGGCAGGGCGACGGGTTGGAATCCTCCATCCACCTCAACCAACTCGGGCAAATCCTCGCGGTAAAAACGTTTCTCGGCTACGATCTCTACGACGAAGCGTTTGCGCCCTGACGAAAAACCGTTGTTGGCATTGCTATGATTCAAACCCGGGGCCTCACGAAGAACTTTGGCGCGCTGCGCGCGGTTGACCAACTCGACCTCGACATCCCGCAGGGGGAATTCTTCGCCTTTCTCGGACCCAACGGCGCGGGCAAGACCACGACGATCAAAATGCTGACGGGTCTGCTCAAGCCGGGGGCGGGGAGCGTCAGGGTCGCGGGGTTCGACATCCAGCGCGAACCGACCGCCGCGAAGCGGCTGATCAGCTACGTGCCGGATTTCCCTTTCCTTTACGACAAGCTGACGCCGCGCGAATTTCTACGCTTCGTGGGCGAGCTTTACGAGATGGCACCCGCAGCGATCACGCGCCAGACCGGGCAGCTGTTCGAGCAGTTTCACCTGACCGCCTACCACAATGAGCTGATCGAAAATCTCAGCCACGGCACCCGCCAGCGGGTGGCCATCGCCGCCGGGTTGCTGCACGACCCGCGCGTGTTCATCATCGACGAGCCGATGGTCGGGCTCGACCCGATGCACGCCCGCATCGTCAAAGACGAGTTCAAAGCCTGCAGCCGCGCCGGTTGCACGCTGTTCCTCTCGACGCACACGCTGTCGGTAGCCGAGGAGATGGCGGACCGCATCGGCATCATCAACCACGGCCGTCTCATTGCCCTCGGTACCGTGGAGGAATTACGCCAGCAGAGCGCCGGGGTGGACGGCGCGCTCGAAAAAATCTTTCTTTCTTTGGTGGATGCCGAGGAGAAGCACCGCGAGGACGCGTTGGGCGGACCTGAGAAGGGACGACGGTAACGAACACTTGCTCGGCAGACGGGCCGCTCAACGCTTTTTTTATTTTACAATTTGCTGCGGCGGGCGACGAGTTTGCTGGCTCAACGTCGCAAGTCCGCGAAGTAACCCGATGACCCTTCCCACTTCCGTGCAGCGGTTCGTCGCCTGGGCGAAGCGTGGAGGACGCCTTGAGGTGACGATCCTGCTCGCGATGCTCCTCGCCGTCGCAGGTCTGTGGACCTTTGGCGCGATTGCGTCCGAAGTGGTCGAAGGCGACACCGCAAAGTTTGACGAACGCTTGCTCCTCGCGCTCCGTGAGCCGGGCAATCCTGCCGTGCCCGTCGGGCCGGTTTGGCTGCTCCAGGTCGCCCGCGATGTGACGGCCTTCGGCGGCGCTTTCGGCCTCGGCATGATCACGCTCGCCGTACTCGGTTACCTGATGCTTGAACGCCGGTACGGATTCACCATTTTGATCGTCGTCTCGGTCTATGGGGGGTCGGTGCTGGCGTTGCTTTTCAAAACCTGGTTTCACCGGACCCGGCCGCAGATCGTGCCGCACCTGACGGATATCTCCACCGCCAGTTTTCCCAGCGGTCATTCGATGATTTCATCCGTCGCTTATCTGACCTTGGCCGCCCTGTTGGCCCACGCGGCCCGGACGGTGGTCATCAAAATTTACTTCCTCGCCATCACCCTGGTTTTGATCATCCTGATCGGCTGTAGCCGGGTGTATTTGGGCGTCCATTACCCGACCGACGTGCTCGCAGGCTGGGCGATGGGCGGTGCCTGGGCGATCATTTGCTGCCTGGCGGCCCATTTCCTGGCCCAGAGACGGATTGTCACGCCACGGGACGACGCGGCCTCGTTGAAAGGAGTTTGAGTGGGCCGGCTGGGACTCGAACCCAGAACCAATTGATTAAAAGTCCTTCGGCCTATATGTGCCGGTGTGTTCCGAAATGTGCGTTTCTGCCCTCTATGGGATTGACGTTTCAGAGGTATTCCTCCAAAGTAAGTTCGGAACATATTTATGCCCAAACAAACACTTGAGAGCGAAATAAGTGTCCAAGAAACGTCCAAGACACCGCGAGCCGCACGATCAGGGACATTGCCCAAGACCGACGTGCGTTACTGGCAGGGAGTTCTCTTCCAGCCCGCGTATACGAAGGGCGGCGAAACACGCCGGGTGCCCGCGTGGGCCGTGAAGATTCAGCATCGAGGCCGCCGGATGACGTTCTCACTCGGTACGCCGAACAAAACTGCCGCTGCCAACCGAGCGCGCGAAATCTACATGAGCTTGCAGGGGGCGGGGTGGGAGGCGACGCTGGCCAAGTTCAAACCGGGTATGCTGAACAGGTTTGCGGAGGGCGACGGTCCGACCGTGGGCGAGTTCATCGCCGAGGTGCAGGCGCACACCAGCGCGCGGCCTCGCACTCTGGAAGGCTACGCTGTCGCATTCCGCAAGATCATCGCGGATATGGAGGGAATCGACGGGGGCAAAGCAAAATACGACGCACGTGAAGGTGGAGGGCGGGCGAAATGGCTGGAGAAAATCAACGCCGTGCCACTGGCCACTATCACTCCTGACCGCGTGCAACAGTGGAAGGTCGATTTCATCCGCAAGGCTGGTGAAGCGGCGACGCGTAAACGCCAAGCACGAAATTCGGCCAACACCTTCCTTCGCAACGCCAGAAGCCTTTTCTCCCCGAAGCTACTGAAATTTGTTTCCTTCAAACTTCAAGAACCGATGCCGTTTGCCGGGGTGCAATTCGAGGCGCGATCCTCCTCACGCTATCGAAGCGAGATCAACGCAGGCCAGCTCGTTGGCCTCGCGCGGGAGGAGCTGGCGACGGACCACCCGGAGCAGTTCAAGATTTTCCTACTCGCCATCATGGCCGGCCTGCGCCGGCGGGAGATCGACTTGCTGGAATGGTCGGCCCTTGATTTTGACCGGGGAGTGATTCGCATACAGACCACAGAACACTTCCAGCCGAAAAGCGAGGACAGCCTTGGGGACGTTGAAATCGACCCAGAGGTAGCCGAAACCTTCCGGACGTATCGGCAAGAGGCGAGGGGAGTGTTCATCATCCAGTCGAAAAATAAGCCCCGGCCGGAATCCTCCGCCGGGCAGTACAGGTGCCAGAAGGACTTCGAGGCGCTAACCGCATGGCTGCGCTCGAAAGGCATTCGGGCCAAGACCCCACTTCACTCCCTTCGCAAAGAGTTCGGCAGTCTGCTTTGCGAACGGGGCGGCATCTATGAGGCCAGCCGCGCGCTACGCCACGCTGACATCCACATCACCAGCCAACATTACCTCGACCGACGGCGGCGGGTGACTGTCGGCCTCGGCAGCCTATTGAGCGTTCCGTCTAGGTTCTGTTCACAACTGAGTTGAAGGTTTTCAGCCGTGGATGGAAGTTGGC
>CAXUHC010000145.1:5025-11460 GCA_964250705.1 uncultured Chthoniobacterales bacterium | reverse complement strand
GGTGCGCGGCGTTGGCGTTGAAGAAGCCGCCGCCGTTGGTGCCGAGCATCTTGATGGCGATCTGCGAGGCGATGGGGCCCTGCACGATGCTCTGGGTTTCCACGGCCTGATCCTGGAAGACCGCGTTACCGGCGGCGTCCTTGACCGGGTTGTTGCCCGCGTCGGTTTTGGGCACCAGGACCGTCTGCTTCTCAGTCAGTTGCGCCGTGTCGTAGGGCTTGAAGTTTTGCGGGATGCCCTGCCAGACGAGGAAGAGCGCAAAAATAAGGCTGATCGGCAGCAACACGTAATAATGCAGGCGCACCAGATCGACCCAGAAGTTGCCGACCGTGCCGCTCTCGTGCCGCGCGATGCCGCGCACCAGCGCCGCCGCGACGGCGATGCCCAGGGCGGCCGACCAGAAGTTGTGGCTCGCCAGGGCAACCATCTGCGAGAAATAGCTCATCGTGTTTTCGCCGACGTAGCTCTGCCAATTGGTGTTGGTGGTGAAGCTGGCGGCGGTGTTGAACGCCAGGTCGGGCGTGAGGGCCGTCTTGGGTGAGCTACCCGTCTGGTTTACAAGCCCGTCGACGATGCCGTGAAAGGGCAGGTGATCCTGCAAGCGCAGGATGACGTAGGTGAACACCATCGTCACCAGGCTGAAGATCAGCGTGGCGACCGCGTACTGCTTCCAGGAGTGTTCGCGGCGGGGATCGACGCGCAAGAGCCGGTAGGTGAAGCGTTCGACCGGCCCGAGGACGGGCTCAAGGAACGTGTTTTTGCCGTCGAGCACCTGGAACAGGTAGACGCCGAGCGGTTTGGTGATGAGGAGCAGAATCCCCACGTAGAGGGCGAGTTGAGTCCAGCCGGATGCGTTCATAGAAAGAGAAGGTCGAAAATTAGCAGCGAAATCGGATCAGAATTTTTCCGGGTAGATCATCGTGGCGAAGAGATAGATCAAGAGAAGGACGGCGATGACGCCGATGACGGTGGTGCCCATAAGTATGATGTTAGTTGTAGAGAGAGTTGGAGGTTAGATTTTCCCGCACCACCAAGCGTAGGCGATGGAGCCGAAGAAGAAGCCGATGGTGGCCAGGAGGTAGATGAGGTCTTGCATGATGGGATAAGAGAGAAGGGTCAGGGTTTTTCGCCGAGGTTGAGCGGTTCGTCGCTGTCGCCGAAGTTGAACAATTCGAAGATCCGCCGCATGTTCTGCTGCGCCGCTTCGTGGTTGGAATCGAGACGGATCGCCTGGCCGTAGGATTTCCTGGCGGCGCGGTAGTCGCGGTTGATCTCGTGCAGGATGCCCCGCAGGTTGTGCGCTTCCGGCGAGACCGAGTCCAGTTCCAGGGCCGCGTTGATCTTCTCGCTGGCCGGGCCGAACTGTTGCAAGTTAATGAGCCGCTTCGCCTCGCGCACGCAATCCTGGAAACTCCCGGGCACCACGTCGGAGGGCCGCGTCTGGTGACGCCCGACCACCTCCGCGACGATCCGGCGCAGCGTGCCCGGCTCGACCGGCTTCTCCAGGAAGTCGATGGCTCCGAGCTGCATCGCCCGCACGGCGTTGCGGATGCTGCCGTAGGCGGTGATCATCAGGGTCGGCGTCTGGATGCCGCGCCGGCGCATCTCCGCCAGCACGTCCAGGCCGTTGTCCTCGCCGACCCGCAGGTCGAGCACCACGAGATCGTATTGCTCCGTCTTGAATCCCATCATGGCCTCGTCCGCCGAGGCGGCTTCCTGCACCTCGTAACCGTCCGTTTCCAGGGCCATGCGGAACGTGAGGCGGATCGTGCGTTCGTCGTCGATGAGAAAAATCTTGGCGTGGTTCATGCGCGGGTCGGGGAAGTGGCTGCCCTGCCTCAAGGGAGGGCAGGCAGGATGAAAAAGAACTCGCTGCCCCGGCTGCCGGGAGGAGCGGTGACGCCGATGCGGCCGTCGTGCGCGCTGACGATTTCCCGGCAGATCGCCAGGCCGAGGCCCGCTCCTTCCCGGGGTTCCCCGGGCAGCCGGTAGAATTTGTCGAACACCCGTTTGCGTTCGGCGGGAGGCACCCCGGGGCCACGGTCGACCACGCTGAAACGCACCGCGCGGCCCTCGTCCTCCGCGTGGGCGGCCACGACGATCTCCTCGCCCGGCGGCGAGTGCTTGGCCGCGTTGGAAATCAGGTTGGAAAACACGTGCCCCAACTGGTCCGCCGACGCCAGGACGGACGGCAGCGCCGGGGCGACCTGCGCGGCGAGGGTCGCGCCGAACGCGGACGCGAGTTCCCGCCCATCGTCGAGCGCGCGCCGCACCAGGTCCGCCGGACTCTGCGCGCGGCGCTCGACCGCGGCGGCCCCGCTTTCGAGCTTGGCGAGGTCGAGCAGGTTGTTGATCAGGTCGAGCAGCCGCTCGGCGTCGTCGCGCGAGGCGATGAGCAACTCCGTCTGCTTGGGGTTGAGCGCGCCGATGCGCTCTTCCAGCAGCAGATACACCGCCATGCGGATGCTCGTGAGCGGGGTCTTCAACTCGTGGCTGACCGTGGCGACGAGGTTGGTTTTCACATCGTCGAGCAGGCGGAAGCGCGTCACGTCGTGCAGGATGACCACCGCGCCCGCGCCGCCCTCGCGCAGCCCGATCACGCGAGGCAGCAGGAATTTCTCGCGCTCGTCGATGCGCACGGCGATGGCCTGATCGAAACTCTCGGGCAGGTAGTCGCCGCCGCCGTTGAGCACCTTGTTCGCCAGCGGCACGATGGGCAGCACCGTTTCGGTCCCGGCCAGTTTCTTGCGCAGGGTTTCCGCCGCCGGGTTCTGGTAGGCGATCCGGCCGTCGGGGGAAACGATGACGATGGGGTCCGGTTGGGCGGCGAACACGATCTCCGTGGCCTGGCGGGCGTGGACGAGTTCGTCGGTGGTCGTCTGCCGGTAGAGCCGCAGTTTGCCCGCCATCTTGTTGAAGGCGGCGGCGAGTTGGCCCAATTCGTCGTGGCTGGCGACGGGCAGCACCTGGTCCAGATTGCCCTCGCCGAGTTCGCGCGCGGAATCGGTCAGACGCCGGATGGGCCGCAGGACGACCCCGCCGAGCCGGTAGGCGAAGAACAGGCCCAGCGGCAGGGCCGCCGCCATCGCCAGAAACATGACCCGCGTGGACTGGCGGGCGGTTTCGCGGGCGTGGCGGTCCTTTTCCGTCATCGCGCGCTCGTTGATGGTCTGGATCACCGTGGCGGCGTCGAGCACGGCCCGGGAGGCCGCCGAAAATCCGTCCGCGACGGAGAGCGTTTGCGGCGAGGGTGAGAGGAAAGCGAGGAACGCATCGTCCGCGGATTTGAGCCGGTTGGCGGCGTCGCGTTCGCCCTGCTCGGTGATGATGTTCAACTCCGCGTCCACGTTGCGGCGGCAGACGGCGGCCTGTGCGTCCAAGATCGCCCGGGTCTGCGCGACCGGCGCGCCGTTCGCTCCGGCAGCCGCCAACGTTCCGTCGATGCGCAGGACGGCCTCCTTGAGATCGCGCATGGCGGCGATGCTGACGTAGTTCTCGTGCAGCGTGGTGTTCACCGCACCGCCCAGGCGCACGAACAGCCAGATGGCATAGCCACCGATCACCATCAGCAGGACGATGAGCGGAGCGACTCCAAAGAAAATGCGGTGGCGTAGCATTGCGGTCGTAAAGTTACTAAGCTTCCCGCGTGCCACCCGCCGCAAGTCAGATCATAAGTACTTGCATGCAAACTATTAGAGTTTATTTCTTGGCGGAAATCCAACGCTCCCAGGGCGGGGCCGCCGTGCAATCTGCACGGAGCGGCGGGAGGCTAGTTGCAACTTGCATGGCCAGCGGTTTTCAACGTTCCCCGCCCTCGCCGCCGTCCACCGTGTCGGACTGCCATTTGCGCCGGCGCCGGTAGAGCGTGGCCACGTCGATCCCGAGGATCTCGGCGGCGTCCTCCAGCCGGGCCGTGGTCGCCAGCACCCGGCGGATGTGTTCGTCGGTGAGTGCGGCGATGGTCACGGCGGCGCCGACCGCCGGCGCGTGGACCGGCGTCGCGCGGGCGATGACCGGCGAAAGGCTCTCGACCTCGACGCGCGGCCCGGCGCACAGGATGACCGCGCGTTCAATGGCGTTGCGCAGTTCACGCAGGTTCCCCGGCCAGGAATAACGTTGCATCGCCCCCCAGGCCGCCGGGCTGAAATCCTCGATGGGCTTGCCGATCTGGCGCGCGAAGAAACGCAGGTGCGCCGCCGCCAGGCGTTCCAGGTCGCGCGGGCGTTCGCGCAGCGGCGGCAGGTGCAGCGCGACCACGTTGAGCCGGTACCACAGGTCCTCGCGGAACTTCCCTTCCCGGATGGCCCGCTCCAGGTCGCGGTTGGTCGAGGAAACGACGCGCACGTCGGCGCGGTGGGTCTGCGTTTCCCCGACGCGCTCGTACTCGCGCTCTTGCAGCAGGCGCAACAGCTTGGGCTGGATTTCCAGCGGCAGCTCGCCGATTTCATCCAGGTACAGCGTGCCCCCACTCGCGGCGGCGACCTTGCCCTGCGTGTCTGCAATCGCCCCGGTGAACGCTCCCCGGGCATGCCCGAACAACTCGCTTTCCAACAACTCCCGCGACAGGCTCGGGCAGCTCACCGTGATAAACGGGCGGTCGGACCGCAGGCTGCGGCGGTGAATCTCGCGCGCCAGCACGCTCTTGCCCGTGCCGCTCTCACCCAGCAGGATGATCGACGCCTGGCTCGGGGCCGTGCGGAACGCCAGGTCGAACACGGTCTGCATCGCCGGGTCGTCCGTCATCGCCCCAGCCCCGGCGGAAGGCGTCTGGAACAGCGATTCCAGTTCGTCGACCCGGCGTTGCAGGCCGCGGGTTTTTTCGAGGCGGGCGAGCACGAGCCGGACCTCGGCGGGGGTAAAGGGTTTCGGCAGATAATCCGCCGCGCCGAGCCGCGTGCTTTCCACGGCGGTGGGGATCGAGGCGAACGCCGTGATGATCACCACGGCGAGGCCGGGGTCGATCTGCCGGAGCTGGGTCAACACGTCCAGGCCGTTTTCCTTGCCGAGCCGCAGATCGAGGAACGCCGCGTCGAAGGCGGCCTTCTGCATCTGCCGCACCGCCCCGGAACTGCTCTCGACGGCCACGACCTCGTGGCCGTCCGTTTCCAGCGCCACGGAGAGCAGGCGGGCGATGTTGCGCTCGTCGTCGATCAGCAAAATTCTCATGCGGCGCTCTGGATATACCACGAATCCTGGTTCCAGAGCGCAAAATGTCGTTTTACAGGTAGGACCGGCCCGGCACGGCTGGCCAGGGACTGGGCGGGCAGACCGTGGGGACGCCGTTCGCAGGCAGCACGGGCGCGGGCAGCGCCGCGTCGAGCAGCCCCAGCGGACAGTAACCACCGGCGGGCATTTCCCGCTTGAGGCGGCGGCCCCCGCGCGACAAGATGGCCGGAAACGTCCCCACCCTCCACGTCTGCCGTCCTTTGCCCCCATGAGCCAGCCCTCCACCCCCGTCCAAAACATCGAGTCCCACCTCAACGAATCCCGCGTGTTTCCGCCCCCGGCGGAGTTCGCGCAGCGGGCGCGGATCGGCTCGCGCGAGGACTACGACCAGCTTTACAAGTTGTCCGTCGAGCACCCGGACGTTTTCTGGGCCAAGGAGGCCGCCGAATTGAAGTGGACCGTGCCGTGGAGCGTCGTGCTCGAATGGAAGGCGCCGTTCGCGAAGTGGTTCGTCGGCGGGCGGCTCAACGTGGCGGAAAACTGTCTGGACCGCCACCTGGATTCCCGCGCCGATAAGCCCGCGATCCTCTGGGAGGGCGAGCCGGGCGACCGGCGCACGCTCACTTACGCCGAACTACACGCCGAGGTGTGCCGCTTCGCCAACGTGCTGACGGGCAAAGGCATCGCGGCGGGCGACCGGGTCATCATTTATCTGCCGCTCGTGCCGGAGGCGGCGGTGGCCATGCTGGCGTGCGCGCGCATCGGCGCGGTGCATTCGGTGATCTTCGGCGGGTTCAGCGCGGAATCCATCAAGGACCGGCTCGCGGACAGCGGCGCGCGGTTCATCGTCACGGCGGACGGCGGCTGGCGGCGCGGCAAGATCGTGCCGCTCAAGGCCAACGTGGACGCCGCGCTCAAGGACGGCGACGGCAACGTCGAGGGCGTCATCGTCCTGCAACGCGCGAAAAACGCCGTCGAGATGAAGGCCGGCCGGGACACCTGGTGGCACGACGAGACCGGCCAGGTTTCCGCCGAGCACACCGCCGGGGCGTTCGACAGCGAACACCCGCTTTTCATCCTCTACACCAGCGGCTCGACCGGCAAGCCCAAAGGCATCCTGCATACCTCCGGCGGGTATCTGCTCGGCGCTTATTGCACGACGAAGTACGTCTTCGACCTGCGCGAGGAGGACGTTTACTGGTGCACCGCCGACGTGGGCTGGATCACCGGCCACAGCTACATCGTCTACGGCCCGCTGGCCAACGGCGC
>CAXUHC010000145.1:0-5015 GCA_964250705.1 uncultured Chthoniobacterales bacterium | reverse complement strand
GAAAAATACAAGGTCACGATCTGCTATACGGCGCCGACGGCGATCCGGGCGTTCATCAAGTGGGGCGACCAGTGGCCCGAAAAGCACGATCTGAGCAGTCTGCGGCTGCTGGGCACGGTCGGCGAGCCGATCAACCCGGAAGCGTGGATGTGGTTCCGCGAAAAGATCGGCGGCGGGCGGTGCCCCATCGTCGATACCTGGTGGCAGACGGAAACCGGCGCGCAGATGATCTGCCCGCTGCCGGGCGCGATCCCGACCACGCCGGGCACGGCGACGGTGCCGTTCTTCGGCTGCGACGCCGCCATCGTGGACGACGCGGGGGGCGAGGTCGGCCCGAACGTGGGCGGCAAGCTCGTCATCCGCAAGCCGTGGCCATCGATGCTGCGGACGATCTGGGGCGACGACGAACGCTACGCCAAGCAGTATTGGAGCGAGTTCGGCGACAAGGGTTTCTATTTCACCGGCGACGGCGCGCGGCGCGACGAGCACGGCAATTTCTGGATCGTGGGCCGGATCGACGACGTGCTCAACGTCGCCGGGCACCGGCTGGGGACCAGCGAGATCGAGAGCGCGCTGGTGTCGCACGCGGCGGTGGCCGAGGCGGCGGTGGTCGGCAAGCCGGACGAAATCAAGGGCCAGGGGGTGCTGGCGTTCGTGACGCTCAAAGGCGGCCAGACCAAGAGCAAGGAACTCGCCGACGCGCTGAAAAAACACGTCGCCACGAGCATCGGCGCCATCGCGCGGCCCGACGAGATTCGGTTCACCGACGGGTTGCCCAAGACGCGTTCGGGCAAGATCATGCGCCGGTTGCTCAAGGAGATCGCGGCGGGCAAGGCGGTCACGGGCGACACGACGACGCTGGAGGATTTGTCGATCCTGGCGAAGTTGCAGGCGAGCGAGGAGTGAAGGGGGGGGTCTGGAACAGGCAGCGCAAGCTGCCGGTCGTGTCCAAGGTAGGGATGCCTCTCCGAGGCACTCCCCCGATCTTGACGGGAAACGCTCGAAAACCAGCCAGAGCGTCCTCCCATCAGAGAAGCCAGGGAGTGCCTCGGAGAGGCATCCCTACCCGGAGGACAACCGGTGCTTCGCGCCTGTTTCCTCTTCGCAAAATGCGCTCTTAACCTTTCGTCGAGATGACCACCCCCGATTCCCCCGCTCCTCCAGCGGCTGCCGCCGTGCCCGTGCGCATCCGGCACGTGGACAGCCTGCGCGCGGTGGCGGCGGGGCTGGTGGTCTGGATTCACTACGCTCAATTCATCGCCAAGGCCGCGCCGGGTCCGGCCTCCCTCGGGTTTTTGCGGACGATCCCGAAAGGCTTCGACCTGGGCCGGCTGGGCGTGCTGATCTTTTTCGCGATCAGCGGTTTCGTGATCTGCCGCAGCTTCGGCGGGCCGCGCGAGGGCGGTGCGAGGCGTTTCCTCATCCGGCGGTTCTGCCGTTTGTACCCGGCCTATTGGGTATCGATGGCCGTCGGCTGGCTGGCCTGGCGGGTAGCGGGCCGGGGCTGGGACTGGCCCGCGCTGGCCGCCAACGCGACGATGGCCGCCGCCCTGTTCGACCAACCTTATCTGCTCGGCGTTTACTGGACGCTCGGCCTCGAACTGCTTTTCTACGCCCTGTGCCTCGCGCTGTACCTGGCGCGCTGTCTGGAACGCCGGGCGCTGCTGGCGGCGGTCGTGCTGGGGTTGGTGTGGCTGCCCCGGATGGTCAAAATCATTGGCCATCACACGGGGGTCCACCTCGTTTTGTCGTCCGGACTCCAGACTCCGATTCTGAGTCTCGCGGTCATGTTCTGGGGAATGCTGTTCCGTCTGGCCTACGACGCGACCGGTGGGTTCCGGCGGGGCGTCCTCACCCACGACGGCACCTGGCTGGTGGCAGCCATGCTCTGGGAATTGATCGACGCACCCGACCCCAACTTCAAGTGGTACGTCCTGGGGCAGCACCCCGGGCCGAGGCCGGGGCACGTCGTCCTCGTGTCCGCGGTGCTCATCTTTACGCTCTGGGTGGCCGCGCTGCGGGTGGACAACCGCGTGCTGACTTTCCTCGGCGTCATCAGCTACTCCGTTTATCTGCTGCACATGATTCCCTTGATCCTGTGCGAGCAACTGCTTTTGCCGGAGGGGGCCTGGTGGCGGCGGCTGCCGTTCTGGCTGGACTTCCTGGGGTGCGTGGGGGTTTCGGTGGCGTTGGCGGCGGCGGTCTACCGCTGGGTGGAACGTCCCGCCATCGCGCTGGGCAAGCGGTGGGCGGCGGCCACCGGCGTTTCTTATCGTGGCAAACGCGACGCAACCATGTAAGTTACGGGTTCGTCTCTCCCCTAACATCCTAACCCTGCCTCTTTTCCATCCTTAAAGTTCCGTCATCCTGGCACCCCTTTTTCGTTCTTCCTCCGCCATGAACTTCCTGAGCACCGGCGTCAAGGAGGTCACGCGCCGGTTGCTCCGCCAGCGCAACCGGCTGGCGCTGGCCAACGCGCGCAAGACCGTTGAAAAGGCGGAAGCCGCCCTCGGACGGCACGGCTGGCGCGCCCTCGCCGACGACGCGAGCGTGCGCCACGCGTACGAAGACCTGTTGCGGCTCGACGGCACCGTGGAAGGGCTCAAGGGCCGCATCGCCGAGATCGAAGGGGCCGTGCACGCCCAGGAGGCCAGCCGCGCCCAGGCGTGGCGCGAACACGAGGAAACCCTCGACCGGCTCGAACAGGAGCGCCGCCCCGTCCAGGAACATCTCCAAGCTCTCCAGAACCGCATCGCCGAGCACGCCCGCGCGCTGCCCGCGCAGAACGCCAAGCGCACCGCCCTCAAGGCTGAGCAGACCGCCGTCCTCAAGGAGGAAAAACGCGCCCGCCGCCGCGCCGGGTCCGACGCCGGGCGCGCCGAGGTGCAGCGCGCGTTCGACCCCCGCCGCGCCGCCCTCGCCGAGCAGGCCGCGCAGTTAACGCTCGCGCGCTCCGCCGTCGTCGAGCCGATGGCCGCCGACCAGCGCGAGACCAAGGAGGTCCGCGCGCGGCTCTACGCCATCGACAAACGGGTGCAGGCCGCCCACGCCGCGCTGACCGAACGCGAGCGCGAGATCACCCTCGCCATCGCCGAACGGCACAAGGAAATCGCCGCCATCCGCCGGCAGGTGGGCCGCATCGAACACGAGAAAAACGCGTCCTACGTCGCCGTGGGCCGCCGGTTGAGCGAGCACGCACCCGCCGCCCTGCCCGACGACACGGCCCTCGATCTTTTCTCCGCCTCGCAGAAGCACCGCCAGAGCTACGACCGGCTGGTCCAGCTCGAAACCATCTGGCTGCGCGAATCCCAGACCGCCAACAAACAGGACCTGCGCATCTTCAACTTCGTGGGCGTGACGCTCGCCGTCCTCCTGGCCATCGCGCTGCTGCTCGTTTTCCGCACCCCCGGCAACCGCGACTGGCTGCCGAGCAACACCCAGGCCATCCTGACGGTGGACGTGCGCCGGTTCACCGACGCCGACTTTACCCGCGCGCTCCAGTCCCGGGAACCGGACGCGTGGCAGGCCGTGTGGTCGGGGCTCGTGCAAACCGTCGCGCAGGTGCCGCAGATCGACGTGCGCCGGCAGGTGGCGCGCATCACCCGCGCGCTGGCCCCGCCGACCGACGCCAACCACGCGCCGGTCGATTGCCTGCTCGTGGAGCTGCGCCCCGGGGTGGACGTGGACGACCTGCTGCGCAAAAAGATGGTCCCGGCAGGCGGGTTCCAGGTGCCGCCCCGGCTCATCAGCGGGTTGCCCATGTACGAGCGGCCGGGTCTGGCGGTGGCGCAGATCGGCCCGGAAACGCTGGCCCTGGGGTCGGCGGCCTCGGTGCAGGCGCTCATCGAGGTGCGGCTCGGGTTGCAGAGCGAACTCAAGAGCGACGCGGACCTGTTCAGCCAGTTCGCGCGGCTCAGCGACGAGAGCCCGTTCCGGCTGGTGTCGCACCGGCCCCAGGAGTTGACGTACCTGACCGACCCGCTGCTCAACGCGCAATTGCTCGGCGACTGCGAGGCGCTCGGGTTGACGCTGGACATGCACGAGCCGGTGTCGGCGGTGTTCGTGCTCAACGCGAACAGCGCGCAGGCGGCCAGCGGCATCGCGCGGCTGATCCAGACGAGTCCCGACCAGGTGTTGCAATTGGCCAGCGCGGGGCCGAACCTGTTCATCGAGCGGCCCACGGTAACCGAGCCGACGGACCGGCAGGTCGAGTGGCGTTTCCGCATGACGGCCCCGGCGGCGCGGGAATTTTTGCAGCGGGTGTCGCGTCTGGGGCTGACCGGCCCGGAGCGCAAGGTAGCGGAGAAGTAGGCCTCCCTACCCTTTTTGTTATTCCACCGTGATCGTCCCCTTCATCCCGGCGGCGTAGTGCGCCGGGAAGGTGCAGACGAACTCGAACGTCCCGGCAACTTTGGGGGTGAACGTGATAGTGTCCGACTCGCCCGGGCCGAGCAGCTTGGTCGCGCGGAGCACCTTGGTGGCCTGGTCGGGCGCGAGGTAGTTCTCCGCCGCGTGAGTGCTGCACGCCTGGACGTAGGCCGCCGCGTCGGTGCCGGGCCGCAGGACGACGAGATCGTGCGCCATGGCGGCCTTGGGCAGCGAGCCGGTGTTGGTCAGCACGATGGTCAGCGGCTGGCCGACTTTCACCGAAATGTCGGTCACGTCGTACTTCATCTGGTCGGTGGCGGAAACCTCCACTTTCTTGGGGTCCGCCGCGTGGGCAACCATCGGGAGGAGGGTGAGTGCAACGGCGAGCGCGGTGAACAGGAATCGTTTCGAGATAGTCATAGGCTTGTTGGAAGATACGCGCGAGACGGGCCGCAGGAGCGCGTTTTGTTTCCGGGCAGGCCGCGCAACGGCTTATTCTTCCTCGCTCGTCGTGAAGGTCACGTTATCGACCTTTGCCGCCGCCAGCGCGTTGAGCACGTCGATTGCCCGGCCATATTTCGCCTTGGGCTCGCTGGCAATCGTCACGGTCAGCGGGCTCTTGGCCGCGTCGCTCGACTGCTTGAGCC
>CAXUHC010000144.1:1584-11554 GCA_964250705.1 uncultured Chthoniobacterales bacterium | reverse complement strand
TTTCGGTTCGAGCGGCATCAAGGATTTGCGCACACTCTTGGGCAAGGCACGCAGCAGAGTTCTGATCTGTTCCTCGCGCAGACCCGGCACCATCCATTGCAACTGACCCGTAGTGAGACCGGCGGCCACCGGCAACGGCACGCGCACCGTCACGCCGTCGCGTTCCTCGCCCGGCGCGTAGGCGTAGCTCAGCGGCAGCGCGGTGTTGCCGACCGCCACCTGTTCGGGGAACAGCGTGCGGTCGAACGCGAACCCGTCTTCGTGGGACGGCAACAAGGTCGCTTCGTCGGCGCAAAGGAAAGCCGGTTCGCGCGTGATCTTCGCCCGTACCAGTTTGTTGAGATCGTGCACGGACGAAACCGCTTCGATCCGCGCCGCGTAAAAGCGGTAAAACGCTTCGTCGAGGTCGTCCACCCGCCGGTCCCGCACGCGGGTCAGCGCGGCTTCGATGCGCTCGCGCAGGTCGCGGTTGTGCTTGCAGAAGTGGTGCTCGATGTGCGCTTCGCCAGCCACCAGCGCCCCCCGGATAAAAAGCTCGGTCGCCTTCGTGGGATCGACCTTGCCGTAATCCACCCGGCGCTTGACGATTTCCAACCCGTAAATGAGCACCCGTTCCCATGCCAGCACGCGGCCCGACTTCTCGTTCCAGTGCGGGTCGGCGTAGCTGAATTTGCACAAATGCACGCCCAGTTCGGCGACCCATTCCGGGTTGATCCGCGCGACCGTGCGCGCGAAAAGCTGCGAGGTCTGGACGATCTCGCCCGCCACGATCCACGGCGGCTGGTTCGTCTTCTCCTCCTCCGGTTTCGGCGCGTCGCTTTTGCGTTTTTTCTCGGGTCGCTGGTACATCCCGGAACCGGGAAAAATCGTCACCTGCCGGTTACCCGATGCCTGGTAGAGATTGCGCTCCTTGCGCTGCGCGATCTGCCCGAGCAGGCCCGTGAGAATGGAGCGGTGGATGGCCTCGTCACTGCCGGGCGGGTGGGGGGCGTTGCCGGGATCGGTGCGGTCCTCCGAAAGGGTGTCGGCAAGTTGCCGGTGGACATCGCGCCACTCGCGCAGCCGCGATTGCGAGAGGTGATTCGCCTTGGCAAAACGGCGCAACGCGTTGCCGGTGGGGGTCTCGGGCATGGCGCGCCAGAGCTTGAGCAACGAGAGAAAATCCGAGTCGGGAACCACGAACGCGCGGTGCGCGGCGGCGGCGGCTTCCCTGGCATCCTCGGGGCGTTCGCGCGGGTCGGGCACGCTCAGTCCCGCCGCGATGATGAGCACTTCCGGCAAGGCGCGTTCCTGCCTCGCCTGGAGCAGCATGCGGCCCAGGGTCGGGTCGAGCGGGAGCCGGGCGAGTTCGCGCCCGAGCGGGGTCAGGGTGTGGGCGTCGTCGAGCGCCCCGAGTTCGTGCAGCAGCCCGTACCCGGCATGGATCGCGGGCGGCAGCGGCGGGTTGAGAAACGGGAACGTCTCGATCTCCCCGAGCCGGAACGCCTTCATGCGCAGGATGACTTCCGCCAAGTTCGCGCGCTGGATCTCCGGTTGCGTGAAGCGCGGCCGTTTCTCGAAATCCTCCTCGTCGTAGAGCCTGATACAAATGCCGTCCTGCAAACGTCCCGCTCGCCCCGCGCGCTGGTTCGCGCTGCTCTGGCTGACCGGCTCGACCGGCAGGCGCTTGGTGCGCGTGCGCGGATTGTAACGGCTCAGGCGCGCGAGGCCCGCGTCGATGACGTAGCGCACGCGCGGGATCGTGATCGACGTTTCCGCGATGTTCGTCGCCACGATGACCCGGCGCGGTCCGCCCGGCGAGAAAATCCGCGTCTGCTCCCCGGCGGGCATCCGACCAAACAAGCCCAGCACCTCAATGCCCTTACCTAGTTGTGTCTCAAGCAAATCGCGCGTGTCGCGGATGTCGCGCTCGGTGGGCATGAACACGAGCACGTCACCAGCCTCCGATTCGATGAGCACGTCTTCGACCGTGCGCACGGCGGCCTCGACATAGGTCAAATCCTCCATTTCTTCCTTGAACGAACTTCCCAGTGGCTGATAACGAATTTCCACCGGGTACATCCGCCCGGATACTTCCACGACCGGCGCACCGCCGAACGCCCGGGAAAACATCTCCGTGTCGATGGTCGCCGACGTGATGACGACCTTCAAATCCTGCGGACGCCGCCGCCGCAGGTCTTGCAGATAGCCGAGCAGAAAGTCGATGTTGAGCGAACGCTCGTGCGCCTCGTCGATGATGAGCGTGCCGTACGCGCGCAGCAGCGGGTCCGACTGGATTTCCGCCAGCAGGATGCCGTCGGTCATAAACTTGATGCGCGTGTCGCGGCCCGTGCTGTCGCCGAAGCGGATCTTGCAGCCGACCTCGCGCCCCCAGGTCACGCCCAGTTCCTCGGCCACGCGCCGGGACACGCTCAGCGCGGCCACCCGGCGCGGCTGCGTGCAGCCGATGGCGCGCACCGGCCCGCCGCCTTCCTGCGCGACCTCCAGGCACATCTTGGGCAACTGCGTCGTTTTACCCGAGCCGGTTTCACCCGCCACGATGACCACCTGGTTGGCGCGTAACGCGGCCAGCAGATCAACGCGGCGGGCGGAGACCGGCAGATCGGCGGGGTAACGGATGGAGATGGCAGACGGCGGAGACAAGCGCGCAAATTACACCGTACCGTCCCTATGCTAAACTATTCCTTGCGATCACCTGCCGATACCAATCAAACGAGTCTTTCGGGGTTCGCCGTTGCGTCGGGTAGTCGATGTGCACTAGCCCGAAGCGGTTGAAATACCCGCTGTCCCATTCAAGATTATCCAGTAGCGACCATACGAAGTACCCCGCTAATGGCACGCCTTCGCCGATGGACCGGTGCGCCTCGCGCAGATGGGCCCGGAGAAAATCCACGCGCTCGGGATCGTGGCACTTTCCTTCGGGGTTGACGTAGTCGTGAAACGACGCGCCGTTCTCGGAAACATAGAGGGGCAGATTGCCGGTGTATTCGGTTTTTATGCGCAGCAAAACCTCGTGCAGACCAGCCGGGTCAATGGACCAGCCCATCGCGGTGGTGGGTCCGGTCGGCGGACGCCAGGACGGTGAACCGTCGCGCTCGGCGGCCAGGTAGGTTGGAGTGTAGTAATTTACTCCTAGAAAATCGAGCGGCGTGTGGATGGCCGCGAGGTCACCGGGGCGCACGAGGCCGGCGTCATCGGCAAGTTCGGGGTGGCGGGCGCGTATGTCTTCCGGGTACTCGCCCCGGAAAATCGGATCGAGGAACAGGCGGTTTTGTTCACCGTCGAAGATTTGTGCGGCGGTCCGGTCAGCGGCGTTTTCGGACGAGGCCGGGCGCGCGGGCGTCACGGCGATCACGGGGCCGAAGCGGGTCTTCGCGCTGCCGCGTCCACGCAGGGCCTGGATTACCTGCCCGTGCGAGAGCAGAAGATGGTGCGCGGCGGTCAGCGCGTTTTTAGCTCCCGTCAGGCCGGGCGCATGTTTGCCCGCGCCGTGACCCAGCCACGCGGAAGTGTGCGGCTCGTTTTGCGTGATCCAGATCGGCACCTGCGGGGCAAGCGCGTCGTAAAGCAGCCCCGCGTAATCGACGAAACGGGACACGGTGTCGCGCTCCAGCCAGCCACCAAGGTCCTGCAGTGCCTGGGGTAATTCCCAATGGTAAAGCGTGAGCGCGGGGATGATGCCGCGTTGCTGCAAGCCAGCCACCAAACGCTGGTAATAATCCAGCCCCTTGGCGTTGGCGGCGCCACGTCCATCAGGCTGGATGCGTGGCCATTGCACGGAAAAAATGTAGGACTTCAAGCCGAGCACAGCCATCAGGTCGAGGTCTTTGTCGAGCTGTCGGGGATCGTACGTGTTGCAGGCAATGTTACCGGTGTCGCCGTGCAGAATTTTTCCCGGTTGGCGCACGAACGTGTCCCAGATGGACGGTCCCTTGCCGTCGGTCTCGGGTGCGCCTTCGATCTGGTAGCCGGAAGTCGCGGCACCCCACAAAAAACCGTCGGGAAAGGTCAAAGGCATGGTTAGTCTGATTCGCATGGGACGGCGGATCGGTTGCAGCCGACCCGATTGGTGAAGAAATCGCTCACAAAAACTCTGTCATCCTGAGCGCAGTCAAAGGACCTCGCAAGCGTGGTAACGGTGCGCCTTCGTCGCTGGCCGTGCGCCGAAACAGGTCGGCTGGCGCGGGTTCAGGCCGTGCGCCGATGCGGGGACGGCGCGGGTGCCTCATGGAGAGGTCCTTAGACTGTGCTCGGGACGGAGGCGTACGAAGGCGCGTTCGTCACGATCAGCCCGCAAAGCCCTTTACCAGGGCATCAGAATCTGCTACAGCGAAACGAGCCCTTCAAGGGCGTCGTCCACACCATGTTTCGCTTCCTCCATTCGGCTGACTGGCAGCTCGGCGCGCGTTTCGCCCAGTTTGGCGCGGAAGGCGAACTCCTGCGCGCCCAACGTCTCCAAACCCTGCGCACCGCCCTGTCACTCGCCCGGGACCGCACGGTGGACGCCTTTTTCGTCGCGGGCGACCTTTTCGAGGACAACCTCGTTGCCGACACGCTGGTCGACGAAACGCTGCGCACCTTCGCCGAATTCCCGACTGTCCCGGTGTTCCTGCTGCCCGGCAACCACGATCCCGCCAGCGGTCCCGGCGCGGTCTGGAGCCGCCGCCAGTTTCGCGACGGCACGCTCCCGCCGAACGTCACGGTCCTCCGCGAACCCGCCGCGATCCCGCTCCCCGGCGGCCACTGCTTGCTGGCCTCGCCGCTGCGTCAGAAGTCTTCCACGGTTGATCCGAGCCTCTGCCTGCGCGACCTCGTCCGCACGCAGCCCGCCGACCGGATCAAGATCGGCCTGACCCACGGCGCGCTGGCGATTCCCGGCAAGCACCAGCCGAACGATTTCCCCATCGACCCCGCCGGCGCCACGCGCGCCGGACTGGACTACCTGGGCATCGGCCACTGGCACAACTGGCAGGTCTACGACTCCGACCGCCTCGTCATGCCCGGCACCCCGGAACCTGACGCTTTCGACCAGCCGAACGCTGGCTTTGTCGCCTACGTGGAAATCGACGGCCCCTCCGCCTCGCCGCGCGTCACGAAGCTGCCGGTCGGCGGTCTGCAATGGGCGAGCTTCGAGTACGAGTTCGGGGAGTTCGACGCCGCGCGCGCGACTCTCGCGCACCACGTCTCCATCCTGGGCGACGGTGTCGCCTCCAGCGTCTGCCGCGTGAGGCTCAAAGGCCCGGCGGCCATCGGCCCGCGCACGCAGGCGCACGATTGGCTGCGGGAACTCTTTCGCTCGGCGTTCCACTATCAGGTGCAGGACCACACGCATCCCATGCTCTCGCCGGGCGAGATCGCCGCGCTCGAGCGCGAGCACCCGATCCTGTGTCAGGTGCTCGCCGATCTCGCCCAGATCGAGATGCTCGCCACGGGTCGGCTGCCCGACAACTTGCTGGCCCCCGTCGGCATGGCGCTTAACCTCGCGGAAGCCCAGACGCTTGCCGCCGAAGCCCGCCTGCCGCTCGACACTCTCGGCGCGGAGGATTTCCTTTCCGCGCGCCAACTCCTTTTTGCCAATCTCCGCGATTTGACCGCCGCCGCATGATCCTCCACCAGATCGAAGCCGCCAGCGTCGGCCCGTTCGTGGGCAGCCCGGTCGTGGCGGGGCCGTTCGCGCCGGGGTTGAACATCCTCGCCGCCCCCAACGAAACCGGCAAGACGACCCTCCTGCGGGCCGCTGGCCGCGCGCTCTTCGACCGCCACACCTGCAAGGACGCCGAGATCCGTGCGCTCAAGCCTGCGGGTGCGGCGTTGTCGCCGCGCGTGATCGTCGATTTTGAAACCGCCGCCGGTTGTTTCCGCATCGACAAGACGTTTTTGCAGGGGCCGCGCAGCACCCTGTTCGAGCGGATCGGCGGCGCGTGGCAACCCGTGGCCGAGGCCGACGCCGCCGATGGCCGGGTGCAGACGATGCTGCAATCCACCCAACCCGGACGCGGTGCGACCAGGGCCGCGCATTGGGGGTTGCTCGGCTACCTGTGGACGCGCCAGGGTGAACCGGCCGCTTGGCTGAACTGGGAGGAAAATCCCACGGGTCAATCCGTGCGGGGGATGCTGGCCAAGGTGGAAATCGACCCGCTCATCGACGCGCTCCGGGGCCGCCTGTGGTCGGCGTATTTGGAAAATTTTACGCCGACGGGTCAGGTCAGGGCGGGCGGCGATTTGCGCCAGGCCGAAGACGAACTCGTCGCGGTGGACAAGGCCCTCGCCGCCCTCAACGAGACCCGCGCGCAATTCCTCGCCGACGAGGAAGGGTACGCGCGTCTCGCCGACGAGCTCCCCCTGCTGGAAGCGGAGCACGCCGGGTGTCGGCGCGAGGCGGATGAACTCCAGGCCGCCGCCCGCTCCGCCGAGGTGCAGGCCGTCGAGGTGCAAAAACGCCGCCACGCGTTCGAGACGGCGCAGGACCGGCTCAAGGTCGTGCGCGACGATCTGGAAACGCTGGCGCGCCACGCCCGGGGCCTCGACGAAACCCGGCGCAGGCTTGCCGTCTCCGATGCG
Organism: uncultured Chthoniobacterales bacterium; assembly: GCA_964250705.1. Classification (GTDB taxonomy): domain Bacteria; phylum Verrucomicrobiota; class Verrucomicrobiia; order Chthoniobacterales; family SZAS-18; genus CAHJWO01. The sequence goes on along the minus strand of CAXUHC010000144.1, from coordinate 4,993 downwards.
GACGCCGAACGTCTCCGTCAGGGAACGCTTGATGACGAGACGCGTCTGCGGGAAACGGACCTTGCGCTGGAGGAAAACGCCGCCGCCCTGGCCCGTGCGCAAGGCGATGCCCAACGCGCCGGACGCCTCGCACGGCATCGGCAAATCGCCGACACCATTCAGGGTAGTGAACTCCTTCTGGAGCGTTGTGCGTCGCAAATTGAGGCGATTGCAGACCTTACCTCACAGAAGGCCGGGCTGCCCACGGTGACGCCAGCGAGTCTGCGCAAGCTCGAAACCCTGACCGACTCGATCCGCGGTCATCGCGCGAAGATCGAGGCCCTCGGTCTGACCGTCGAATTGATCCCCGCCGTCGACACGCCGTCCGTCGCGGTCCGCGTGGACGATAGACCCGACGAAACGCTGCCGACTCTGTCTGCCGGCGAAGCCCGGATCGTGCGGGCCACCCGGGGGCTGAATCTCTCGCTCCCCGGCTGGGGCAAGTTGCGGATGCGCTCCGGGGCGGTGGAAACACAAACGTTGCACGAAACGTTGATCCGGGAGGAAGCCGCCCTGCAACAGGCTCTCGCGGAGACCGGCGCGCGCGGTTTGGAGGAAGCCCGTCACCTCGCCGCGCGTGCCGGGGAACTGGACGTTCAACTCGCCGCCGCCCGCCGGACGCTCGCCGCTGTTCTCGGGCCGGAGGAGTCAGTGGAAACTATTCGGGCCAAGTTGGTTGTGGATAGGGCTCAATGGCAGGCCGGGGAGGGGGAGCTTGCGCTTACACCCGACGAGCGCACGATTTCCATGCCACTCCTGCAAACGAACGAGCAGACCGCGACGGTCCGGTGCGAGCACCTGCGGCTCGCACGCAAGTCGCTGGAACGGCGTCTCAAGGAGCAACGCGAGGCCGCCGCCGAAGCTGCCGCCCGGCGTGAGCAGGCGGAGCGTGAAAATCTTGGCCTGCGTCTGGGCATCGAAAGCTTGGAAACCCAGGTCGCCTCGCTGCAAGGCCGTTATCCCGCCGGACTCGACGCGGCGCGGAATGCCGCCGAGGAAGGATTCGTCGAGGCGAAACTCCTGCTGCGCGACGCCGAGGCGAAGCTGCCGCCAGACGCCGCGACGCTCTCCGAGCGCAATCGCCGCGCCGCAACCGCCGCCGAACAGGTGCACGGCGAATTGAACCGCAAGCGCGACGCTCTGGCCGGGCTGCGCGGCCGGCTCGAATTTCTCGGCGCGAAGGCGCTCTACACGGAAGAAACGCTCCTCCTCGCCAAACGCACGGCGCTGGCGGCGCTGGTCGGCCAGGCCCGTGCGCGCAGCCGCGCCGCCCGGTTGGTCCACGACCTCATCGAGCGCCGCAAACAGGCGGCTACGCGCTCGGTGCTGGCTCCGTTGCAGGAGCGTCTCGGCGCGCGGTTCGGGGAGGTCAGCGGCGACCGCACCCGCCGGATTTTCCTGGATGAATCGCTCCAGATCAAAGGCCTCGGCCGCAAGGACGACGAACTGGTCGCCTTCGACGAGCTGTCCCAGGGTGCCAAGGAACAGCTTCTCCTTTGCCTGCGTCTCGCGGTGGCCGAAGAATTGATCGCGGGCGGCGGCGGCCCGCAGTCGCTGATCCTCGATGACGTGCTCGTCAACACGGACGCCACCCGCCAGAAGCGCTTGCTCGACGTGCTGGCGGGCGCGGCGGCGGGCGGCCTGCAAATCCTGGTTTGCACGTGTCATCCCGACCGTTATCGCGGCGTCGGCAAGGTGATGGAACTGCGTCGGTTCACTGCCTCCTAGCCGTGTGCCCAGGCTTGCAGCCGGTTTGTCCAGCCCCTATCGTTGCCGCCATGATGGACTGGAAACAATGCCTCGTGGTCGAAAAGGTCCCAGGTAAAGTCGGTGGCACTTGGTTGTTCAAAGACACGCGTGTTCCCGTGAAAGCGCTTTTCGAGAATTTGGAGGACGGTGCCACCCTCGAAGATTTTCTCGCGTGGTTCCCCGGCGTCACCCGCGAGCAGGCAAGGGCAATGCTGGAATTTGCCGAGGAAAATTTGGTGACTTCTTGAGCGTGCGGACGACCGCCTGATGAGAATCCTCTTTGACTAGGGAACACCGGTTCCCTTGCGTCGTTATCTATCCGGTCACATCGTTGCAACGGCGTTCGAGATGGGTTGGTCGCAGCTAGTCAACGGAGATCTGCTCGCTAGGGCGGAAAATCAGTTTGACGCTCTTATTACAACTGACAAGAACCTGCGTTATCAGCAAAATCGGTTGGTCGGCGAATCGCTGTCGTAATTTTGCCTTTCACCAGTTGGCCCAAACTCCAAGAGTGCGTGACTGAGATCGTCGCCGCTGTTGAGCGGCTGAAGCCCGGTGACTACATCGAATTGCAATCGCACTCGTAAGCAACCCCATCATGCAGCCCCCGCCGAAAAAACGCCTCGATACTACCGGTCCGCAGGCCCCGCTGGGCGGTCTGGACGCCGCTTTTTCCGGGCTGGCCCTCCCGGCCGACCTGCCTGCCGCGCTTCCCGATCCGTCACCCGCTGCCGACGCCAAACCTCTCTGGAAAATGGGCCGTGTCGTCCTGCGCCGCGAAAAGGCTCACCGGGGCGGAAAAACGGTGATCGTCATCGATGATTTCGCCACGCACCTGCCGCTGTCCGTCATCGAAAACGTCGCCAAAGGGGTGCGCGCCGCCTGCGGCTGTGGTGGGACGGTGAAGGACCGCCGCGTCGAAATTCAGGGCGACCAGCCTGCCAAAATCCGCGCCGTGCTCGAAGCGTCAGGCTTCCAGGTCGCGGGGATCAAGTAAGCGCGATGCCCGTCGTCGCTTCGACCTTTCGGCCGCCGCGCTGGTTGCGCAACGCTCATCTGCAAACCATCTTGCCGGTGTTCTGGCGGCGGCACCTCAAATTCCCCGGCGAACCGGAACGCCTCGAACTGCCCGATGGCGATTTCCTGGACCTGGATTGGATCACGCGCGGCCACCGCCGATTGGCGATTCTCTCGCACGGGCTGGAAGGCAGTTTCGGCGCCGGTTACATCCGGGGCCTGGCCGCCGCGCTGGCCGCGGCGGGCTGGGACGCCTTGGCCTGGACTTTTCGCGGCTGCGGGCCGGAACCCAACCGCCTGCTGCGTTTCTATCACAGCGGCGAGACCGGCGATCTGTCCACGGTCATCCATCACGCCGCCCGGCGCTACGATCAAATCGCGCTCGTCGGCTTCAGCCTGGGCGGAAACCTGACGCTCAAGTATATGGGCGAACGGCCACCGCATCCCGCCGTCCTTGGCGCGGCGGCGATCTCCGCCCCCGTAGATCTCGCAGCGAGTGCGCTGGCGCTCGACCGCCGCTGGGGCAACCGCATTTACCTGCGCCGTTTCCTCCAGACGCTCATCGCCAAGGTCGAGGCCAAGGCGACCCACTTTCCTGCTGAGA
>CAXUHC010000144.1:0-1574 GCA_964250705.1 uncultured Chthoniobacterales bacterium | reverse complement strand
CCGGTGTGCGCCGCATCCGCAGCTTCCGGGAGTTCGACGACCGCTACACCGCCCGTCTGCACGGTTTCCGCGACGCGCGGGATTACTGGACGCGCTCCAGCGCGCGCCAGTTCCTCCCGCGCATCACGGTCCCCTCGCTGCTCATCAACGCGTGGGACGACCCTTTCCTGCCGCCTGCCTGCTTTCCGGTCGCCGAGGCGGAAAGCAATCCGCACTTCTTTCTGGATGCCCCAACCCACGGGGGGCACGTCGGCTTTCTCGATTTTCCCTGTGGCGACAACCGCACCTGGGCCGAGCGGCGGGTCGTCGGCTTCTTGGATGGACTTACTCCGCGCCCGGCAGGGGGCTTGTGAGGTCAATGCGCTTTGTCTGTCTGTTCGCTGGGGAAGTCGGTTTTTCCAGTCCCGGAAACCGCCGGGGTCATTCTTGTGCGGGATGCCGACATTTTTTGCTTGCTTACTCTGGGACGTTGGCTTTTAACGGAACTCTCTTTTCCGTTGGCGCGTAGTTGGTTACAGCCGGGTAAAAGCGTTGGGTGATTTGCATTCGAGTTTTCGACCCCATGTGCCAAATGGAAACCCCTGACTTTATGGAGACAATGCCGCCGCTGCCGACCGCGACACCCGAGGAAAAGGTTTCCGGCACGAACGACCTGCAAGCTCGCCGGTGGTTTTGCCCGCTGCTTGCCTCGCTGCTGTTTTTGACGATGATTTTCGGTGCTGCGCCCGCGCTGTTGGCGCAGGACACCCCCCCTACCGACGACCGGTCTGCTTCCACCCCGGCCAGGGTTGTCAAAAAGTCCACGCCTGCCGCGGCGCCCAAGCCGCAGGCCGGCCCGACTCCCGCCGCCAAGCCCACCCCGGCACCGGCGGTAAAACCGACTCCCGCCACCAGGCCTACCCCCACACCCAAACCGACCCCGACCCCGAAACCCACGCCGCCGCCTGCCGCCGCCAAGGCGACCCCGACGCCAGCGGCGACTCCGGTGAAGAAAGCGGAGTCCGCGTCGGAAACCCCGCGCCCCAAGCGCACGAAGAAGGCCGCCATAGAGAAACCGGCGGTTGCCGCCGCGACGCCCGCGCCCGATGCGCCCAAACCTGCCGCCGCCGTGTTGCCCGCCGGCAACGGCAATGCCCCGACGGTCCCCTCGTCGGCTCCCGTCGGCCTCGGTTTGGGACCCTCGTCGATCTCCGGCGCGTCGCCGGAAATCCCGGCGATCCCCGGCTACGGTCCCAACGAAGGGCTGCCCGCGGGTCCGGGCCTCGGCGAAGGTCCGCAGATGGAGCTGATTCCCCAGGGGATGACCCCCTTGCAGCCCGGCCTGCAATTCCCCACCCAGAGCATCGTGCCTTCCGGCCCGCTCATTCCCCAGACCGCTGCCCAGGCCGCCGTCGATCCCAAGACCCTGAAATACAAGATTTCGAAATTTACGCTCAAGTACGGCCCGATCAAAAACACCCCCCATCCGGGTCTGCCTCCCATCCAATCGCTCGCGGATACGCCGATCACCCTCGGCGAGGCCAAGGAAGGCGGCTACGTGGCCCCCGGCGCTGGCAACCGGGACGTTCCCATCG
>CAXUHC010000143.1:10125-11634 GCA_964250705.1 uncultured Chthoniobacterales bacterium | reverse complement strand
CACCTCGCGCACGCTGGCCCAGAGCAATTCGGCGGTCGGGTTGGCGCGCAGGATTTCCAGGCTCTTGGTGATGATCGGCAGCGGGTCGACGCCGGTGTCGGCGATGCGCCCGGCGAACACCGAAACCACCGAAGGCACGGCGGGGTTGAGCGCGTCCGCCACGCCCTGCACCTGTGCGAGCGTCAGCAGCGCGGTGACGTTGAGCTTGACCCCGTCGGCGGCGAGTTCCTTGATGAGCGGCAGCGCGGACTCGCGCCGGGTGTTCGTGATGGGGATCTTGACGTAAACGTTCTCCTGCCAGTCGCGGATCTTCAGCCCCTGGCGGCGCATCTCGTCGAACTCGTCGCTGAAGACCTCAAAACTGATCGGCTTGTCCTTGACGACTTCGAGCAGCCCTTTGGCGAAGGTCTCGTAGTCGGTGATGCCGACCTTCTTCATCAAGGTGGGATTGGTGGTCAATCCCTGGATGAAGGGTTTGCGGTACAGATCGAAGATGCCTTCGCGGTCGGCACCATCAGCAAAGATTTTGACAGGGAGGTTCGCCAGGAGTTCGGTGCTCATAAGGACGGGCACATTACCGGTGAACCCCCCCGCTAAACAAGCGTTTTCCGTGCCGGACCGGTTACAGTTTCGCCGCTTCGAGAATCACTTCCACCGCCTCGGCGAACGAACTGACCGTAAAATCGGGCTGCTGACGAAGAGATTCCTGGTAGCCCCGGTCGATAAACACCGTGCGGCAACCGGCCGCATGGCCGCAGTCCACGTCGCGCCAGCGGTCGCCGATCATAAAGCTGGCGGAAAGCGAGATTCCCAACGCGTCGGCGGCGTCGAGCAACATGCCGGGGGCGGGCTTGCGGCGCGGGGCATCCCCGGCGGCTCCGCCCGGATCATACGAAACCTCGACGCGGTCGATCTGCGGCAGCGAGGCCTGCATCGAAGCGTGGATGGCCTCGACCTGCGCGCGGCTCTGGGTGCCTCGGCCCACGTCGGGTTGGTTGGTGGCTACCACGAGCAGAAAGCCCGCTGCTTTCAGGCGCGCGCAACCGGCGGGCACGTCCTCATAAATATCAAACTCTTCCACCGTGTCCGGCGGAAACGGCAGGCCATCGCGGACCACGGGCCGGTTGATGACCCCGTCCCGGTCGAGGAACACCGCGCGGGGCGGAAAGGATGAAGGTTGAAGGATGAAGGATGAAGGCAGAGGAAAATCAAGGATGGCCATCTTACAACCAGGTATCAACGGTTTCTTCCGCTTTCCGCCTTCATCCTTCAACCTTCATCCTTCGCTTCTCACTTCGTGCTTTCCCACTTGGTTTCCGCGACCTTGAGCTTCGGATGCGAGACGAACAGGTGCCACACCACCGCTTGGAACGCCTCGGCGTGCGGGGTCGTGTTGGCTGGGTTCACGGTGGCGATGATGATGGCCACGTCCGCGACCTGTGCGGTGTAGCCGCCGTCGCGTCCGACGATGCCGACAATCGACGCCCCGCGCTCCTTGGCGAGTTGCAG
>CAXUHC010000143.1:265-10115 GCA_964250705.1 uncultured Chthoniobacterales bacterium | reverse complement strand
GAGAACACAAGCAGGCTGTCTTTCTCGTTGAGCTTGCTGACTTTGAGCCACTCGACGAACACGCTGGGCCAGCCCTCGTCGTTGGTGCGGGCGGTCAGTTCGGAGACGTTATCGGTCGGCGCGTAGCATTCGATCCCGCCGATCTTGCGGAAATCGTTGACCGCGTGGGAAGCGTTGGCCGCGCTGCCGCCGACCCCCAGGATGAAGAGGCGTCCGCCGTCCGCGCGCACTTTCGCCAGGATGTCCACGGCGCGTTCGCAAAGAGCCGGGTCGATTTTGGAAACGACTTCGGTGGTTTCGCGCAGGTGTTGTTCGGAGTAGGTGCTCATGGGTTCGCGGGCGTGGGTGTGGGTGGTTGCAGCGCAGATGAAATCAACGCAGCGATTTTGTCGAGGTTTTCCTGCGTGTTACGGTAACAGGAGGTGCGGATCAGGATGTGGAGGGCTGCCGCAGCAACTCGTCCAGTTCCGCCAGGCCGGAGTGGGAACCGATCTCGTAGAAGCGGTGGCGGACCTCGCACCCGGCCAGGTGCCCGGACCGGGAAAGGTCGCGGTAAACGTCGGCCAGGTCAAACGGGGCGTCGTCGGGGTAAGCGGCCAGCGCGTCTGCCCGCAGAATCCCCAGCCCGTAGTCGATGTGCCGCATCTCGGGATGACGTTCTTTCTTGTCGTAAGTGCGGATCGTGCCGTCCGCGAAAACGACGTTGCTGGTGTCCCAGCGGCCCTCGTTGTGAAAGACGGTCATCAGGCCCGGCTGACCGCTCGCCTCGAAGGCCGCCACCGCCCCGGCGTAGTCCATCGGCAGATAACTGTCGCCGTAGAGAATGATGAACCGTTCGCCAAGCAGCGGAAGCGCCCGCTTGATCGCGCCGCCCGTGCCAAGGAGTTTCGGCCCGTCGAACGCGTATCGCAGTTGGAATCCGTGGGCGCTTCCGTCGCCAAATTCCTGCTCGATCCGCTCGCCGAGGTGTCCGACGCACAATACCGCCTTGCGCAGGCCGTGAGAGTGCAGCAGCCGGAGCTGGTGCGCGAGGAACGGCTCGCCCGCCACGGGCACCAGCGTCTTGGGAATCGTCTCGGTGATGGGTCGCAGCCGCGTGGCCAGACCGCCCGCCAGGATTGCGACGGGCCAGTCGGCCAGGGAGATGGATGGGGAGGGAGGCGGCATCGGGAAGGATTTCGATTTCAAACTGCCAGTGCCGGGACGGACGTTTCCGACAGGCAACTCGCCATGTAGGCACCGAGTTTTTCGTCCGTGTGGTGGGCCAGCACGTGCGTCCGCGCCGCCGACGCCATGCGCCGGAGCGCGCCGTGGTCCGCCAAGGCCCGCTCCGCTTGTCGGCAAAGGTCATCGTCCTCTACCCCGTAGTAAATACAATGCACGCCGGCAACCAGTGGCTCGTGGCGGCGGAGGGTGGGATAATTCATCAACGGAACGCTGCCCGCGATGCAGACCTCGTAGTGCCGGTAACAATCCCAGCCCTGTCCCTCCGGGGACCAGACCAGCCAGGCGCTCCGCATCTTGCGCACGAACTCTTCAAAGGGAAGATGGCCGTCGAACCACTCGACGCGCAGGCCGCGGCGCGAGAGCGCCTCCAAGCAGCGCAGACCGTCCTGGCGGACGGTGGAGGCATAGACGGGGCCCGCGTAGAACACGTCGAGCGTCTTTTCGGCCTCCGGCAGTCCGGCGGCGATTGCCTCGATGAGCCGGACTTTTTCGGCGCTGATCCCCAGCGAGGTAGGCAGAAACTTCCTCAGGTGCGGAAGAAAATCGGGGTCTCTGGTGAGGTCGTTGAACTGTCCGAACCGCGGCTGGACGCGCAGGTAGACGTTCCAGATGTTTTGCGGCAGCTCCCGCTTAAAATAATGAGTGGAAAGCCGCAAGAGGAACAAATCCCGCCGGTCGATGGTCGATTCGTCGCGGAGGTCGATCACCGCCAGCCGCGCTCCCCGGCGCACTTGCAGCCAGGCGGAAAAGTTGATCACCCAACCCATCAGCCAGCGGATCACGTTGACCGGCAGGGGGTACGCACGCAGGTAGTTGTACCGGCTGAGGGCGCGGCAAAACACGATGTCGAAAGGCGGCTCGAACCCCAGTCGGCAGAGACGCGCCATCTGTCTGCCGCCGGTGCGCAGCCTGTCCAACACCCCACGGGCCGTGTTCGAGGCGAACTCGGTGTCCACCTGCTCGGTCTGCTCCGGCAGCGCCAGCTTCACCCGGGGAATGTGGTTGAGTTCGAGGATGCGAGCGCCCATGACGGCCAAGGAGAGTCACACGACCGTCTTCGTGCCCTCGAAATCGAACCGGAAGCGCACCTCGCGCAGCCCCTTGTCCCGCATGGCGTGGCGCAGCTTCGCCTTGTCGCTGGCGTAGAACATCAGGAAGCCGCCGCCGCCCGCGCCGATGAGCTTGCCGCCGAGCGCGCCGTTGGCCATCGCCGCCTCGTACCACTCGTTGATCTGCGGATTGCTCATGCCGCCGCTGCGTTCTTTTTTGCGCTGCCAGTGGACGTCCATGAGCCGGGCAAACTCCTCCAAGTCGCCGCTTTCGAGCGCGCTCTGGCTCTGGAAGCCGAGGTCCTTCACGAAGTGGAGGTTATCCACCATGCCCTTGTCGGCGGCCTTGCTCCGGTCGTCCTGTTCCTTGAGGATCTTGGAGGCCGAGCGCGAGTAACCCGTGAAGAAGAGCAGCAGGTTGTCTTCGAGGTTGAAAAGCGTCTCCTCGCTGGCCTTGAGCGGCCAGGCTTCCACCTTGCCGTCGGGCAGGAAGCGGAAACAGGTCAACCCCCCGTAAGCCGCGATGTATTGATCCTGCTTGCCGATGGGTTCACCGAGTTTTTCGAGTTCGATCTGGCAGGCCTGTTCCGCGAGGTCAGCGGGATGGACGAGGTTTTTCTTGTGGGCGTGCAGCGCCTGGAGCAGCGCGGTGGTGAAGCTGCCGGACGATCCGAGACCCGTTCCGGCGGGAATATCCGCCATCGAACTGATTTCCAGCGCGGTGGCGGGCACGTCGACCAGCCGCATGGCTTCCCGGATGATGGGGTGCTCGATGGCGTCAATCGAGCCGACCCGCTCCAGTTTGGAATACTTGATGATCAGTTCCGAGACGAACGTCTGGTGCAGCGTGAGGTAGACGTACTTGTCGATGGCGGCGGCGACCAGAAAGCCCGTGTGCTCGCGGTAGTAGCTGGGCAGGTCGGTGCCGCCGCCGCCGAGCGAGATGCGGAGAGGGGAGCGGGTGATGATCATGGACGTGAGAACGGTCTGGAATGATTTCGGTAAGCTTAATGGGAATACCCGCTGGTGCGGTAGACTTTTTCGACGACTGCCAGCGCGGCGCGGGCCTCCTTGAGGCCAGGATCAGGCGTACGACCAAGCCGGATGTCGGCGAGGAAAGCGTCCATCTCCAGGCTCCACGAGGCGTCTCCGCGCGGGTACTCCCAGGCGGTCGTCTCGGGCGGACCCATCTCGGGCAACATCCGGTAGTAAGTCAGGCGTTCGACGCCGTAGCTGCCGCCCAGGCCGTCGATGGCCAGTTTGCCGGTGCGACCGTAAATTTCAAAGGAAAATAGGTTTTTCCATTCGGAGCAGGAGACTTGCAGCCAAGCGGTCTGATTGGACGCGGTGCGCAGGGAAAGGAACGCGTTGTCATCCACGGACATGTCCCAGAAATAGGTGGCGGCATGGCCTTCGACGGTGGGGAACTCGCCCAGGAACCAACCCGCGAGGTCAATGAGATGGACCCCCTGGTCGATGAGTTCGCCGCCGCCGGAGAGTTTCGGATCGGCGCGCCATTCGCGGTCGTAACCGACGCGTCCGCCGTGGCCGTACCGGGCGCGGATGAACATGAGCGGGCCGAGCGCCCCGGCGTCCACCAGTTCGCGCGCCTTTTGCAGGGCGGGGTGGAAACGGTGGTTGTAGCCGACCCGGACGATGGACCCGGACTTCTGCGCGGCGGAAATCAGCCGGTCGATCTCGGCGACGGAAATCCCGGCCGGTTTTTCGATGATGACGTGTTTGCCGGCGTCAATGGCCCGCGCGGCGATTTCCGCCAACGCGCCGTTGAGCGTGGCGACGATCACCGCGTCGACCTCGGGATCGGCGATAGCGTCTTCGAGGCTGACCGTGGCCCGCCCCACACCGGCGGTTTTGACGAGCGCTTCCGCACGGGCAAGGTCGAGGTCGCACGCCACGGCGAATTGCCCGGGCCGCAGGCTGGCGAGGCGTTTCTTGCCGATGAGGCCGCAGCCGATGATGGCGAAGCGCACGGGATGGGAAGAAGCAGCGTCCATCGCCAGATCAATCGAGAGGCCAGTTTTTGCCCCGGTCTTCCGGGGTGATGCGGCGCAGGGCGTAGATGTCGGTGGCGTCGAGGTCGGCCTTGTACTCGTGAAGACGTTTCCACGGGTCCCACTTTGCGCTGATGAGCTTGCCGGTCACGCCGTCGCTTTCCGCGCTGGCAAGATAGACGCAGAGGTCCGCGCCGAGTGCGAGCGGAACGCCGCCCTGCGAGGACTGTTTGAGCGAACGCTGGTAGAAATCCGCCCCGACTTTCTCGGGTCCGGCGGCCAGCACCTCGTCGAGCAACCGCGTGTTGAGCGCGCCGGGCGCGACGGCGTTCACGTCGACGTGGAACGGCGCGAGTTCCAGGGCGAGGGTTTCCGTCAGGCGGACCACGGCGGCCTTGCTGGCGGCGTAGGCGCTGATATTGGGCATGGGGTTGGTCGCCCCGCCGCCTGAAAGATTCACGATTTTACCGTAGCCGCTCTTTTTGAACCGGCGCATCGCCGCGCGGCAGGGCAAGAGGGTGCCGTGCAGGTTGATGTCCACGCAACGCTTCCACTCCTCGAAATCGACCTCGTCGGTCGGGCCTTTCGGACCGTAGATCCCGGCGTTGTTGACCAGGACGTGCAGGGTGTCGAACATCGCGTCCGCCACGCCGAAGAGCTTTTCGACCTCGCTGGCCGAGGAAACGTCGCACCCCTGGGCCGCGACGCGCTGCCCGGGCAGCGGGGCGGTGCTCTGGAGGTGTTCCGCCAGCAGGGCGGCGGCGGTTTCATCGCGCGCACAGAGGAGGACGTTAAATCCTTCGCGGACAAAGGCTTCCACGATGGCGCGTCCCAGGCCCTGACTGCCGCCGGTCACGATGGCGTTGCGGTTGGCGTTTTTCATGTGGAGTCTGCAAACTAAATGGTCGGCGTGCCCACGGCAAAGTATTCGACGCCGGGAATTTGCTCGGCTCGCAGACCGAGGAAGCCGTTCGCGTCGACCACGACCGGCCGCCGCATCCGGCGGGCGAGGGCCGGCCAATCGCCGCGCTTGATTTGCGGCCATTCGGTGGCGACCACGGCGGCGTCGGCGTCGGCGAGCGCCTCTTCCAGGGTGCCGCAGAGGACGGCGGGGGAAAGTTCCGGCGGCAGCGCGTCGATGGCGGGTTCGTAACAACGGACGCCGACACCGGCGGCGAGCAGCTTGACCGCGAGTTCCACCGCGCCGCTGCGCCGCAGGGTGCTGGTGCCGGGTTTGTAGGTGAGACCGAGGACGGCCACCGTCGTGCCCCGGAAGGGGTCGAGCAGCGTCCGCAGGCGGTTGAGCGCCCAATCCTTGTGGGCGTCGTTGCCCGCGAGAATGGCCGGGAACAGCGCGGCGGGATCGCCGTATTCCTTTGCCAGGCGGGTGAGGGCGACCACGTCGCGCGCGAGGGTGCCGCCCGCAAACGCTCCGCCGGGCCGGATGTACGCTTTTTGACCGATGCGCGGCTCGGAGCGCAGACCGCGCTCGACCTCGCGGGCGTCCGCGCCGACGGCCTCGCACAGGCGCGCGATCTCGTTGGCGAACGTCACCGAGAGAGCCAGCCAGGCGTTGATGCCGTGCTTGGTCATCTCGGCGGATTCGGAGCGCCCCCAGAGAATGTCGTCGCAAAACGGCGCGAAGAGCGAGGCCAGCGCCGCGCGGGCTTCCGGCGCGCGGGTGCCGACGACGATCCGCTCCGGGTGGCGGAAAATGTCGAGCGCTTTGCCGAGACGCAGATTTTCCGGCGAACAGGCGAAGGCAATCCCGGGATACCGCGCCTCCAGAGCGCGGCAGGTGCCGGCGGGAATTTGCGAGGAAATGAGGACGGTCGCGCCCGGCCGAAGGGCAGGCAGACAGCGTGCGAGGCGCGCGAGCACGAAGGGCACGTCGGCCACGTCGTTTTCGTCCACGGGGGTATCGTAGCAGACCCAGAGCACGTCGGCGGCGCCCAGCGCCGAATCGGCCGGGTCACCGGAAAAACGCAGACGGCCGGAGTCGAGACCGGCGCGCAGAAGGTCGTCGAGACCCGGCTCGAAAAGCGGGGCTTTGGCGTCGCGGAGAGACGCGATGAGCGCGTCGTCAAAGTCCAGGCCGGTGACGCTGAAATGCTCCGCGCAACAGGCCGCAGTCACGCAGCCGAGATGCCACAATCCTAGAACGACGACGTTCATGGGTGCTATCCGCGTTTTTCCAGCACCCACTGGTTTTCCTGCAACCAGGAAAGCGTCTTGATGATGCCCTCGCGGATCGTCAGCTTGGATTGCCAACCCGTCGCGCGGACCTTCGTCGTATCGAGGAAAATAAACGGGTTGTCTCCCACCCAGCCGCGCTCGCCGCCGGTGAACTGGAGCTCCGGTTTCAAACCGAGACCCTCGCAAATCCAACCGATGGAATCCGTCACGCGGCAATATTCCGCCGTGCCCAGGTTGTAAACCTGGACGCGATGTTTGGCGGGGCGCGCGAGGTTCTGCCCGGTGACGTGAAGCATGGCGTTGAGACAGTCCCCCACGTAGAGGTAGCTTTTTCGCTGCGCGCCGTTGCCCAGCACACGCAGGTGGTCCGGGTGTTCGAGCAATTGGCGGTAGAAATCGAAGACGTGTCCGTGCGTGTAACGCTCGCCCAGGATCGACACGAAACGGAAGATGTATCCTTCGAAGCCGAACCCCTCGCAGTAAGCCTGGATCATGTTCTCCCCGGCGACCTTCGACGCCGCGTAGAGGCTGGTCTGCACGGGAAACGCACAATCCTCCGGGGTCGGGATGACGCTGGCTTCCCCGTACACGCTGCCAGTTGAAGAGAAACCGATGCCTTTGATGCCGTTGGCCCGCATCGCTTCGAGCACGTTAAACGTCGCAATCGTGTTTTGCTGGAGGTCCTTGCCGGGGTGCTCCAGGCCGAAGCGCACGTCGGCGTTGGCGGCGAAGTGGAACACGAAATCGCAGCCCGTCATGGCGGCGGTCAGGGCCGGGAGGTCGAGGTTGTCTCCCTGGAACAACCGGAAGCCCGGCTGCCGACGCGCGCCGAGGAGGAACGTTTCCTGACCGGTGGAGAAATCATCCCAGCCGACCACCTCGTGTCCGTCGTCCAGAAGCCGGTCCGTCAAGCTGCTGCCGATAAAGCCGGCCGCGCCGGTGATAAAATATTTCATGAAGTTGCCGCCGTGCGCTGTTGGCGTGCAACTTCCTCTAACGGGTCCACTCTCGACAAGCGAAATTTCACCAGGGCGCGCAACCAGGTGAGCGGATCACGCAGGAAAGACACCTTTTTACCCTCCGCGAACGAGCGTGAGCGGTAGTTTACGGGAATTTCCAGCGGCCGATACCCCTTCTGCAGCAGTTTGATGACCAGTTCGAAATCGAAGTCGAAGCGGTCGCACTCGAAACGCAGGCCGTGCAAGCAGTCCCGCCGGAACACCTTGTACATGGTAAACGGATCGAGCATCCGGGCTCCGAAAAGGATGTTGACCAAAAAAGCAAAAAAACGGTGCGCAAGGTTCATGACCGCGCCGAGGATCGGCTGCCCCGTAAATTGCCGCATCTTCCAAGCAACGCCGCCGTGGCGCGCGCCGAGCACGAAAGCCGCGCGACCGGTCAGCAACGGTTCCAGCAAGGCCTCGTAATCTTCCAGGTCGTATTCGAGGTCCGCGTCCTGGATGAGCACGTAGTCGCCGTGCGCTTTTTCGAGTCCGGCGCGAACGGCGTGACCCTTGCCGCGAGGCCGGTCTTCCCAGACAATCGTGACCCGGGGATGCGCGGCGTGCTTCGCCACGAGATCACGCGTGCCGTCGGTCGAATTGCTTTCGACGACGATGAGACGGATGTCCATGCCCGCGACCTCTTTGGCGAGCAAACGCTGGAAGGCGAGATCAAAAGTGGCGGCCTCGTTGTAGGCCGGGATCACGATGGAGAGCGTCGGGCGCGCGGTTTTTTCCTGCCGCCGGGCCAGAAAAACGCGGTAGCTCGACGGCGTGCGGATCGGCAACCGGCGCACGGCGGTCGGAAGCATCCCGCGCAGGAGGCCAGTGAACGGCGTGATCCAACCGACCGGATAACGCTCGAAATGACCGGCGATGTAATCGAAGCTCAAGGTCTGGATTCCGGGCCGTTGGATGACGCCGCCGAAACCTGCGTGGAAAAGGAGCGTTTCGAGCGTCGCAGACTTGAAATACCAGAGGTGCTCGGGCCGGAACTGCGCCCAGCGATTGCGCAGAAGACGCGCGGGCAGCGAGTCCAGCGAAGGCGCGGCAAGCAGGAGGACGCCGCCGGGTCTGAGCAGGCGGTGCGCCCGGGCAAGCAGCGCGCGGGGGTCGCGGACGTGCTCGATCACGTCGGAAAGCACGCAGACATCGTAGTTTCCTCCCGCCGCCGAGAGATCGTCCGTGTGGGCCTCGATGATCGTCGCCCCATCGCCGACGCCCGTCCGGGCGGTGTCGCAGGCCGAGGCGGAAAACTCGACCCCGGTTGCACGATAGCCCCGAGCGACGGCGCGCAGGAGGAAGTCACCGTGTCCGCAGCCGACTTCCAGCAGGCGAGCGCCCGGTTGAACGCCGTATCTGGCGAGCAGGTCGAGAAAGCCGTCGGCAGTGGCCTGGTGCAGTTCGGAAACGTGTTCCTGACCAACATCGCTTCTCTCAACGGTGAGAACTTCGGTGCCGTGCAGGCGGGTGAGTTCGGCGTCGGAGGGCTGCGGGTTGGTGCCCATCAGCCCGCAATCCTGGCAGCGCACGATGCGGAAAGTTTCCACGGAGAACTGGTAGAACAACCGGGTGCCTCCGCAGACGGGGCACGCGGTCAGCGTGCGGCGGGTGACGGGGGGGACGGCGGCGAGTCCGGGGATCATCGCGCCCGTAAAAAGCCGCTTCCGTGCCAGCGGGTGGCGGAGCGGCCGGGGAAGCCGCCCGACGATCTTCAGCGGACGGCAACGATGTTCGAGCGAAACGCCGCGAGCCCCAGACCGGTATGACGGATCGTTACCGGCCCACCGGGCGGAAACAACGCTGCCAACTCACCGGCGAACAGCGGGTTCAGGTTCGCTTCCTCCGACCAATGGGTGAATTTCGTGGGCTTGAGCAACGCACGGAAGATCGGCAGCGGCAAATAGTTGATCAGCGGCAATCCCGTGTGCTGTTCCAAAGGGAAAAGACGGTTCGGCACCGCCACGAACACCCGTCTGGCCACCCGGCAAAGCTCGGCGACAAAAGCCCGCTGGTTCGCGCGAGATCCCGTGTGCTCGACCACCGCGTTGCTGTAAGCCACATCAAACCGTCCGTCCGCAAACGGCAGCGGTTCGTGGGGGACGACCCGCACGAACCGGACCTGCGGATGCGCCCGCTCGAAGGCCGAGCCGTCACCGATTCCCGCGCACACCAGTCTGGCCGGATGCGGGTAAAACTGTTCGAGGACGTTGGACTCCACGCCGGACACGTCCAACGACACGCCGACGTCGAGCACGGAAGTGGTGGCATCGGGGCGCAACATTTCCATAAAGGCGCGGAAAACCTGCAACCTGGCGTGCAGGGAAACCCGCCGGACGAGCCCGATGCTGCCCGCGTGCCGGTA
>CAXUHC010000143.1:0-255 GCA_964250705.1 uncultured Chthoniobacterales bacterium | reverse complement strand
CGTCAGACAGCGCGGGGTGGGGAGGTTCCTCCATGAGGCGATGCACGGTAGACCGAATAGCAAGCGCCGTGCACAACGTTTACTCCAGAGCGCGTCCCGAAGGAATGAGCCGCGAGTTCCGGCTGTGGCCACGGCGCTCCGTCGCCGTGTCTGGTTCCGTGCGGATACGGCGACGGAGCGCCGTGACCACAGCCCAGCAGGCTTAGTGCCTATCCGGATAATGGCATGGTGAGAGACGATACAAAGGGGTGAAAA
>CAXUHC010000142.1:10736-11692 GCA_964250705.1 uncultured Chthoniobacterales bacterium | reverse complement strand
CGGCTGCGGCACGACCTGGAGAGGTCCTCGTCCGGCGCCGGCTCGAAGCGCAGGAGATCATCAGCCAGAAACTGCTCTTGCCGCTGACCCTGCAACTCGGGCCGAAGGACGCCGACTGGCTGCGGCAGCAACTCGGCGGGTTGCAGAAGATGGGGATCGGACTGGAGGATTTCGGCGCGGGAGCGTTCAAGCTCGACGCGGTGCCGCCGTTTCTGGCGGTAGACGAGCCGCTGGCCCTGGTGCGCGAGATCATCGACGCGCTCCAGGCGGCGGGGACGGGGGCGTCGCGGCTGCGGCTGGGCGAGGACATGATCGCCAAAACCGTGTGCCGTCACGCCGTCAAGGCCAACGACCGCCTGCGTGAACGCGAATTGGTCAAACTGATCGAAGATTTGCTGGCGTGCGAGCTGCCGTATTGCTGCCCGCACGGGCGTCCGACGATGATCCAGATGTCTTACGGCGAACTGGAAAGGAAATTCGGGCGGCGGGCACCCTGACAATCCACCCCGAGTTCAACGACAAACTGCCAATTGGAAACCGTGGAGGAAAAACGTGGATGTCGCGCAGGGAACCGTCCGGCGTGAACTCGCGAGCACCGGTGGACCAAAGCACGTTTATGGGAGAAGACGCGGGGCTATGCCCAACGGACCCAAACTCAGCGACGGAGGCTGGCGACGCAAGACGCGGAGTACAGAAAAGACGTGCCGCCAGCCTCCGTTCGCTGGAGCGCTTTGTTGGGCCTTGGCGCGCGGAGTCACAGCAACCGCTAGACAGACTGCACCGGTGAGAACTCCAAGCAGACAAACCAGACCACCAAAGCCCACCCCCAGAGCACGCCAAGATAGATCAAACGGCGGAGAGTAGCCGGCCAGACTCGCTGCACCAGCCAGTAATTGGCGACCCCCGCGAGCAGGAAACTTAGCGACCACCCCATGCCCACCCCGATGATGGCCGGC
>CAXUHC010000142.1:2065-10726 GCA_964250705.1 uncultured Chthoniobacterales bacterium | reverse complement strand
CCAATCCCCATGCCAGCGGTCCTGCGGAGGAAAGCGTAGAAGCAGCACCGGGGCGACGGGGTAGTAGAGCGCGATCCCGAGGAAACCCATGCTGAGCAATCCGAGCGTGAGAGAAACTCCAAACGCGATGGTCGAACGCCTGATGGTCCGCATCCAAAACCGGAACACGTTGATCATTTCACACAGAGGCCTGACGGACCCAAGCTCAGCGACGGAGGCTGGCGAGGAAGGACATGATAAACAGAAAAGAGCCGACCGCTAGCCTCTATTCGCTGGAATGCGTTGTTAGGCAATCGGGTCTAATCATGGATGATGTCCCTGAGCTTTCCGGTAGCCACATCAATGAGGGCAGTGCCGGTGGAACCAAAGGCGATTTCGAGGTGCCTGGCTGCTGGCCCGAGATCAATGCTTGTCGGCCGATTTACATGGAGCTTGCGTGTCATATTGACCATGCCGACAGAAAGATCGGTGCACCAAATGAGCTTGCCATCCTTGTCGATGGCGCTGACGTGATGACCATCGCTTTCGACGTAGAACAAAATGCCCGAGGCAGAATCCTTGTGTGTCAGAGGATCGTGTGTCGGTTGGGGGCCGTCGAGTGTGACAGGCGCGTGCAGCGGAAGTGCACTGTAGAGAGAACTTGTCGTTTGCGCCCGGTTGGACGCTGCGAGGAATAAGAAAACGCAAGCAACACTGCAAGCTCGTAAAATCGTGGAACTTTTCATACGCGTTCGGAGTGCCTGACGAAGCCAAGCGTGAAGGTCCGAGCAAACCCCGCCGCGAGCCTCCGTTCGCTGGAGCGCGTGGTTAGGCGTTTGCGGCGAAGAGTTACTCACGTTGATAAACGGTGTCATCGTGATCGTGGCGATTGACCCTGTGGATTGCAGCCGTAACACAGTGCGTCTCGGAAGTTCTGATTTCCGGGAACTCCGCGCTCAACTCCGCACAGGTCAACTCGCAATCTTCTCGATCATCGTCGCTCGGTTCCTCGTTAAAAGCATAGATGACAGTGAGGTGCCCCGCTGTCTGATCGAACGTTGCGACGATACGGCGAACCCGCTCGCTCACATTGCGCTTGGCGATAAAACCAGCAGAGGCTCTAAATTCGCGTGAAGTCATGATCGCCTAACAGGTAGTAGACATCCCACAGACGCAAAAAAAGGCGTCGGCGTGAAGCCTGTTTCGCCCCTCCAGCCAGTATCAGGTCACGCAGCCTTGTGCACGTCCGTGGCGCATTCGCCCTTGAAATTCGTGCCGAGGAAATAGCCCACCCGGTCGCCCACTTGCAGCGCGTCGAAGGGCACTTCCAACAGGTCCGCCCACGAGAAAAACAGGTTTTTCGACGAACCCTCCGTGCTGATGAACCCGTAGCCTTCCTTGAGCGTCTGGATCGTCCCGTGGTGCGCGGGACCCCGGCTGGGATCGCTGCGCGGATCGATGGCCGGCGCGGCCGGCTGCTCGCCGTTGGCGGCCTCGCCCGAGACCGGCTTGCCGGGAATTTCGCGTCCGCGGCCGCTGTCCTCGACGAAGAGACCGTTGATCAATTCATCGTCCGGTTCCGCCGCCTCGATAATCTCGTGCATCGCCAGCGGATAAGCCGCCTCCGCGAGCAGGTCGATGGAAGTCACCGTCTGACGCTCGACGCCCATTTCGTCGGTGTGCGTGAAATCCCAGCCGAGCACCATCACGGCGGCCCCCAGCGCGTTGAGCTTGCGCACGAGCGGCAGGTAATCCCGGTCGCACGCCACGAGGACCGTCACGTCGTAGCGTTTGAGCAGCGTGGCTTCATACGCTTCCAGCGCAAACCACACGTCCAAACCCTTTTCCGCCAGACTCTGGTCGCGCCGGCGCACCAGCGGGAGCGAATGCGTGATGACGCCCTCCTTCATCAGCACGTCCTCGAACAGCCGTTCGTTGAGGAGCGAATCCTTGGCCTGTGCTTCGAGCGCCGCGAGCCGTCCCCGGAAATACTGCGCGTCCACGATCTGACAGTGCCGCATCCGGTCCGTTTCGTCGCGGACTCCACGGCGGCCGTTGAACGACAGGGGACGCGCCGGGGCCGCCGCGCGCGCCGCCTTTTCCTCTGCCGTGTCGAGTCCGGCGATCTGCGCGCGGATAAAGCGGTGCAGCCCCGCGATGCTCAGCCGGGCGTGCCGGGGGTGCGAATATTTGTAATAGGTGCTGACGTGATTGAAATAATTGCCGTCGTAAAAGACGCCGACCGTGGTCAATTCGCAGGAATGGTCGGCGGGATGGGGATTACCGTTTGGCATTTAGAAAAGATGACGATTCGCGTACAATCGGGTCGATTGCCACGCTTTATTATTGGGAATGATGACCGACGCCGTTTCCGGTTGTCCACCGGCAGCTTCGTTTGTAATGGAATCCCGCATAGGGGATAGCATTTTCGTTACAAAATACACGGCCTCCGCCTTCCCGCCAGTGTGAGCCAAAAGTTACTTGCGGCCAGCAAAAACGCTGCTTTACTCTGAGGCCCGTGTTCTGTCACCCGCGCAGGACCGGTGAGCACGCATCCCTAGCTCAATGGTAGAGCACGTGACTCTTAATCACTAGGTTCTGGGTTCGAGTCCCAGGGGGTGCAATTCCTTCCGCGTGCGCGAAAAATTCCCGGGCGTTCCCGCTCGACAGAAGGCCCCGTATTTTGCTACGGTCCGGGATGCCGCAGGGAACACGCGCTTCCGGGTCAAACCCGCAGCGCTGGATCGTCCTTCCGGGCAAAGGGTTGCGGGGTGTTCGTTTGCAGCCCGCGCGCGGAAGGCGTATGCTACGCCGTCGCGTGCCACCGTCAACGCAGACAGGTTTCGCCGACTTCCGCTCGCCGCCGCATGAACCCATCTGACCGATCCAACGAGTTCGACTCTCCCTACGGCGCGGGGCCTGGCAGCCCCGACGACCTGACCGCGCTCGACTTGCTCGACCGCACCATCGCCGCCCTGCCCATCGGAGATCCCGTGCGCAAGGCGCTTCTGAACGTGCGTGCCCAGGTTTCCGACCAGGAGGACGTGATCAACGAGGCTCGCCAGACCATCGAAAAGATGGAGGAGGTCATCAAGAAGGTGACCAGTCCGGCCAATCGCATCGGCACGTTTCTGGGCAGCCCCAACCGCGAGACCGTCCAGATCGTGGTGGGCGGCTCGGATTATTACTGCAACGTCGATCCCCGCATCAGCATCGCCAAGCTCAAGAAGGGGACGCGCGTGCTGGTCAACGAGGCGTACGTGGTCGTGGGCGACCTCGGGTACGACGTGGGCGGACCCGTGGCGAAGGTGACCGAGGTCATCGGCGACGAGCGTTTGCGCGTCGGCCAGGACAACGGGATGCAGTCGCTGGTGTTGCAGCGTTCCACCCAGCTCTTGAAGACGAGCCTGAAATCCGGTGACGAGGTGCGCGTCGATCCCAATTACCGCGTGGCGCTCGAACTCATGCGCCGGCCCAAGAGCGAGGATCATTATCTCGACGAGGTGCCCGAGTTACCGTGGGAAAAGGTCGGCGGCCAGCAGGAGGCGCTCCAGGCAATCCGCGACGCCATCGAACTGCCGCTGATCCATGCGGACCTGTTTTCCAAATTCAGCCACAGCACGCCGAAGGGTTTTCTGCTCTACGGGCCTCCCGGCTGCGGCAAGACGCTGATCGGCAAGGCGACCGCTTACAATCTGACCCAAAAGCTCAAGGACAAGACCGGCGAGTCCATGAAGGAATACTTCATGCACATCAAGGGGCCGGAAATTCTCAACATGTGGGTGGGTGAAAGCGAGCGGATGGTGCGGGAGATTTTCGCCACCGCACGCGAGAAGCGCAAGGAAGGCTATCTGCCGTTTTTGTTTATCGACGAGGCGGAAAGCATCCTCGGCACGCGCCGGGCGTCGCGGTTCTCGAATATCCTTTCGACGCTGGTGCCGATGTTCTGCACCGAGATGGACGGTATCGACTCGCTCAACGACGTGGTGATCATCCTGGCGTCGAACCGCGCCGATTTGATTGACCCGGCCATCATCCGGCCGGGCCGGATCGACCGCAAAATCAAGGTCAACCGGCCCAACAAGGAAGGTTCGCGCGAGATTTATAAAATTTATCTCGCCGAAAACCTGCCCTACGATCCGGCGCTGGTGCAGGGGGCCGGAAGCGTCCGTGCGGCGGTGGATCAGCTCGTCGATGGCCTGATCGAACAGCAGTTCAGCCACCGCGACGAAAACAAGTTTTTGGAAGTGACCCTGCGCAGCGGACGCAAGGAGGTGCTCTATCGCGGCGACCTCATCAGCGGGGCGATCATCTCGTCCATCGTGGAACGGGCAAAAGGCCTGGCGATCAAACGCGCCATTGCCACGACGCAAGAGGAGGGAATCAGCGCGAGCGACCTGAGCCTTTCGCTCAACCAGGAGTACGCGGAGAACGACATCTTCCCGCCCACGGACATCACGGAAGACTGGCTCAAACTGATCGACTACGATGCCGAGAACGTCGTGCGCGTGGCCCCCGTCCGGGCGAGTAGCCGCGAGGACCGCCCCCGGGCGAACCGGGCCGTCATCTAACCCCGCCGCACCGTGTCACAGAAACTTGAGCGAGGCATGAAGCGTGTCTTTGGCATCGAAACGGAGTTTGGCATCACCGTTGATGGCGTGGACAACGTCGACGTGGTCAGCGAATCCATCGAACTGGTCCGGCGCTACACCGAACATGGGAATTTGATGAAGTGGGACTACGCGCTGGAAGACCCGCACCAGGATGCGCGGGGCGAGGCCTACCGGGCGGCGGAGCTGCTTCAGGACACGGACGAATCCGCCTACTTCGAGATCGATAAAAATCGGCCCCTGAGTTTCGAGGAGATCAAGAGCGATCTCGTGCTGAGCAACGGCGCGCGGTTCTACAACGACCATGCCCACCCGGAATACTCCACGCCGGAATGCACGACTCTGCGCGAACTGGTCGCGCAGGACAAAGCGGGCGAACGCATCCTCGCCGAGTGCGCGCGGCGGCGGAACAAGAAGCTCGCCCCCGAAGGCAAGGAGGTCCGCCTCTACAAAAACAACACGGATTTTATTGGTCACAGCTACGGCTGCCACGATAATTTTTTGATGAGCCGGTACGTGCCGTGGGACCGGGTGGTCGCAGACATCTTGCCGTTCCTCATCACGCGCCAGATTTTCGCCGGGGCCGGAAAGATGGGCGTCGAGGCGGAAAGCGTGGCCAGCCAGGCGGGGATTTACCAGATCTCGCAACGGGCGGATTTTTTCAGCGTGATCGTGAGCATCGACACGATGAACCGTCGTCCGCTCATCAACACGCGCGACGAACCCCACGCCGACAGCAGCCGCTACCGACGGTTCCACGTCATCATCGGCGACGCTAATATGAGCGAGGTGGCGACGGCGTTGAAGATAGGCACGACCTCGCTGGTGCTCGAACTCATCGAGGCGGGCAAAGCGCCGCAGCTGGAGTTTGCCCAGCCCATCGAGACGACCAAGGCTATCAGCCGTGACCAGACTTATTCTTGGATCGTCGAACTCAAGGATGGCCGTAAGATCAGCGCCATCGATGTGCAGCGTATGTACCTCGCCGCCGCGCGAGAACATTGCGACTTGAAGGAAGAGGAAACGGCCTGGCTGCTCAAGGAATGGGAAAGCGTGCTCGACGATCTACAGCGCGACGTGATGTTGTGCCGCGACCGCGTCGATTGGGTAGCGAAGAAGTTTCTGCTCAATACACTCAAGGAAGAGGAAGGTCTGGAATGGAGCGACCCCTGGCTCCAGTCCATCGACCTGGAATATCACAACATCTCTTTCGACCAGGGGCTGCACTACGCCCTGTTGCGCGACGGGCAGATGCGCCGGTTAGTCAGCGAGGACGAGATTCGCCACGCGATTTTCTCGCCGCCGGAAACGACGCGCGCGTATTTCCGGGGCCGGTCCGTGGCGAAGTTCAACAACGAGGTGTCGTCGATCCATTGGGACGAGGTGGTCTTCAACCACGCGGGCACCAGTCGGCGCGTGTCGTTGAACCAGGCGTTCAACGACAAGAAGCTCGACCAGTTAAACGATTTGATCCGGCAGACAAAGTCATTTCCAGATTTCATCCGCGATCTGGGTTCGTTGGAAAAATAATCGTGAAAAAGGTAGGGATGCCTCTCCGAGGCATTCCCAAGAGTTTCCGGTTCGGATTCAGTGATCCACGCCAACGAAGCAGCCGCTCTAAGTAAAGTGGTATCCATGCCGGGGCACTTTCAGGAAAGGTGCAGTCGATGCGCTGCAACCACGGCGCTCTGTCGTCGTATCTGGGCTGCCGGGAGCAGCGACGGCGACAGAGCGCCGTGGCTACGGCTCAGATCAAACTGCCAGCCCGACGCACGCCGGGAGCGGAGATTCTAGGGAGTGCCTCGGAGAGGCATCCCTACCTTGGAACGAGCGACCCGGCGCACGGGTCGGGGAAGTCCTGCGCTATCAGGTTGCGACATCTCCAGCGCCCCGCCGAAAATTTCCCCGAGGTGAAAACTTGCGTTGTCTCCGCGGAGCTTGCGCAAGGTGACATCGACGATGTCCGCCAGCGTGTAACGGTCCAATACGTTCGCAATCGCGTTGCGCACGTCGAGCATCAGCATTCGTAATCCGCAATGCGCCTCGTCCGGGCAGGTGCAGGGCGCGTAAGCGGTCTGGCTACAACAGGCAATCGGCGCGAGCGGACCATCGATCAGGCGGATGACGTGCCCGAAGTTGATGCCGTCCATCGGGCGCGCGAGCGAATATCCCCCGTACTTTCCGCGCTTGCTCTGGACGATGCCAGCTTCCCGTAACTGGACGAGAATCTGGACCAGAAATTTTTCCGGCAGCTTTTCCTTTTCCACCAGATCGCTGATCTGGAGCAGCGGGCGGCCGAGTTCCTGCGAGATGCCGAGATCGATCAGTGCCCGCAGTGCGTACTCCCCCCTTTTGGATAGCTTCACCGCGCAGTATCGTCCATCAAAGCAGCGGCCTCAACCTCGCTTCCAGTTGACTGCCGTGCACCCCGGTGGCAATTACCCGGCCATCCCGGTCCAGCAGCCACATTTCCGGGATGCCCTTCACCCCGTACTTCACCGCGACGCTGGCATCCCAGGCTTGTCCGTCATACTGCTGCGGCCACGGGATGTCATGCTTCTTGAGAAACGCGAGCATAGCCGCCTTGTCATGGTCCATGGAAACGCCGACCACCTCGAAACCCTGGTCGTGATACTTGCGATAAGCAGTCTGCACCTCGGGCATTTCACGTAGGCAATCCGGGCACCAACTCGCCCAGAAGTCGACCAGCACGAGCTTCCCGCGCCAGGCGGCGAGATCCACCGGGCGGCCATCGACGGCGGTGAACTTCCAATCGAGCGGCGTCGCTTCCGCCGTTTTTAATTCCAGCCGTCCGCGCGCGGCGGCAGCCACCTTGGGATCGTTGTCGGTCGAAAGCGCGGTGAGGAGGTCCGCCGCCTTCCTGGGATCGGTTTTTTGCAACAAATCCACGCGCCGGACCTGCAAGGCGTTCGCCTTTTTGTCGTCGGGATGCTGATGGATGTACGCGACGATCCGGGCTTCCAACGCCGCCGCCTCTTCCGGCGCGTCGATCAGGTCGAGGTGGTCGAGATGCTGACTGATGAGCGTGCGCTCGGCTTGCTGCTTGATGGGGTCGGGGGCTTGCGGCGCGGCCAGGATCGAGGCCAGCAAATTTTCCTGGCGGGCAAAGAGTGTCCTCCGCTCGGGGATCGGGGTCGGAAAATTTACCGTTTTCAGCTCGACCAGCCGCGCTTCCCACGCACGCGAA
The DNA here is from genome assembly GCA_964250705.1 of uncultured Chthoniobacterales bacterium. Taxonomy (GTDB): domain Bacteria; phylum Verrucomicrobiota; class Verrucomicrobiia; order Chthoniobacterales; family SZAS-18; genus CAHJWO01. The sequence continues at coordinate 2,929 of CAXUHC010000142.1, read as the reverse complement.
TCGTCCGGGTGCTGCGCGGCAAACTCCGCCGCCTTGCCGTGCAGATCCGCCTTGATCGGAACCGAAAATTCCACCTCGTTCACGCCCGCCGGAGCGTCGCCGGAAAGCTGCTGACGAAGATCCTGAATCTGCTGCCATTGCGCATCCGCGGAGCCGACCCCGGCCCGGAGCGCCGGTACGAGGGCCAGCAATACGACCGCCGCTGCCGTGATGGTGAATCGGAAAAAGCCCGGAAAATTAACCCGCATTCAACAAGCTAAGATGTTTTTCGAAATGCGCCACCAGCGTTTCCTGGTACAGGTCCGCACGGCGTTCGAGCAGTTCGAGGATGGCGTCTTTGAACGGGCGGCCCCGTTCGTCCCGGCCCTGCGTGAGCACGGAGCCGAACGTGACGTGCAGGAGTTGCCGCCCCACGCGCTCGTCGAGGTAGCGGCGTTCCTCGTCGCCGGGATGCACCCCGCGCAGGTCGTTCACCTCGTCGAGCGTCGTGGAAATGTGGTAGGACTGGCGATCCTCGTCGAAGCGTCCGTGGCAGTACTGCGTGATCGCATCGAAAAGCACGAGGTCCGTCCGGGCGACCACGCGCAACGCTTCCAGATAGCTGGTGCCGGCGGTTTTGACGTGCAGCGCGGCCCCGCAGCAACGCCCGATGATCGGGTAGACCGAAAATTTATCCGAGCCGCTGTGGATGCTGAGTTTGTACGGGCCGCAGAACTCGGCCACCGCGACGTGCTCTTGCAGCCGGGCCTCGAATTCCTCCAGGTCGCCGCGAAAATCGATGCCTTTTTCCCATTCGCCCGGCAACCGCAGCGCGAGGCTGGTGACCCGGACCCCGCGCGCCTCCAGTTCCAGCCCGATGAACAA
>CAXUHC010000142.1:0-2055 GCA_964250705.1 uncultured Chthoniobacterales bacterium | reverse complement strand
CGTCTCGTCGAACGAAACCTCGATTTCGTAGGGGCGTCCCCGGTTGGCGCGCGCAATCGTTTCGGCCATCCGGGCGCAGTGAACGACGGCGCGCGCGTACTTCACCACGGCGCGTTGAAGCGGTTCGAGCGTGAGCTGCAAGCGCTGGTTGCCGGGCAGTTCCACGGTGCGGTCTAGATAAGGCTCGCTCCAGTTCTCGGGCAGGTCGCCGGCAGCGATCATCTCACCGACGGCGGCGGCCAACGGGCCGGGCGGCAGGCGGTCGGCGTCCGCGCGCACGTGCTCGGAGGGGTCAATCGTAAAAAACGTGAACCCGGCGGCGGCGGTGTCTTCCACGTCCTGCGGGGTCTTGAGATGGTCGGCGTCCGCGCCCCAGGGCTGCCGGAACCGGACCGCGCTGACGGCCCCCGTCGCCGCGGCCATCACCTGCTGCGGCGTGCGGCCCGTGCGCGTCATTTCCCGGATGGACTGCTGCGCGAAGATCGGCGCGAAATCCGGGTGCGCCGCCGCGACTGCCAGGTGACCGGGCGTGGCGAGGCCCAGGCGGTCGCCAAAGCCGAAGGACTTCCTGACCCCCAGTGGTTGCGGACCGTACGCTTTGGCCGGCGTGCCGGGCGCGCCGGAGCGCTTGATACGGGGTGGGACGATGATCCGTGTGGTGTAACGCATGACAAGGCCAATAGCTAAAGGGGTTTGCGGCCACTTTGTCAAATCCGGGCTAAATCCGGCTTGCCGGTCCGGGCGCGCCGACGTTTATTGCGGGCATGTTTGCTCCCGGCCAGAAAGTCGCCTGTGTGGATGACCAGTTTCCGCTCGGCATCGAGAAAATCTACACCGCCCTGCCGAAGAAAGACGTGATCTACACGGTGCGGGACCTCGTGCCCGGTGTCAGCCTGCAGAACACCGAGGGCGAAACGGCGATCTATCTCGTGGAACTGGTCAACCCGGCCAACCGCCACGGCATCGAGTACGGGTTCAACGCGGAGCGTTTCGCCCCGCTGCAAACCGACGAGGACACTCTGGAAGAGGAAGTGCCCGAGGAAACCTACGCCGAGGAGTACGAACTGGCTCCGGCCTGAAATTCCCTACCGTGCTTGAGTACGATTTTGCGGCGATTTCCGCCCACGAACGGTACAACCTGATCATCGGGCTGATCGCGCCGCGACCGATTGCGCTGGTGACCAGTTTGGACGCCTCCGGCAAGGTCAACGCCGCGCCGTTCAGCGCGTTCAATTACATGTGCGTCGATCCGGTGCTGGTGGTGCTGGGCGTGGCCAACCGCTCGGACAAGGACGCGGTGTCAGGCCGACCCATCCCGAAGGATACGGCGCAGAACATCCGGGCGCGCGGCGAGTTCGTGGTGCACATCGTCAACGAGACGCTGGCCGGGGCGATGAACGTTTGCGCCATCGATTTCCCGCCGGGCGTGAGCGAAATCGCGGAAGCCGGGTTGACGACCGTGCCCTCTTGCAGGGTCGCCGTTCCCCGGATCGCGGAAGCGCCCGCCTGCCTGGAATGCCGGGAAGTGACCACCGTCGAACGCGGCAATTCCCGGGTCATCATCGGCGAGGTGGTCTACGCGCACGTACGCGACGAATTCATCGACCCCGCCGGGCCGTATGTCCGGGCGGACGAGATGCACGCCATCGGACGCATGAACGGCGCCGGGAACTACGTCCGCACCCGCGACGCTTTTTTCAAGATGCCGCGCATTCCCTACGAGGATTGGCAACGTCGAAAGAACGGATAAATGTCCGCAGATTACGCAGATTTTCGCAGATCGGAAAAGGTTGCTGAAAACTTTTCCTAACGACTTTTCTTGATCCGCGAAAATCTGCGTAATCTGCGGACAAGTTCGGCTCAGGCAATTTTTGGATAAGACGCCAGCATCACGTAAACCAGCACCCCCGTCACCGAGACGTACAGCCAGATAGGAAACGTGTACCGCGCCAGCCGCCGGTGCGACGCGAAGCGCCCGCTCAACGAAAAGAAAAACGTGACGAGCACCATCGGCACCGCGACCACCGAGAGCAAAACGTGGCTCGCCAACAGCAC
>CAXUHC010000141.1:0-11703 GCA_964250705.1 uncultured Chthoniobacterales bacterium | reverse complement strand
ACTAACCCTCAACGGAAACCACGACAGCCCAGTCCTCGTTTTCGAAGAAAGATCAGAGTGCCAGCGCGTTCGTGCCGTTCACGTCCGCTTGCCGGTTGGCGAGGCTGAAGGTGAGATCGGCGGACGCGCGCTGGGTAAGCACGCTGGTTTTCTCCAGATCCACCCGGGCGGCCACCGCGGTCTTGAGACGCTCGTTGGCCTTGGCGTACTGCTCGGTGCTGTTGGCCTGCGACACCGCCGCCTGCGCCGCCTGCACGTCCAGGTCCGCGAGACTCTTACGCGCCTCGAAGCCCCGCTGGGCATCGACTTCCAAGCGGAAGTCACGCAGCCCTTCACCGCCCAATGCCAAGCTGTTCTGCACGTTCTTGGCGGCGTACCCGTAGGCACATTGCCCGTACCACTCTCGAAGCCAGTTCGCGGTGTGGACGGTGAATCGCCCTCTAATTGCTGCGAGCGCGGCTCTTTCCGTCTCGTTCTTGGAATCCGGGACGTTGTCATTCATGCGTTTTGGCTCATTTCGGCAACAGCGTCACGAGCAGGTTGCCGTATCCGACGGTTCGGTGGTTACGATCTTCTGTCTTGTCCTGCTTGGGGTCGTAGTAGCCCAAGGTGTGGCCAGAAACGTCTTCCAAGTGCTGCTTGCCATCAGAGCGGGTGATGATGTAGCCGATGGTTTTGTTTTGCCGGTCTCGGAGTGTCTGTTTTGTGCTCATGCGAATGAAATTCCTCTGGGCCAGAAGGTGCGCGGACGCGAGGTTGACCAGAACAGCCGATGCCAGTTCTCCGATCCCGGCGCGCCGCACCGGTCGCCCCGCGCCGGTTCAGTCCCTCGCCAGCCTGTGTCGTTTCACGGCAAACCCGACCGCCAGCGCTCCCATCACGCCAAGCAAGGTCTGAGAAGGTTCAGGCACCGTGGACACCGCCAAGAATCCGTGATGGACTCCATCGGTGTTGTCATACAACCCGACAACGCTGCCTCCCGCCACCCCGTAGGCGATGGTAAACCCTGTCGCCCCCGGGTAGTTCAGCGTCGTGAAGGTCTGGGTACCGATGTTGTAAACGTAGCCCTTCGACACGTTGCTCGCGTCCTGAAAGGCCCCGACGATGCTCAACCCGTCCGTGCCGTTGGCAGAGGTGCTCGCCGTGGCCCAGGGGTGGTTGATCGGCGTGAAGCTGCCTGCCGCCAAGCTGTAAAGCTGCCCGTAGCCCTTGGACCCGCTCGCGTAGCTGCCCACCGCCGTGTTGCCAGAGACGCCCCACAGCGACGATGTTCCGGCGTCGGCGGAGGGGTTATCGACGGTGGCAAAGGTCTGGGAGCTGATCGTGTAAACGAAGCCGTGCTGAACGCCGCTGGAGTCCACGTAATAGCCGACGACGTGCGCGCCGTCGATGCCACGGGGAAAGGTGCCGCGAGCGCCCGAAGGGTCATCCAAGGTGATGATGCGGTCCTTCACCGCGATGGAAAACAGCTGTTTGAGGAAGCCGGTGTATCCGTTGTAGCTCACGTTGCGCAGCCGTGGGGCCTCGTGGGCCAACCACTCGTCCAGCATGGAGGGCCGAATCTGGCGGACCTGGCAGTCCCGACCATGCGGCCACCAGGCGAGGAACTTCTTGATGATGGACCTGTCGGTTGCCCGGCTGCTCTCGCTCAGGCTGGCGGTGACGGCATGATAACGTTCGATCAGTTCCTCCAGCGTGGTCTTCTCGACCTCCGCATCCACCTTTTCCAAGTTACCGACCCATTCCTTGAGCCGGCGTTCAGCGATCTTGCGATCACACGTCTCTAGGCTGCGCTCCCGGCGAACGCCGTGGAGCTTTTTGCAGGCGTAGTAACGCCCGGAACGGCTGTGACGGTACAGACCGGGGTAGTTGGCTACCTTGACGTAGGTGGCGGTGTCGGCGTGAACGACGGGTTTGCGGATGTTGACCATGATGCGGAGCGGGCAGTTGAACGATCCATCGAAGAAGGTAAGCCCTCCCGTGGCGCGCTGTTTTGCCGCTGTCGGATGGTGCAACCGATTGCGATTGAACGCAAGCGAACCAGAACCGCATTCCACTCTCTATCAGCATCTTATGAATTGACCGATGCGGACCTGAGTGGACTCACGCTGACTGGACGGCTCTTTCGACTTGCGCAGAATTATTTTTCAGTCCATAGCTTGTCTCCCGTTCTGCGCGGCGTCCTTGACATCCCTCGAGCCTGCTCGAAAATGTGGAGGGCGGATAAACGGGTGGACTGGCGGCTTTATGAGTCGCTGGAAAACAACGTAAACCCCACGCAGAGAAGGAAATGGGGGTATAGCTCAGTTGGTAGAGCGTCTCGTTCGCAATGAGAAGGTCTGGGGTTCGAATCCCCATACCTCCATTTTCCCAGACTCCGCGCACGCGTCGCATTCGCGGGTCTTTTCGGGTCTCTCTGCCCGCCAAAGCGGTGTAAACTCCCGCTCCCATGTCTCCGTTCACCATTCTCGCGCTGCTGCTCACCCTCGCTGCGCTGTCCAGCTATGTGAACCACCGCTTTATCGGCCTCCCCAACACTGCCGCGTTGATGCTGGTCTCCCTGTTGCTTTCGCTCGGGGTCACCGTGGGCGGCTTCTTCGGCTTGCCGTTCAAGGATATTCTCAATGACTTGCTGCAGCAGGTAAACCTCAGCCAATCGCTCCTCGGCGGTGTGCTCAGCTTTCTGCTTTTTGCGGGTGCGCTCAATCTCGACCTCAAACAATTGCGAGAACAACGCTGGCGGGTATTCTCGCTGGCGTTCTTCAGCACCATCCTCTCGGTTTGCCTCGCTGCCGTCCTCTCCTGGCTGGTCTTCCGCTGGCTGGCCATGCCGGTTCCCCTGCTCTACTGCCTGCTCTTCGGCGCCCTGATCTCGCCGACCGACCCCGTGGCCGTGCTGGCCGCGCTCAAAAACGCCGGGGCCCCCGCCTCGCTCGAAGTCAAAATCGCCGGGGAATCGCTGCTCAATGATGGCGTCGGCGTCGTGGCGTTCATCTTTTTCTTGGAGTCTCTCCAGGCCACCGGCCCCGTGCTCGACCTGGAATGGCAGCGCGCGCTCGAACTCATCGTGCGCGAGGCAGGCGGCGGCATCGCACTCGGTCTGGCGCTCGGTTGGATCACCTTCCAGCTCATCAAGAATGTCGATGAATACCGCGTCGAGATTCTGTTGACCCTCGCGCTCGTGACCGGCGGTTACGCCCTGGCGCTGGCCCTGCATTTCAGCGGCCCGTTGGCCATCGCCGTCGCGGGCATCGTCATCGGCAATCCCGTCCGGCAGTTCGCCATGAGCGAGAAGACCCGCGCCAACCTCGACACCTTCTGGGAACTCGTCGACGAGATTCTCAACGCGCTGCTCTTCGCGGTGGTCGGTCTGCAGGTGGTCGCGCTCAAATGGCACGGCGGCTACGTGCTGGCGGCGCTGGCCATGATTCCCGCGATGCTGTTGGCGAGGTTCATCAGCGTCGGCGGCCCCGGCACGATGTTCCACTTCTTCGGGCGACCGGTGGAAGGGCCGGGCGGTTTTCTGCTGTTGATCTGGGGCGGCTTGCGCGGGGGTATTTCCGTCGCGATGGCGCTCTCGCTACCCGCCGGGCGGGAACGCGACCTGATCCTCGTGGTGACCTACGTCGTGGTGGCGTTTTCGATCCTGGTGCAAGGCACGACGATCTCGACGCTCATCCGCCGGATGTTTGTCCCCTCCCCGGCGTAGCGTCGTAACCAGCCCCCTGCGCCTTCGTGGCCCTCGCGCGCCGCGCGCCTGCAATCATCCGGCGCGGCCATGCCTCGTCTGCCGCGTCGAGACGGTTTCGATGGTGGCTGGCATCGAGGTCATTTTTGCCACGGCGTTTCCTGCCCCAAGGTCGCGCGGAAATACGCCTCGATTTCCTCGCCCAGCGCGTGCGCGCTTTGCCCTGCCCCGGCTCGGAACCGCCGTCCCAGCCGGATCTTGATCTGCACCGGAAACACGGGCACGCGCGTGAGTTTCCACCTTTTGCCGAGGTACAGGTACGACATCTCGATGAACACCGTTTGCACCGGCGCGTCGGCCAGCGTGGCCATGAGCGCAAACCCTTTCTTGAAGGGGTTCACCGGTAGCGAGATCGTCCGGGTGCCCTCGGGAAAAATGAGGAGATTATCCCCGGCGCGCAAGGCGTCCCGGCCCAGCCGGATAAACTCCCTGCCATGATCGTTCGGCAGGTAACCGGCCAGCCGCGAGGAGCTTCCCATGAACGGATTTTGCAGCACGCTTTTCTTCATCAGGCACGTCAACCGAGGCATCCGCGCCAGGAAATGCGGCGCGTCGATCAGGCTCGGATGCGAGGGTGCGATGATCGTGCCGCGCAGAGCGCGGATCATCTCGATCTCGGGAAAATCCACGTGGAAAACGCCGATGCCCTCCATCACGGCTTCCCACCATTTCACTCCCAGGTGAACCACGTGCTGACACCACCGCTTGCGCCGCTCGCCCCGCACCGGGACCGACACGACCCAGCAGGCGACGATCACGCCCAACGCCAGCACGCCGTAACAGGCGAACCCGGCCAACGCCCGCAGCACATCGAGACCCGCCGCTACCGGCGACCGGGCCTGGCGCGGCGGTCGGGAAGCGGCGTCCACCCGCGAGAAATCAGTTTGCTCCATGCGGGGAACCCGGCGCGGCAGGACCATCAGGCGACCGGCGACAAGCCACCGGCGCGGCTGGCGGCGGACGGGCGCGACCGGCCACGGAGGGCGGGCGCATCGTCAACGGGGCAAGGCGGGTTCAGTGGGGTAAAATTGAACCACAGAAACGGCGTCCGTCGCAACTGTGCCTCGATCATGGCGAGAAAACCCTGGAAATGCGCGTGCGCCGCCGCGAAATTCTCTGCCCGGTGCTCGTGGCCGGGCCGGGGATGAAACATCGGCGCCATGTAGACGACGATGGTCTCCGGATCGGTCTCCGCCGACACCGCGTACGAGAGCGTCACCGGCAGAGCGTGCATGATGGCGAGGTGATAAATGGTAAACGGAAACAACAGCCGTTTTCCGAAGAAATCGAACCCCTCGCGCTTGGAGCTGTACTCGAAGCGGTCGCATTGCATCGCCAGCGAACACCCGGAGCGCAGCGCGTCGTTCATCGCCAGGATGAGCCGGCTCCAGTCGTTGATCCAGATAAACGAGACGCTCCCGGCATACCGGCTTGCCAGCCGGTCGATGTCGTCGGAATTGCCCACTTTTTTGCGGACCATGTGTGCCCGGCCCCCGAGACTTCCCAGCAAAAACCCGAGCAAATCCGAGTGCCCGACGTGCATGGTCCCGTAAAGGGCGGCGCGGTCCTCCGCGAGCCAGGCGCGCAGTTCGTCGCCGTGCCCTTCCGCAAAGCGCACTTTGGGTTCCTCGCCCTCGCAGATGCCCAGCCGCAGGATGAGGTATTCCGTGTAAGCGCGGAAGTGGTTCCGCACCTCCCGCGTGGTCGGTTCGTGCCCGAGCGCCAGCCGCAGGTATTCGCGGGAATATCCCCGCTGGCGCGGCAAGGTCGCCCAGGCGATCCAGGTCCCGACGTCCATGCCCGTGCGGTTGAACCATCCCGGCATGTGACGCAGCGACCAGCCGATCAGCTCGTAACTGCCGTTCGGGCCGGGGTTGCGTTCGGCCACCCGAGGCTGCCTCCGCCGTGCGCGGGCAAATCCGCGCCAGGCGCCGATGGCTGCCGGAAGGCCGAGCAACGCGGGGACCAGCGAATACAACGCCAGATGGTGCATAGGGAATTAGCTGCGAATGTCGGCGAAAACCGGACAAAGCTCAATCAAAACCGTTGTACGGCGACCGCTCGGGTTGCCGCGTGCTCGGACGCGGTTCGCAAATCCGCCTCCACGATCTCCCTCAAAACCACGTGAGGATGATCTCCCCGCCCGCCGGGCTCGCGCACCGCAGCGGCGTCCTCCCGCTCACGGCGAAAAACAACGCGTGCAGGTCCCCGTCCACCGCCGCCGACGCCGGTCGCCCGGTGAGGCCCGCGTCTCCTGGCACGCCGTTCCAGCAAAGCTCGCCGACCGGTTCGCCCGGCGGTTGCTCGCTTAACTCCAGCGCAAAGCCGAACCCCACGTTCGACGCCGCATCGAGTTGCCGCAACCACGTGCCGACCTCCTCGCCGCCGGTCAGGAGCACCCGCTCGCCAGGGGTCAGCAGCGCGGTCATGGCAGCCTGGGCGCTCAGGTCGGGCTGACCGGCCAGCGGCGTCAATTCCCGCACCGGACAGCCCCGGTTGATGAGTACCTGCTCAATGGCGCTGGGATGGATGGAAGTCTGGAAAAACAGCGGGCTGGCCGCCGGAAAGCTTTCCAGATAACGGCCCGTCGCAACGGTCTCGCCGAAGGTCGTGGCATAGATCACGGCATCGTCCGGCGCGACGGGAAACCCCTTCATCACCTCGCCCAGCAGCAACCCCAGGTGCGTCATCCGCCGCGCGGTATTAGCCGGAAAGTTCTTCGCCCACGCGCGCACCAGTTCGGCCGGAATCTCGCCCTCGAAAGGCCCCTCGGCGGCGGCCCGCACGACGTAGCGCCTAATCATGGCACAACAAACAGGCGTAATGCGCGCCGCCGAACGCGTACGCGTTGAGCACCACCCCGCCGAAGCGCGCGAGATCAAACGATTCCGTCGCCACCTGGTCCGTGTAACACCGCCCGGTCGTTCCGACCGTGCCGGGAGCACGTCCGCGCCGGATGCTCTCCGCCGCGAGCGCCAGCTCGACCAGCCCGCAGCTTCCCAGCGTGTGCCCGAGTCCGCCCTTCCAGCCCACCAGCGGCGCGTCCGGGAACAACTCCGCCATGTGCCGGGCTTCCAGGCGGCCCGCTTCGATGGTGCCCGTGCCGTGGCCTTTGATCCACACCGGGCGGTCCCCCGCCGCCGCCTGCATCCGGCGTCCGAGTTCGCTCATGCCGACGCCTTCGGGATGGTTTCCCGTGAAATGATACATCTCGTTGCAGCCTGCCTGCGCTGCGAGCCGGAACTCGTCGCTGCCTGCCCCGGTCGGCGCGACCACGGCGAAAGCCGCGCCGTCTCCCAACCCGATGGCCCCGAATTCGCGCTCCGCGTACGGCGCGGGCATCACCTCGGGCAGCAGGATTTTCATGGCGTGAAAGCCGCCGGCCACGAACGGACTCAGAAAGTCGTAGGACACCACGAGCGCTTCCTCCGCCAGCCCCGCCGTTACTTGCCTCGACGCGTAGAGCAACCCCAGGTTGGCCGACACGCAGGCGTGCGAGTAGTGCGTCACGTTCGGCCCCCACCCCAGCCGCTGCCGGAACCACGCCGTCAATCGTTGCGGCAGGATAAACGGAAGCTGCCCCTGGCCGCGCGGATGGCGGTGGTGGGCATACATGCTGTCGATGCCGAAATTGCTGCTGACGATGAAGATCGGAAATCGCTCGGTTCCCCACGGGCGGTCCGGCACTCCGGCCAGCAGCGCAAAGAATGGCCGGGCCCAGCGCGGTTCCTCGCTGTCGGGCGGTTGCCATTCGTTGCACACGCCCAGCGGCACCTGGTCGCCGCCGTCGCAGCCTAGCACCGGCTGGAACCGCAGCGCGCTTTCTCCGCGCAGGAGGGCATCCGCCGTCACGCCGGTGTTGCCGAAGGGCGTCAGGCAATCGACCGCCGTCAACGCCACCGCCGTCGATGCCGCCCGGCGCGGAGCGTTCGCCGACGTGGAAACGGGCTGGGCAACTTGTGGGGCCGTCGGGCTGGCAGTCATCGAAGTCGTGTAACCTAAGGGGCCGCGCGCTTGATTATCAACCTGCAAAAAGCATTTTCCGCCTGCCCGGGCCTAACCCACGGGCTGCCGCCTTGCCTCGATGAAACCCGCCAGGGTGGCCACGCTCTGAAACGCCTGGAGCGCCTGTTCGCTGTTCGCCACCTTGACGCCGTATTCCTTCTCGACGTTGAGGGTCAGTTCCAACGCGTCGATGGAGTCGAGGCCCAGTCCGGTCTTGAAAAGCGGCAGGTCGTCGCCGATGTCGTCCGGCGTCACGTCGATGAGGTTCAGGCGTTCGACGATCAGTTTTTTGAGGTTTTCCCTCAACTCGGCGGTGCTTTCCATGCGTAATTCAAATAGGGAAGTCGGTTCGGCCCGTGGCGGGTGCCACGCTAACCGCCCGGAAGAAGTCTCGCAAGCGGACACCTGTTCCCGTCAGCCGAAGCAGGAAGGATACTCAAACTCTACGCCGATGAAAAGCCCGGGGATGCCACGACTCCGCCACCTGTTTCCGCTCACGACCGCCGCGCTGCTACTGGCCGGGTGCGCGTCGCCCGACCGCAAACCACCACGCGTGCCGGTCACCTTTCAGCGCTACGAATGGTTCGATACGATGCCGAAACGCGAGAAAATGCTGCTGGTTTTCCTGCCGGGCCGGGGCACGACCGGCCAGGACTTCGCCCGGCAGAACTTCCTCCGCACGCTTTCCCACTCCGATTCCAATGATCCGGACAGCTCACGGCGCTCCGTGGGGCAAAGTCCTGCTGCCGGGTTGGACGCCGTAACGGTGGACCTGACGCTTCCTTATTATGAGCGGCGCGTGGCCACTCGGCGTTTGCACGAGGATGTCATCGCCCCGGCGCGGAAAGCCGGGTACCGGCGCATCTGGCTCGTCGGGGTGTCGATGGGCGGCCTGGGAGCGATTTTCTACGATCACGATTACCCCGGCGAGATCGACGGCATCGTGGCCATCGCGCCGTTTTTGGGTGAAAAGAACATCGTCGCCGAGATTGCAGCGGCGGGCGGCCTGGATCGTTGGCAGCCCCGGCAGCCGCTGGCGGACGACGACTTCCAGCGGCGGCTCTGGCTCGCCATCCGCACGGGCCGCTACGGACACCCGGGCCATCTGCCGCTGGTGCTCGGATACGGAACCCACGACCGTTTTGCGTATGGGCACCGTCTCCTCGCCGCCAACCTGCCGCCGGAACGGGTGTTCACGACCTTCGGCTTTCACGACTGGGCGACCTGGCATCGCCTGTGGAAGGAAATTCTCGCGTCGCCAGTCTCACCGACGGTTTTCCAATCCAAATCCGGGTAGGGAGGAGCATCCCTGCTTCCTCACTGACTTGCGCGACCGCGTCTGGAAACCGAAACGCCAGTGGCGCGAACCGGCCAATGCCCTCCCCCATGCTCGTGTTCTGCACACGTGGCTTACCCTCTACGCCCTACGCACACCGGGTAAATTTGGGAGGAGCAGGGACGCTCCTCCCTACCCCAGGGCTTCCAGCATCCCACGCAGTTTGACCAGCTTCGCCTCTCCGTCGGCCTGCCGTTGACGATGCTCGGCGACCACGGCGGGCGGGGCGTGGTTGACGAACTGCTCGCTGCCGAGCTTCTTGAGAGCCAATTGCAAGTCGGCGTCGGCCCTGGCGATTTCCTTCTCCAAACGCGCCCGCTCGGCGTCGAGATCGACCAGACCTGCCAGCGGCATGAACAGATCGCCCAGCGGGGTGCGCGCGGACGGCGTGCCGCGCGGCGCTTCGTGATCGGGTTCGAGCGCGAGTTCCCCGGCGTTGATCATGCGGGTCAGCGCGCGCACCGTGTTGGCCAGCGCGGTGGCGTCTTCGAGCAGTTCGTCGCGCAGGCGCAGGATGAACTTCGCAGGCTTGTTCGTGGCGACACCGTACTCCGCCCGCAGGTTGCGCGCGGCGCTGACGGCGTCGTAGAGGTCCTTCGTGGCGAAGCGCCCCTCGGCGACTTCTTCGGGCGTGCCCGACAGGCTGAGCGGTCCCCCCAGGCGGCGGTACAACAGAAACTGCGACCTGCGCTTTGCCCGGGGCGTTTCCGGCTCCCCGGTCTCGGGCAGCGGCGTGTCGCGCGGAAGCTCCGGCGGGCCGGCCGCCGCCGCGTGGCGCGGCGGGAAGCTCAGACGTTCGGACAATTCTTCCGTCAGGTGCGGCATGAACGGGTGCAACAGTTCGAGGAAAGCCGTCAGCACCCGGTACATCGTGAACAGCGCGATGTGCTTGGCGAGGCCGCGCTCGGTCACCCGTTGGCCGGGCTGGACGCTTTCCACCCCGACGATATCCGCCTTGGCCGCTTCCACGAACCAGTCGCAGTAATCGCTCCAAAAGAAATCGTAGAGCCGCTGCGCCGCTTCGCTGAACCGGAAATCCTTGTACGCAGCCTCGACGGCGATCTGCGTGTCGCGCAGCTTGCTTTCGATGTCGAGCACGTACGGCGCGGGGCGGTAGCTGACCCGCGTCCCGAAGGGCAGCGCCGGTTCCTGCATCTGGTAAAAGCGCGCGGCGTTCCAGATTTTGTTGGCAAAGTTGCGCCCTTCCTCCACCTGCTTTTCGTCGAAGCGGATGTCCTGCCCCTGCGGCGCGATGCGCAGCAGGCCGAAGCGCACGCCGTCCGCGCCGAACCGGGCGATGAGGTCGAGCACGTCGGGCGAGTTGCCCAGCGATTTGCTCATTTTCTTGCCCTTGCCGTCGCGGATCAGGCCCGTGAAATACACGTTGCGAAACGGGATGTTGTCCTCCGGCGCGGGGGATTTGCCCGGCTGGAACTCCAGCCCGGCGATGATCATCCGCGCCACCCAGAAGAAAATGATGTCTGGCCCGGTGACGAGCACATCGGTCGGGTAGAACTTGGCCCGGGTTTCCGGGTCCATCGTCTCGTAAGCCCACAGCCACGAGGAGAACCAGGTGTCCAGCGTGTCTTCATCCTGACGAAATCCGCACTTCGTCAACATTTCGCCTTCCTGTTCGTCCGCAGTGACAGCTTCAATCTCAAACTCCAACGGCGACGAATCATCCCGCTCAACGCTGATGATGGTTTTCCCATGTCCCGAGAGGGACAATTCAAACTTTTCGGTTATGCCCAATCTCGCTGCAACCAACTTAGCCGTTAACGATTCTGGCCAAGTCTTCACATGGCTTCGGTCGCCCCAAAATCTCCACGCGGGCACGCGGTGGCCCCACCAGACCTGGCGGCTGATGCACCAGTCCTGAATGTTCTCCAGCCACTGCGCGTAGACCTTTTCCCAATGCTGCGGGAAAAACCGGATCAGGCCCTCGCGCACCACCGCGAGGGCTTCGGCGGTCTTCGGATAACGCAAGAACCATTGTTCGCTCAGGCGCGGTTCGATGATGGCCTGCGAGCGTTCGCTCACGCCGACGTTGTTGTCGTGCGGTTCCTCCTTGGTCAGCAGGCCCATCTCCGCGAGCATTTCGCCCGCTTTCTTGCGGGCGGCGAAGCGATCCAGGCCGTTCAGGTCCGGCACCGCCGGGCAGTTGATCTTGCCGTCGGGATGCAGCGCGTCCACCACGCCGAGGCCGTGCCGCTGGCCGATCTCGAAGTCGAGCTTGTCGTGCGCGGGCGTGATCTTGAGCGCGCCCGTGCCGAACGCGAGGTCCACGGCGGCGTCGGCGATCACGGGGATTTCCACCCGGGGGAAGGGCCGCCAGACGGTCTTGCCCACGAGGTCCTGATACCGGGGGTCCGCCGGGTTCACGGCCACGGCGAGATCGGCCATGATCGTTTCCGGGCGGGTCGTGGCGACTTCCAGGAACCGTCCGGGCTCGCCCGCCACCTCGTACTTCACATAATAGAGGACGCTTTTCTGCGGGCGCGACTCCACTTCCTCGTCGGAAATGGCGGTCAGCGCCTTCGGGTCCCAGTTCACCATGCGCTTGCCGCGGTAGATGTAACCCTTCTTATAAAGGTCCACGAACACGCCCTGCACC
>CAXUHC010000140.1:0-11714 GCA_964250705.1 uncultured Chthoniobacterales bacterium | reverse complement strand
GGCACGATCATCACGGCCGCGCAGGACGCCGCCAAGATGTTCAACCGGCTCCGGGAATTCTACCGCCCCGCCGACGCGGGCCAGCCGAAACAGTTGATGGACCTCAACGCGCTGGTCGAACAAGCGGCGGCGCTGACGCGGCCGCGCTGGCACGGGCAGGCGCTGGGCCAGGGGGTGACCATCACCGTGGCGTGCGAGCTCACCCCGGGCCTGCCCGAACTGCTCGCCGACGCCGCCGAGCTGCGCGAGCTGCTCACCAACCTGATCTTCAACGCGGTCGACGCCCTGCCCGAGGGCGGCCGGATCACGCTGCGCACCTCGCTCGAAGCGGGCACGGGCACGGGCGGGGCCGAGGGCGCGCTGCTGCTGGAGGTGGCCGACACCGGGATCGGCATGAGCGAGGAAACGCGCCGGCGCTGTCTGGAGCCCTTCTTTACGACCAAGGGCACGCGGGGCACGGGCCTGGGCCTGGCGATGGTGTACGGCACGGTCCAGCGCCACGGCGGCAGCATTGAACTCCACAGCGCCCCCGGCCAGGGCACCCGCTTCGTGCTGCGCTTGCCACTGCACAGGTTGACCTTGCCGGACGTGCTGGTGCCATTGGAAGCCGCCGCACATCCGGGCAGACGCATCCTCGTCGTAGACGATCAGGAACCGTATCTCAAAATTCTGCATCATTACCTGACCGATGACGGGCATCGGGTCGAGACAGCGGTCGGCGGACGCGAAGCCCTGGAAAAATTCCTGGCGGCGGACCGTGAGGGGGAAGGTTTCGAGCTGGTCATCACCGACAAGGCGATGCCAGGCATGAACGGTGAACAACTCGCGGCGGACGTGAAAGCGGTCGCGCCGGAAACCCAGGTCATCCTGCTGACGGGTCTGGGCGTGATGGAGGGCGATTCTCCGACGTGTCACCGGTCGGTTGATCTGGCGTTGCTCAAGCCGATCACGCACGAGTTGTTGCGGGCATCCGTGGGACAGGTGATGGCGAAACAGGCGGCTTGATTCGTGAAACGGGTAGGGAGGAGCGTCCCTGCTCCTCCCTGGTTTGCGCGACCACACCCTGAAACCGGAGCGTCTGCGCCGCGCACGCGGCTTCCCTCCACGCTGCGCGAACAGCGGGTATTCCGGGGAGGAGCAGGGACGTTCTACCCTACCTCTACCTGTTTGACGACTCGCCGTAACCGTACCGGGGATCGAGCTTTTTCAAGGCGCGGTTGAGATACTCGATGTCGGGCGCGGCCAGATAGTCCGTGTAACCGCCGACTTTGCCCCGCCGGACCTTGTAACTATCAGGGTCGTCGGCATTCTTGGGACGCAGCGCCTCGGTGGTCAGATCGGTGACGAGTTCCGTCCCCTTGGCCCCCTCCGTCCCGGCCTCCAGGCGGCGCATGTTCTCGAAACTGGCGATCTCGACCGCCCGTGCCAGCGCGGGTTCGTCGACCGCGACCGTTGGCAGCAGGAAACGCAGGGCCGCCGAGAACGCCTTTGCCGGGTCGCGCCGCGCGTCCTCGTAACGCAGCAGTTGCAGGCGGGCGGAGGGGGTCCACTCCTCCAGCCAGCGGTTCATGATGGCAACCATCCGCTGCACGCCGAACACCGGATGGCGCAGCAGCATGGGCAGGTCGCCCTCGAAGGTGCCGGCGCGTTTTTTCAGGTGGAAAAACAGCGACACCATCACGTCGCGCGGGTCGCGGGCCACGAGCAGGATCGGCTTGCTGGCGGTTTCCTCGCGCGGGATGAGCCACTTGCCGCGCAACCGTTCGCCGACGTGCTCCTTGGCCTTGTGCTCCCACAGGTCGTGCGTGTAGCAGAGCGCGGGCATGGCGGCGGCGGCGGCGGGCCGGGCGGCCGGGGTGAAGTTTTCCTTGCCCCACTCGGAGAAATAGGCCGTGAGGAACACCCGCACCCAGGTGCGTCCGCTTTTCTGGATCGACACGACGAAAGCATCGGCGGCACGGAACGTGGCCGCGTGGCGGCTGACGTTCCAGCGCGGGTAATGCCAGGCGTGGCTCAACTGGTGCGCCAGCGGCCAGCGGGGTTCGGGCGGAGGGCGGCTCGTCATCGGCAACCAATCGCCTACGGCGGGAAGTGGCAAGATTCAAGATTCAAGATGCAAAACCGTTTGACGGCGGTCGGATTCACGATCCAAGAACCGGGGTTCAGGAGACCGGCGTCACCCGAATCTCGGCTGGAAACTTGAATTGGTCTTGACTGCCAGCGCGGCTGCTCATATCACTCTCACTTAAGTCTTTCCTGAATTTTTGTTTGCGATCTGCTCGGTTTGCACACCCTTGCCCTTTTGCCGTCTTTCAACCTGCCGTCCAGCTTGCGACCATGCTCAACCCCGACCCCTCCCTCGCGTTTCCCCACCCCGCCTCAACCGGCGGGCGGTTCCGCCATTTGTGCGGCCTTTTCCTCGCCGTTCTCTGCCTGGTTGCCGCTGTTCCCGGCCGTGGACAAACCCCGGGAACTTTGGACACCACCTTCAACGCCGGCAGCTTCATCAATGGATCAATTTACGCCTCGGTGGTGCAGTCCGACGGCAAGGTGCTCATCGGAGGTGACTTCACCAACATCAACGGCAACACGCGCAACGGGATCGCCCGGCTCAACGCCAACGGCAGCTTGGATACGGCGTTCAATCCCGGCGTCGATCGCTATGGGTACGTCAACGCCCTTGTGCTCCAACCCGACGGCAAGGTTCTCCTTGGTGGCAATTTCAGTACGGTAAGCGGTGCCGCGCGCAAGGGGATCGCCCGGCTCAACGCCGACGGCAGCCTGGACGCCGCTTTCAATCCGGTGGGCGGCATCGCTCTGACTGGTCTATACACCAGTTATCCGCTGGCCGTTTACACGCTCGCTTTGCAAAGCGACGGCAAGGTGATCGTCGGCGGTAGTTTCGATACCGTGAACGGCACGGCGCGCAACAGTATTGCCCGCCTCAACGCTGACGGCAGCTTGGATACTGCCTACAACCCCGGCAATAATTTGAATGGCCACTTCGATGCCACCAATGACCGGTTTAGCACCTACTATCCTGCCGTGCAGTCGGTGGCGGTGCAGGCAGATGGCAAGGTCGTCGCTGGCGGTAACTTCAACGGGTTCTACAACGGTAACCAGCACGGCGGCATTTTCAGGGTGAACGTCGATGGCAGTCTGGACACGGATTTCACCGCTGGCACCGGCACGGACGGTACGGTTTACTCCGTCATCGCGCAGGCCAACGGCAAGATCCTCATCGGCGGCAGGTTCACCCAATTCAACGGCACGACGCGAGCGAATCTCGCGCGCCTCAATGCGACCGGCGCCTTGGACACCACCTTAAATCCCGGCAGTGGTCCAAACAACGGAACGAGCCCTTTTTTCAAACCTGCTGTTTATTCTCTGGCGGTGCAGTCCGATAACAAGATCCTCCTCTCCGGCAATTTTTCCCAGTACAACGGCACCTCGCTGAACGGGATTGCCCGGGTCAGTATCACCGGCGGGCTCGACACCAGCTTCAATGCCGGTTATGTAGCGAGCAGCGGTTATTCGCTGAGCGTGCAAACCGATGGAAAAATTCTGTACGGAAAAGTCCGACTCAACACAGACGGCACCACGGACGCCTCCTTCGACACGGGCAAAGGTCCTGACGCCGCGGTCTATGCGCTGGCGGTGCAAACGGACGGCAAGAAGCTGATCGGCGGCACGTTTTATGCACCGAGTGCCCGCATCGCACGCGTCTTGACGGATGGTGCAGCGGACCCGACATTTGCTCCCGGTTCCAGCTATCAGAGTACGACTTCGGGAATCGTCGTTCAAGCTGACGGCAAAATCGTTTTCACGAGCATCCCAGGCTCCGGCAGCAGTGACCCGACACCGCCGACGCGGCTAAACAGCGGCGGCACCAAGGATATCGCTTTCAACGTAAGCGGATACCAGAACGGAGCCGCGTTCGATTCCGTGGCCCTGCAAGCAGACAGCAGGGTCGTCTTCACCGGCCGCTTCTATCAGGTGAACACCACGGCTAGATTATACGTGGCTCGGTTCAACACAAACGGCAGCGAAGATACCACCTTCAACGTCGGCACGGGCCCGGACGCCGAGGTCTTTTGCGTGGCGGTGCAACCCGATGGCAAAATCCTCATCGGCGGCGCGTTTACCAAGGTAAACGGCATCACGCGCAACCATCTCGCCCGGCTCAACGCCGATGGCTCGCTGGACCCGGGCTTTGATCCCGGCGCCGGGGCCGACAGCACGGTGCGTGCGCTGGTGCTCCAGCCGGACGGCAAGATCCTGCTCGGCGGCAGCTTCACACAAGTCGGTGGTGAGATCCGCTTCTGCGTCGCCAGAGTCAACGCCAACGGCGCGGTGGACGTGGGTTTCGATCCCGGCAGCGGGGTGAACGACGGGACCGCCGTGCTTGCGCTCGCCCTGCAAACCGACGGCAAGGTGCTGTTGGGCGGCGATTTCAGCAACGTCAGCGACACCACGCGACACAAGCTCGCCCGGCTCAACACGGACGGCAGCCTGGATACGACCTTTGACCCCGGCACGGGCCCCGACAGCACGGTCCGCGCGCTGGCCTTGCAATCCGATGGTCAGCTCATGATCGGAGGCGATTTCTACAATGTGAGCGGGGTGCCGCGCCCGTACGTCGCCCGGGTTTACACCCACGCGCCGGGCGCCATGCCCAACGCGACTACCGGTGGCACGGACTCATTGACCGCGACCAGCGCAACCCTGCGTGGGACGGTGAACCCGCAAGGCAACGCCACGACGGCGTTCTTCCAGTATGGCGCCACCACCGCTTATGGCACGAACACCGGCGCGCAAAACGTCGGGTCTGGCACGACGGCAACCGCCTTCAGCACGGCAGTCTCCGGTCTCGCGTCGGGCACCGTGTACCATTACCGGGTGGTAGCCACGAACAGCAGCGGCACCACGTACGGAGCCGACGGAACGTTCACCACGCTCACCGTGGCCCAGGACTGGTCGCAACAATACTTCGGCACCACCAGCAACACCGGGGCCGCCGCCGACTCGGCCGACCCGGACGGGGATGGCATCGTCAACCTGCTCGAACGCGCCCTCGGACTCAACCCGACGGTGGCAACCGCCAAAGGATTGCCCACCGCGGCGCGCGACGGTTCCGGCCACCTGGTGCTCACCGCCAGCCGGGGTCCGAATTCCTCCGATCTGGTCTTCGCCGCCGAGTCCAGCGCGGACCTCGTCAACTGGTCCACGGCGAACGTCACCGTGCTCACGAATACCAGTACGGTATACCAGGCGCGCGACGACAACCCGCCCGGAGTCCGGCGTTACCTGCGCCTGCGCGTTACCAAGCCCTGATTGGATCGTTCCCGGCGGTCTCGCCGCCGGGTTCCACGGCGCGGGAACTCTTTGTGCGGGCGCCCGGACCCAGGCACAGTCTGCGGGGAAGGGGGGAGTGGAACGGTGGCTGCTACGTGGCCAGCGCCCGCGCGCGGGCCGACCGGGTTGAATCTTCAATCTTGAAGCTTGGCACTTTACGCCAAGGGTGCTTGATTGCAGTTCCATCTCAATCCTCCCGTATTATGGCTACTTCCGACACCGCCGCCCCGACCCAGGGTGAAAAGATCACGATTTCCAACGGCCATCTCACCGTGCCCAACCAGCCGGTGATCCCGTTTATCCGCGGCGACGGCACGGGGCCGGACATCTGGGCATCCAGCGTGCGCGTGCTCGACGCAGCGGTGGAAAAAGCCTACGGCGGCAGCAAGAAAATCTCGTGGCTGGAAGTCTTCGCGGGGCAGTCGGCCAAGGATAGGTTCGACAACTGGTTGCCGGACGAGACCGTCGATGCGTTCCGTGATTACCTCGTCGGCATCAAAGGCCCGCTGACCACGCCGGTCGGCGGCGGCATCCGTTCGCTCAACGTCGCGCTGCGCCAGTTGCTCGATCTCTACGTCTGCCTGCGCCCGGTGCAATATTTCACCGGCGTGCCTTCGCCCGTGAAACGGCCCGAGAAGGTGGACATGATCATCTTCCGCGAGAACACCGAGGACATCTACGCGGGCATCGAGTACAAAGCCGGCACCGCCCAGTCGCAAAAGGTGCTGGAGTTCCTTTCCAACACGTTCCCGGAAGACTTCCGCAAGATCCGCTTCGGCACCACCCTGGCCACGGCCGAATACCACCATCACAACGGCGGCCAGGTGAAGCACGACACGGCGACCGGCTTCGCCGACGCGCCGCTGGAGGTGGGCATCGGCATCAAGCCGGTCAGCCGCGCGGGGACGGAGCGTCTCGTGCGGTCGGCCATCGAATACGCCATTTCGCAGGGACGCAAGAGCGTCACGCTGGTGCACAAGGGCAACATCATGAAGTACACCGAGGGCGCGTTCCGCGACTGGGGTTACCACGTCGCCGACACGGTGTTCGCCGAGCAGACGTATTCCTGGGCCATCTGGGAAAAGACCAAGGCGGCCAGCGGCGAGGCGGCGGCCAACGACGAAATGAAGGCCGCCGCCAAGGCAGGCAAGATCATCGTCAAGGACGCGATTGCCGACATTACCTTGCAGCAGGTGCTCACGCGCCCGGAAGATTTCGACGTGATCGCGACCCTCAACCTGAATGGCGACTACCTCTCGGACGCGTTGGCGGCGCAGGTTGGCGGCATCGGCATCGCTCCCGGCGGCAACATCAACTACCGCACCGGGCACGCCATCTTTGAAGCCACGCACGGCACAGCCCCGAAGTACGCCGATCTCGACAAGGTCAACCCCGGCTCGGTGATTCTGTCCGGCGAGATGATGTTCCGCTACCTGGGCTGGACCGAGGCGGCGGATCTCATCATCAAGGGCCTCAACGGCGCGATTGGCAGCAAGAAAGTCACGTACGACTTCGCGCGGCTGATGGACGGCGCGACCGAGGTCAAGTGCTCGGAATTCGGCGACGGGATCATCGCGGAGATGTGATCTGTTGAGATGGCGACTTTCCAACCCGTCGCCCCTGAACAGGCGGAAGAACTTCTCGATTTCGTCCGCCGTTATTACACGGAAGACGAAATCGGTTTCGATGAGGTTCTCGTACGTCCCGGACTGTTGCGCTTGTTGGCCGAGCCGGCTTTGGGCCGGGCGTTTTTCATCGTAAATACGTCCGGGGGAGATGTTCCGGCCGGTTACGTGGTCTTCACATTCGGGTTTGACCACGAAGCGGGCGGGTTGCTCGCCACCGTGACGGACCTGTTCGTGGAGCCGGATCACCGGCGGCAAGGATTGGGCCGGGCCACGCTGACATTTGTCGCTGAGACCTGCCGCGCGCTGGGAGTGCGCGGGCTGGAACTTCAAGTCGAAATCCACAATATCGCCGGGCAGGCGCTCTACCGCAGCTTTGGTTTTCAGGCGCACGCGCGCATCCCGATGTTCCTACCGATGACAACCTGATGTTGTCTCGATTGAGGACAAGGCCAGGCAAAAAGTGGCGGCTCATACGGCATCGCGATGACTTTTGAACCTGCTAAATGATTCGTAGTCGATGGTCACACGTTTATGTTTCTGCCATTAGACTGAATGCGATACGACCGGCAGGGTAGCGGGGTTCGCTTTTGCTGAAACCGATGACCAATTACCCAACCGCCTGGCAGCGCCGCGCCCTGTGGACTGTTTTTACTTACTTGGCCATCGTGGCGGCTGGGGCGGTAGCAATCGCGTTGATTATCGCTTTTGGCCAAGTCGTCGGATTTTTTCAACCGGTGCTGATCCCGTTCGCGGTGGCAGCGGTGCTGGCGTTTCTCCTTGAGCCTATCGTGCGGCTGTTGACCACGCGCACCCGGCTAAAGCGCACCGGGGCAGTGTTGACGTTGTTCGGCGTGATCGTGCTCGGACTGGTGCTGGCAGGGGTGCTCATCGTGCCGCAAATCTACGATTCTGCGGCCAACATGATCCGGGGCATGCCCGAGTACACGCAGAAAGCGCAGAAGCGGATCACGACTTTGATCGACGCCACCGAAGCGCGTCTTGCCAAATTCAACCGCGCCGTGCCTGCTCCCACGCCGGGAGGTCAGGAGCCTACTCCTTCGCCCACGCCTCCACCCGTCGCCGAGGGGCCGGGCGGCCCGGCCCCGGCAAACGCGGCCAACTCCGGCGCGGAAGATTCGTCGTCAGCCAAGCCGAGCGAACTCTTGCAGCCCAACGGCATCCGCAACTACATCCAGAAGCAGGTCCCCACGCTGCAAAGCAAGATTCCGGCAGTGCTCGACAGCGTTTGGCATCTGCTGACCCGCAGCCTTGGCGCGGCAGGCACGCTGATCGACCTCATCATTATCCCGGTCTACCTGTTTTTCCTGCTGGTCGAGAGTCGGCACATCGCGCGGCACTGGAACGAATACCTGCCGTTGCGCGATTCGCCCTTCAAGAAGGAAGTCGTCAGCGCGCTGCTGGAGATCAACGGCTACCTCGTAGCATTTTTCCGGGGGCAGCTCATCGTCAGCACCATCGACGGCATCCTCATCGGCGGCGCACTGGCAATCATGGGACTGGATTTTTCCGTGTTTATCGGGCTGCTGGTCGTCGTCCTGACGTTCATCCCGTATCTCGGCATCATCCTCTGTTACATTCCCGCGGTTTTGATTGCCATCATCCAGTACGGCGACTTCGGCCATCCGCTGGCCGTGGTAACGATCATGTTCCTCGTGCAGATGCTCGAAAGCACGATCATCGCGCCCAAGATCGTGGGCGATTCGGTGGGACTGCACCCGGTGACGGTCATCCTTTCGGTGTTCGGTTGGTCGCTGCTGCTCAACGGGCCCATCGGGGCGATTCTGGCCGTGCCCCTTTCGGCGACGGTCAAGGTGTTGCTGCGGCGTTACGTCTGGGAGGCCAGCGGGCGGGGGCGGCATTTCGTGCCGCTTTCGACGGAGTCGATGGAGGCGCTCAAGGACGAAACCCGTCGCGCCGAAGAGGTGACCCAGGGCAAACGCGACGCGGACGGCCCACGCGTTGCCGGGGAACCGGCGGCATCCGCGCCGCCCGCCGACAAGGAGGCTCCGGCGGGGCCGGTCTTCGTGCCGGAAGGGACCGGCAAAAAAATGGGCGAGGAAGCCTGATTGCCCGGCGGAAAGTGCCCCGTGGAACCTCGCCGCTCCGTCGCTCGCCGCGTCGTGCCGGACACGAAATGGCGCGATCTCCTCGTTGCGGTGACGGCTGGCCTGGCGGTGTTGGCTTTCACGTTGTACGCGGTGTTTTCGCTCGGACGGCAGGTAAATTCGACCGGCTGGGTGCAGGGAGTGATCGTCGGGAAGGAATTCGTGGCGCGGCGGGAAACGCAGGTCACGTTCGGGACGGGCGGCGTGCACAGCCGGCTGTTGGCGGGGGACTACTTTTTCCGCGTGAAGGTGCCGCAGGAAAACGGCAAGGTGTACCGCGTATCCGTGGACCCATCGGTTTACGCCAAGCAACGCGAAGGCGAGCCATTTTCGTTCGTCAAGCCGCAGGAATGACCACCGCCTGGCGGCGGGAAGTTTCAAGATTCAAGAACCAAGACTCAACGAGGATACGGGGTTCGGGCCCCGGCTTGAGTCTTGAATCTTGAATCTTCCTTGAATCTTGGTTCTTGAATCTTGAAACTTCCCGCACCCAGCGGTCTATTTGCCCGCACCGATCTCCCTTCTATGTCCACGACCCAGGAATTGACCCAAGCCGTCCAGGAACACAGCCGTTGGATCGCCCCCCTCCAGGCGGAGTTGGGACGCGTCGTCGTCGGTCAGAAATACCTCGTGGACCGTCTCTTGATCGGCTTGCTCGGCCACGGCCACGTTCTGCTCGAAGGCGTGCCTGGCCTGGCGAAGACGCTCACCGTCAAGACGCTCGCCGCCTGCATCCAGACGAATTTTTCGCGTATTCAGTTCACGCCCGACCTGCTCCCGGCGGACCTCGTGGGCACGCTGGTCTACAATCCGAAGACCGGGGATTTCACCACCAAGAAGGGGCCGCTTTTCTCCAATCTGATCCTCGCCGACGAGGTCAACCGCGCCCCTGCCAAGGTGCAGAGCGCGCTGCTCGAAGCCATGCAGGAGCGGCAGGTGACCATCGGCGAGACGACCTACAAGCTGCCCGATCCGTTCCTCGTGCTGGCCACGCAGAATCCGCTCGATCAGGAGGGTACTTACCAGCTCCCGGAGGCGCAGTTGGATCGTTTCATGTTGAAGCTCAACATCACTTATCCCACCCGGACCGAAGAGCGGCAGATTCTCGACCTGATGGGCACGAGCGCACCCAGGCTGGAGGTCCAGCCCACCGTGCAGCCGGGAGACATCCTGGCCGCGCGGGAGGTGGTCAACTCGATTTACATCGACGACCGGGTGAAGGATTACATCGTGGACGTGGTGCTGGCCACGCGGGAGCCGGGGGCGATTCCCGGCGCGAAGCTCGAAGGCATGATCCGTTGCGGGGCGAGCCCGCGCGCGACGATCAACCTGACGCTCGCTGCCCGCGCCTACGCTTTCCTGCACGGGCGGGGCTACGTCACGCCGCAGGATGTCAAGAGCATCGGCCAGGACGTGCTGCGCCACCGGATCATCGTCTCATACGAGGCCGAGGCGGAGGAACTGACCAGCGAGGCCATCGTGCAGAAAATCTTCGCCGGGCTGCCGGTGCCCTGACGGGAGGCTCAGCCCTGCCGCGGGCGGCGCAGGACGACCGCCGACACGGCGGCTGCGCCCAGGCAGATCGCGGCCAGTGCACCCGGCTCCGGCACGCTCACGCCGGAAACCGTGGACCACTGGATGTTGGACAGGGCGACGACTTGCTGGGCCACGTTCGTCGGGGCCACGGTGCCGAGATTGGCGTTGAAATTGTCGCCGTAGATGAAACTGATGCTGGTGACGGGCACGTTGTTTGCAAAAGTGACGGTCACGTTGCCCGCGGCCGCGGTTTGCGCGCTGCCCGCGGTGCCGGTGACGGAATTGAGAAAGCCGTCCGCCGAGTTGTTGGCGGCGCTGCCCACCGTATTGGACGAAGAACTCGTCAACGTCGGCAAGACCGTTGTCGCCCCGCTGACGCCGAACACATTCCGAAGTTGGTCGGTGAAGCTGGCACCATAATCCACGTCGAAAAGTTGGAACGTGGCGCCGTAAACTGCCTGGCTGAAATTGATGGTGAACTTGATGCTGTCAGCGGCGGAATCCGGGAGGGTGATGCCGATTTGCAGGGCCAGTTGGCCGTCCGTCAGACCGCCGGTGGCGTATTGGTTGGTGGGAGAGGTGGTCCCGCTGTTCGTGGCGACGGTCGGCGTGCCGAGGACAAAGGTATTGGCGGCGGTAGGTCCACCCTGGACGGCGAAGACGGTACTGACCGTGTTGGCCCCAACGGTGAAATTCTGGGTCGTGGTGGCGTTGGCGGCACCGGCTTGGTAAGCGGCGCTCAGGTGCGACCAATCCAACGCGAGAATCGTAGCGCGGGCGGAAGTCGAACCCGTGCTGAATAAACAGCCGAGCAACGCGACGGACGAAAGGCGGCGGGTGAGGATGCGGTTGAAAATCATTTTACGGCGGGTGGCATGGTCAAAGCTGCAAAGTCTGGCAGGTGGTGAGCAGGTCCCGGACCATCGTCAGGTGCCAAATGCTCGAAAAAGGTGTGGACTTGCCATCCGAAAAACTTTTCACGACCTTGCCGGTGTCGAAGTTTGAGTTAGCGTCCATCGGCCCGATGCCCGAAACCGCCGACATCCTCAAAAAAATCCGCCGCCTGGAA
>CAXUHC010000139.1:0-11928 GCA_964250705.1 uncultured Chthoniobacterales bacterium | reverse complement strand
CGAGCACCTGGGCCATGATGGGCGCGGGCCTCGCGGGTCTCGTGGTGGTTCAGCGCCTGCGCCGCCGCACCGCCTGATCCTGTCGCATCCTTGGTTTTCTTTCCGGGCGTCGCGGACAACCGCGACGCCCGCCCTGTTTTTGGAGAGGCATTGATCGGCTTTCGGAACGATCTTGAACCTTGGCCACGCCGGGTTATCTTCGACCTCTTTTCCCGCGATGGCCAAGGTCTTCCTCAAAACGTACGGCTGCCAGATGAACGAGCGCGACAGCGAACAGGTCGCGCGTCAACTCATCGCGCGCGGCCACGAGATGACCGCCGCCGAGGGCGATGCCGACGTGGTGCTGCTCAACACGTGCAGCGTGCGCGACCAGGCCGAGCAAAAAGCCATCGGCAAAATGGGCAACCTCAACGCCCTGCACCGCGACCGCGCCGAGGTCGTTTTCGGTTTTCTGGGCTGCATGGCGCAGAGCCGCGGCGCGTCGCTCTTGACCGAAGTCCCCCGCCTGGACCTCGTGGTCGGCACGCAGAAATTCCACCGCGTCGCCGATTACGTAGACGATGCCCTCGCCCGCCGCCGCACCCGCACGGGTGAAGAACGCCGCCGCGACGACCTGCGCTGCGCCGTGGTCGATGTCGAGGAGGAAGGAGGATCGCAGGAAACCATCAAGGACCACGTCCTGCGCCCCGGCCAGCCGAGCGCGTTCGTGTCCATCATGCAGGGCTGCAACATGCGCTGCACGTTCTGCATCGTCCCCGACACCCGGGGCGCGGAACGTTCCCGCCGCCTGGAGGAAATCGTCGCCGAGGTCCGCGCGCTGGTAGCCCGTGGGGTGAAGGAGGTCACGCTCCTCGGGCAGATCGTCAATCTTTACGGGCGGCACGAGTTTGCCAAGTCTGCGGACGGCAAAACTCCGTTCGTGCAGCTCCTCGACGCGGTCCACGCCATCGACGGGCTGGCACGCCTGCGCTTCACGTCGCCGCATCCCATCGGCTTCCGGCAGGACCTCGTGGACGCCTTTGCGCGGCTGCCCCGGCTGATGCCACACGTCCATTTCCCGATGCAAAGCGGCAGCGACCGCATCCTGCGCCTGATGCACCGGCCCTACTCGTCCGCCAAATATCTCGATCTCATCGAACGTTTGCGCGCCGCCCGGCCCGGCATGGCGATCACGACCGACATCATCGTCGGTTTCCCCGGCGAGACGGAGGAAGATTACCAGGCCACCCGCGCCCTCACCGACCGCATCGGTTTCGACAACGCGTTCGTTTTCCGCTACTCGCCGCGCCGCGACACGCCCGCCGCCACGATGGACGGCCAGCTTTCCGAAGAGGTCAAGGAGGCACGCAACCAGGACCTGCTTTCCGTGGTCAACGCCCACGCCAAGGCGAAACACGCCGCGCTGATCGGCGAGCGCGTCGAAATCCTCTGTGAAGGCCCGAGCAAAACCAACCCGCTCCGCCTGACCGGGCGCACGCCGGGCAACAAGATCGTCGTGTTCGAGGGGCACCCACGCCAGGTCGGGCAGGTCTTCGAGGTGCAGGTGGTCCACTCGAGCGGATTCACGCTGTACGGCGAGTGCGATCTGGCGGAAGGCGAGACCCCGCCGGCCACCGCGTTCCCGGCCCTGGCCGCCTGTTAAACCCGAGAAATTTTCCCGTTATGCCCTACGAATTCGCGCTGAAAACCGTCGGACTGCTGGTCGGCTTGCTGCTGATCGGCACGCATGCCTACGCGCTGGCCCGGCCCGCCGACGCCCGACGCTGGCTGAGCGGCTTTCCCCGTTCGCAACGCCTCGGCGAGGTCCTGCTCTTGATCGACCTGGTTTGGGCGTTCGTGCTGGCCTGGAAAATGGACTGGGGCGAGTTCTATTACTTGCAGCGTTACATCCTGATGGGCTTGCCCGTTTTTGCCTATTTGACCTGGCGCTACGTGGACGAATTTCTGGCGGTGCGCGCCCTGGGCATGCTGGCGCTGCTGGCGGCGGCGCCGTTGCTCGACGCCGCGTTTCTCAAGCCGCAGGCCAGCCGCCTGCTGGTGGTGGTGCTGGCTTACGCCTGGGTGGTGTTCGGCATGTTGTGGGTCGGCCAGCCCCATCTCCTGCGCGACCAGATCGGTTGGCTCAACCGTTCGGCGAGCCGCTGGAAGGTGGCGGTGGGCGGCGGGTTGGCCTACGGCGCGTTGGTCCTGCTGTGCGCGCTGGTGTGGTATTGAGGGAGAACCGTTCCTGCCTCGATTACGCCATCGCCAGTTCCAGCAATGCCCGCACGCCGAAGCCCGTCGCGCCGCGGGCGAGGTCGGCGCGGTCCTTGGTGATGGCCGCCGGACCGGCAATATCCAGGTGCGCCCAAGGGGTGTCGTCGACGAACGTGCGCAGAAACGCCGCCGCCGTGCACGCCCCGCCGGGCCGCCCGCTGCTGTTCTTGATGAGCGCCACGTCGCTCTTGATCTGCTCGCTGTATTCGGGGTAAAGCGGCATCGGCCAGAGGCGCTCGCCGCTGCGGCCGCTGGCGGCAAGAAGCCTGTCTTTCAAACCGTCGTCCGTGGTCCACAACCCGGCGGCCCAGTCTCCCAATGCGACGACGCAGGCTCCGGTCAAAGTGGCGAGGTCCACGATGGCCGCCGCCTTGCAATCCTTCACCGCATAGCCCAGCGCGTCGGCCAGCACGACGCGGCCCTCGGCGTCGGTGTTGTTAATCTCGATCTGCCGACCGTCGTACACCGTCACGATGTCGCCCGGACGATACGCGCCGGGGCCGGTCATGTTTTCCGCGCTGGCGATGATGCCGACGATGTTGCGCTTGGGCCGCAGTTTCGCCACGCCCTGCATCGCGCCGAGCACCGCGATGCCGCCGCACTTGTCCCACACCATCTCCTCCATGCCCAGAGCGGGCTTGATGGAAATGCCGCCGCTGTCAAAAGTGATCGCCTTGCCCACGAATGCCAGCGGAGCCTCGCCAGCCACGCCGCCATCGTAGCGCAGCACCAGCAAACGCGGCGGGTGGACGCTCCCTCCACCGACGGCCAGCAGACCGCCGAAGCCCCGCGCGCGCAATTCACGTTCTTCAAGGATATCCACTGCCAATTGTCCCTCGCTCTCCGCCGCCAGGCGAACCGCTTCGTCCGCCAGGATTTCCGGGTAGAACAGGTTGCCGGGTTGGTTCGCCACCTGCCGGGCATAGTTGGCGGCTTCGGCGGCGAGTTGACCGGTCCGGCCCAGACGGGTGATGCCTTCCAGATCATGCCCTTCGGCCACAACGAGCAATCCGTCCAGCGTGCGGCGGGGCGGATCGCCCGCCTTGAGCGGTTGGAAAGTGTCGAACCGGTAGGACCCGAGCACCGCGCCTTCGACGGCTTCGCGGGCGAACTGCGACCAGCGTCCCAACGCGAGGGTCACGTGGGTGCGGCCCTTGGCCCGGAGCGTTTTGGCCGCCGTGCCGCAGGCGGCGCGGATGGTTTGCGCGTTGACCTTCGCTTCCGGCCCGAGGCCGACGTAAAGCCGCCGCTCGGCGTGCAGCAGCAGGACGCTGTTCGCCCCGCCGGAGAACTCCGCCGTGGGGACTTCCACGGCGGTCCGGTTGTGTTCCTCCTTGGTCAGCAGTTCCACGACGATCTCGGAATCAGCGGGCAGGGTGGCGGAGTATTGGATTTGCATGATTAAAATGGGCGGCGCGGGGCGATCCGTAATTGTGGCGAGTATAACCCCCGCCGCGGTTGTCGCCAAGCACACTGCAACCAGGTGATCACGGGGAGTTTGTGCCGGATACATTACGAGACGAGTCAAGGCGCAAGGAGTCGTGGTCGGCCTGATCCGTAGGGCAGATTTACTTATGCGGACACAACAGAATCGTTTTCACCCGGAACACAGACCGAAAGTTTTCGTGTGGCAGGTCTTACAAAAAGTGGCATGTTTCTTCTTCGTATGCCTCGAAACCCAAGCACGACCTTCCTCGCGGCGAGGGCTGTCTTCGTGCTTGGCCTGCTCTGCATCCTGATCTTCACGCAGGCAGGTTTCTCTCAACTGCCGGGTGAACCCTGCGGAATCCAAGCCAGCGCGTCCTCGGAAGGAAATACTCCTGCTGCGACCGTTGATTGCCACCAGTGCTGCGCGGCGATGCCGTGCTGCCTGACCTCCAACCCGGCTTCCGACACGCCTTCGCGACCGGAGCCATTGGGTAACGAGCGTAGCCACCAAATCGACCATGCGCCGGTTGCGGTGACATTGACGCTCGTACCCACTTTCGACTTTTTTGCGTCGCCGCAAAAATCCACGCTGCTCGCCGGGAACAGGCAGTTCCAGCCGGTGCGAGAGCGCGCTCCACGCGGGGCGGTTAGCTGCATCTGGTTGATCTGAGTTCGGACACCGACAGGAGTGGTGTGCCTTTTTCCAAGGCACTTGCCCGCTGTTTCTCTGGTGTCCGTTTCCAACTCAGAATCCATGAAGTTCCTTTCCCTGCTGGCTTGCGGTTTTTTCCCTATTCTTAGTCTGCGCGCCGAACGCGCATCGGCGGATGACGTTCGCAGCGCAACCGCACCGGCTCTTTCGTTAAATGCGCTAACCCGGATCGCCCTGGCGGAGAACCCTTCGTTGAAGGCGGCCCGCGCCAACTGGCAGGCGATGAAGGCCCGCGTGCCCCAGGCCGCCGCGTGGGAGGATGTAAGCGTATCGTTCCAGGCCCGTGCAGGCCGCTTCGTGGATGTGCCCGCCAATGCTTTCACGGACAACACGCTGACCGTCGAACAGAAAGTTCCGCTCAACGGCAAGAACCTCAGCCGCGCACGGGAAGCGACCGCCGAAGCGGTCGCCGCCTACGAGCAACTACGCCGGGTCGAACTGGACGTGCGCGCCAACGTGGCCGGGGCTTACTGGCGGTTGGCAAACGCCTACGCCCAACTGGACCTAAACCGCCAGAACGAAGGGCTGCTCACCGAGGCCGCCAACCTGAGCCGTGCGCGCTACGAAGCGGGCACGCAGACGCAGGCCGACGTGCTTGCCGCCACGGTGGAGCGCGCAAGAATCGTGGAAGCCAGGGCAGACCTCGAACGCGCCCGCGACGACGCGCAGAGCGCGCTCAACGTGCTGGTGAACCGGCCCGCCCGGTCGGCATTGGGGCAGCCCCCGGCTTTGGGAGACGGCGGCTCCTCTCATCGGCGCCTGCCATCAGCGGCCCAACTCGATGCCTTGGCCTTGGCGTACCGACCGGAGGTTCGGGTGGCGCAGAAGCGGATCGACGCGGCGCAGGCCCGGCTGGAATTGTCGCGGCGTTCGTGGCTGCCCGACCCGGCCTTACGGATCAGCGGCCAGCAGTATAACGCCGCCTCGCAAGCCGTCAGCGAAGTGGACGTGGGCATCGCTTTCACCGTGCCCTGGCTCAACGCCGGAAAGTACCGGGCACAGGACCGGGAAGCCCAGGCAGGATTGAGCCAACGGGTCGCAGAATTGGCGCAGCTACGCTCCGAGACTTTGGGCCGGGTGCGGGATGCGCTCACGAAAGTCGAAACCTTCCATCACCATTTCACGGTTTATGGCGATCAAATCCTGCCCCTGGCGCGGCAGGCGGTCGTTGCCAGCCGCAACGGTTACGAAACCGGAAAAAACAGCTTCGCGGACCTGATTGCCGCCGAGCGAACGCTGCGGGATGCGGAGGCTGAAAGTCTCTCCCATCGCGCTGACTACGAAGCCGCCGTCGCTGAACTGACTGCTACGGTCGGTGTGGATTTCCACTCTTTACCCTCGTCAAAATGAAGACTCGCACCACCCCGCTGAACCGCCGCCGATTTCTCATCTTGAGCAGCGGCGCGGCTCTCTCGATCTTCATAGGAGCATCGGGATGCTCCAAGCCCGAGCCAGCCCTTTCGGATGCCGGCAGCAGCGTGGATTACTACACCTGCACGATGCACCCGTCGGTCCATCTGCATGATCCCAAGGGCAAGTGCCCGATCTGCGGCATGAACCTGGTGCCGGTGGTGAAAAACGGCGCGTTGTCGCCGGATAAATCTACCTCCCGGCAAGACCGGAACGGTGCAGCGGCTTCCCACGAGTTCACGGTCCCCGTCGAGCGGCAGCAGCAGATCGGCGTCACCTACGCGGCGGTGGCTCGTGAAGCGTTGAGCCGGGAAGTTCGCGCCGTCGGCGTCGTCACCCCGGACAAAGCCCGGCATTGGGAGTTCGTGGCGCGAGTCGATGGCTACGTGCAAACTCTCCATGTGACCTCGCCGGGCGAACTGGTGGAGAAAGGTCAACCTTTGTTGACCCTGTATAGCCCAGACCTGCTCACCGCCGAGCGCGAGTTGGTCGAGTTGCTGAAAATGCGGGACAACGCTCGTTCCGTCGAAGCACGGCGCACGGCGCAGGGACTCGTGGAGTCGGCCAAGCGGCGGCTGTTGCAATGGAACGTCACGTCTTCGCAAATTTCCGACCTCGAACGCACCCGCCAGCCGGGCGAGTTCCTGACGCTGCTCTCCCCTTTCCGGGGCATCGTGGAAGCGGTGCCCGTGGACCAGGGCCGCAGCGTGCGGATGGGCGAGCATCTGGTGGACTTGGCCGACCTGTCGAGCGTGTGGGTGTGGGTCGACGTGTACGAAAACGAGCTTTCGTCGTTCCACGTGGGGCAGAAGGTCAAGCTGACGACCACCGCCTCCCCGGGCCAAGAGTTCGAGGGAAAGATCAGTCTCATCAACCCGTTCCTCGATGCCGCGCAACGCACGGGCAAGGTCCGCATCGACATTCCCAACCCGGACTTCCGGCTGCGCCCGGCGATGTACGTCAGCGCGGTGCTGACGGCGGGCGGCAGCCGCGAAGCGTTGACGATCCCGGTCGGCGCGGTCATGCCCACGGGTACGCGCAACATCGTCTTCGTGGATAAGGCACAGGGACGAATCGAACCCCGCGCGGTGTCGTTGGGGGAAAAGTACGGCGACCGCTACGAGGTCAACGCAGGTCTGAGCGAAGGCGAGCGCGTCGTTGCCAGCGCCAACTTCCTGATCGACGCCGAGGCCAAGGTCCAGGGTGCGCTCAAGAGCTTCGAGGAACCGGCGGCCACTCGCACCAACCCGGAGGCGAAACGATGATCGAACGGCTCATCGAATGGAGCGCGAGAAACCGATTTCTCGTGGTTATCTTCACCCTCTTTGCCGTGGCGGGCGGCATCTTTGCGTTGCAGCGCACGCCGCTCGACGCCATCCCGGATTTGAGCGACGTGCAGGTGATCGTCTATACCGACTGGGAAGGCCGTTCGCCAGATCTGGTCGAGGACCAGATTACCTACCCGATTTCCACCAAATTCATCGCCGCGCCCAAGGTCAAATTCGTGCGCGGCGAGTCGATGTTCGGCAAGAGTTTTGTTTACGTCATCTTTGAAGACGGCACTGACATTTATTGGGCGCGCTCGCGGGTGGTCGAGTATCTCACCGGCGTGCGCGGCAGCCTACCCGAAGGCGTCAACCCGGTCATCGGCCCGGATGCGACAGGCGTGGGTTGGGTATTTGAATACGCGCTGGTGGACGACACCGGCCAGCACGATTTGGCCGAACTGCGTTCCTTTCAGGACTGGCACCTGCGTTATGCGTTGGAGTCGATCAAAGGCGTCTCCGAAGTGGCGTCTATCGGCGGGTTCGTCAAGCAGTACCAGATCGACCTGGACCCGGATAAGCTCGCGGCGTACAAAGTGCCGCTGGCATCGGTCGTGGACGCCGTAAAACGGAGCAACGCCGACGTGGGTGGCAAGATTTTCGAGGTGGCTTCCACGGAGTATTTCGTGCGCGGACGCGGCTACCTCAAGAGCGTGGCGGACATCGAGAACATCCCGCTCAAGGTCGAGAACGGCACGCCGGTTTACGTGAAGAACGTCGGCGCGGTCCACTTGGGTTCGGACCTGCGGCGCGGCGTGGCCGAACTCGACGGCCAGGGCGAAACCGTGGGCGGCATCGTGGTCATGCGTTACGGAGAGAACGCCTTGACGGTGATCGACGGCATCAAGCAAAAGCTCGCGGAGATACAGTCATCGCTGCCCGCCGGAGTGCGGGTCGTCCCGACCTACGACCGCAGCGGCCTCATCAAGCGGTCCATCGATACCCTGCGCGAAAAGCTCATCGAGGAGAGCATCGTGGTCGCTCTGGTTTGCTTGATTTTTCTTTGGCACGTCCGGTCGGCCCTGGTGGCGATCATTACCTTGCCCATCGCCATCCTGCTCTCTTTCCTGCCGATGCTCTGGCTCGGGTTGACTTCCAACATCATGTCCCTGGGCGGCATCGCCATCGCCATCGGCGCGATGGTGGACGCGGCCATCATCATGGTCGAGAACGCGCACAAGAGCCTGGAACTCTTCCGCGAAAAGGAAGGACGCGAACCGGATAACACCGAGCGGGTCACGGCGATCATCGGCGCGGCCAAGACCGTGGGGAGGCCGCTGTTCTTCTCGCTGCTGGTCATCACGGTGAGCTTCATCCCGGTCTTCTCCCTCACGGCGCAGGAAGGACGGCTGTTCAAGCCGCTGGCCTACACCAAGACGTTTTCCATGTTCTTCGCGGCTCTCCTCGGCGTGACCCTCGTGCCCGTGCTGATGACGCTGCTCATCCGGGGCAAGATCACCCCGGAAATCAGGAACCCGGTCAACCGCTTCCTCATCTGGATTTATCAACCGCTCGTCAACTTCGTGCTGCATTTCCGCTGGCTGACCCTCGCGGTCGCGGTTGTGCTGCTGGCGGCGACGGTGATTCCGTTCCGCCGTCTCGGCAGCGAGTTCATGCCGCCGCTCAACGAAGGCACCCTGCTTTACATGCCGACCGCCGTGCCCGGCATGGCGGTGGGGGAAGCCACCCGGATTCTGCAAATCCAGGACCGGCAGCTTCGCAAGATTCCCGAGGTAGAAAGGGTGTTCGGCAAGGCGGGCCAGTCCGAGACTTCGACCGATCCCGCCCCGCTGTCGATGTTTGAAACGGTGGTGAGCCTCAAGCCGCCCGACCAATGGAGGCCCGGCATGACGTGGGACAAGATCGTGGCCGAAATGAACGCCAACATCAAGACGCCGGGCATGGCGAACATCTTCTGGATGCCCATTCAGACCAGAACCGAAATGCTCACCACGGGCTTTCGCAGCGTGCTCGGCATCAAGGTCTTTGGACCTGACCTTGCCGGGATTCAGGAAGTAGCGGTCCAGATCGAAAAAGCCCTGACGGGCTTTCCGAATACGCGCAGCGTGTTCGCCGAGCGCACCACAGGCGGCTACTTTCTGGATTTCACCGTGAACCGCGAGGCCGCCGCCCGCTATGGGTTAGGCGTTAGCGACGTGAACGACGTGATCGAAAGTGCCATCGGCGGCAAGACGATCACCACGACCGTCGAAGGCCGGGAACGCTACCCGGTCAGCGTGCGCTACGCGCGGGACTTCCGCCAGGACCTCGATGCGCTCAAGCGGGTGCTCGTGTCCACGCCCACTGGCGCGCAGGTGCCGATTTCCTTGCTGGCGGACATTCAGTACAAAACCGGCCCTCCGTCCATCCGCGACGAAAACGGTCAACTCGTCGGCTTCGTGTTCATCGACCTGACGACCAATGACATCGAGGGCTACGTCCAGGCCGCATCGGAAAAAATCCGCCAGAGCGTTCACTTTCCCTCGGGTTACTACACGCAATGGGCCGGGCAGTTTGAGTACCTCAAGGCCGCCGAAGCACGGCTCAAGATCGTCATTCCGTTCACGCTGCTCATCATTTTCGTCCTGCTCTACCTGAACACCCAATCGGTTGTAAAGACCGCCATCGTGCTGCTGGCCGTGCCGTTCTCGCTCATCGGCGCGTTCTGGCTGCTCTACCTGTTGGGCTACAACATGAGCGTGGCGGTGTGGGTGGGATTGATCGCCCTGGCCGGACTGGACGCGGAAACCGGCGTGGTCATGCTGCTCTACCTCGACCACGCCTGGGAGGAGCACCGTGCCCGTGGTCAGATGAACTCGCTGGATGATCTTTATGCCGCCGTCAAAGAGGGGGCCGTGCAAAGGATTCGCCCCAAGATGATGACGGTATGCGCGATCCTCTTCGGACTCCTGCCTATCTTGTGGTCGCCGGCCACGCAAAGCGGGTCCGACGTGATGAAGCGGATTGCCACCCCGATGATCGGCGGGATTGTCACGAGTGCCGTGCTGGAACTGCTGCTCTACCCCATTATTTACGTCTTGTGGAAGAGGCGTGCATTACCGACTGGACCCGTTGCCTGAAAAAATTATCGGCGCACCACCGTCGTTTCGATGCTCGTGGGCCCCGTTGGTGCTCAATGAGGTGGTTGGTCCGGTATCCGGCCAACCCGGAACCGACCATTATCATAACGAAAACAACCGTCGTCAGGGCAGATCACGGTGAAGATACCCATCGGTCAGGGACAAAGCCAAACGCACCAAACCGGTCGCCAAGGGAGTTTCCTCCGACGCCCGGCTCGTGTTCGGTTGCGCTCGGTAAACTTCCTACCGGGCGAAGATCGCCGCGTCACGGGAGGCGCCAAAATCTTGCATCACCTTCGTGCCGTCACCGGAAAGATGCAGTTCCCCGACCACGCGGCTCTGGTAGATGATCGGCACCTTCCAGAATCCTTCGCGGGGCAACACTTCCGCACCTTGGCCGACGCTCAAACCCTTGACGATCTCGGCGAGCTTCGCTTTGACCGGACCGAGGTTCACCGGGACGGCGGGGACCGGTGCCGGAATGTCGGCGTCGGGAACCGGAGCGTCCGGAGCCGGGCGGATGGGAGCATCCACGGGCTTGTTGGCATCCGCCGCAGCGTCGGGCGCCACGGGTGCATCGGTGGGAGGCTCCGGCGGGTGCGGTCGGGCGGACGGGCCGCGCTGCTCGCGCGGGCCTGCGGCGGAACCACGGGGGCCATCGGGCGGGGGCGGGAGGTGTTGACCCCGCGCCAGGAGCGAACCGTTGGCGGGATCAAACTCCAGGCGGGCGACTTCCTTGCCTTGGAACATCAGCGTCGCCTGCACCTGCTGCTCACCACGAGGAGCGGTGCGCGCCCAGACCTGCCCGGCGCTCAAGCCCGCGAGCGCATCGCTGGCCGTCTTCACGGCGGCAGGTGCGGTTTGCGGGTCCACCGGCGGAACTGGGGGTTGATCCGCGTCGGGACGCGGAGGGTGCGGCGGACGTTCGCCGCGCGGACCGGGACCGCCATCTCGCGGAGGAGGCGGCAACGGGCGGCCGTGGTCTGCGGCGGGCGGGTTGTCCTGTGCGTGTGACACGCTCAGGTGGCCGAGGCTGAAGGTGGCGGTGAGCAGCCCGGCGGCAGCGACGGCGGCCAGCGGGAAATGTTTGCGTTTAATCATGGGTTTGGCTATTGGGTTCGGGATTGGGTGGCAAGCGGCTTGAGGACGGTTTGATGGGATGTGCCCGGCAAGCTCGTCTGACACATCCCCCTATTTGCAGGCGCTGTGCCAGCCCATCTATAAAAACGCAAACCACCGGATGATAAGTACTTACATGCATCAGTGCCTGGGGGGCCATTCACAATTCCCGCATGAAAACCGGACGTGTCCCGTCCGGTAGCCGGACAACTTGCTCGTTGCGGGCGACGAACCACCCGCCACGATCTCCGGCATCCTTCCGGCGTCCGCTTACCGGACACCGCGCGTCCGTTTTTCATCCGACTGGCGTCCGGGCTTTTCCGTAGCTCTCCTCCGAAAACCAGCTTTTCCGGGGACGGCACAACTCCTGCAAAGGGTGACCAGCTTGGCACCGCCCGATAACGCCTTCCCATGCACGACTCACCTGCCTATTCTGCTAACTCTTCCCAT
The DNA here is from genome assembly GCA_964250705.1 of uncultured Chthoniobacterales bacterium. Taxonomy (GTDB): domain Bacteria; phylum Verrucomicrobiota; class Verrucomicrobiia; order Chthoniobacterales; family SZAS-18; genus CAHJWO01. Next base: position 148 of record CAXUHC010000139.1, on the reverse strand, counting down.
CCGCCTGCCGCTCAAATCGAAGGGAAACAGCGCGAGGACGGTGGCAAGGCGGAGTCCAGCAAACGCGGCAGCGTGCGGGCGCTTATGGCGCTCAACTTCTGCATCGCCGACGTGCAAAACGGCATGGGGCCTTACGTGGCGCTCTTCC
>CAXUHC010000138.1:0-12022 GCA_964250705.1 uncultured Chthoniobacterales bacterium | reverse complement strand
CCGCGCGTCGCTTCTTTTTCCGTGGCTTGCGCTGGAGCGGCAGGTACTCGTCACCGGCGCGGTCGTGCGCCTCGAAGACGCGGAAACGCTCGCCTATTTCCACTCCCGGCCCCGTGAGAGCCAGTTGGCCGCGTGGGCTTCCCAGCAGAGCGACGTCGTCACCTCGCGCGCGGATCTGGATGCCGCGCTGGACGAAATCCGGCTGCGTTTCGGCACCCACGGCACGGTGCCCGTGCCGCCGTTCTGGGGCGGCTACCGGGTGCAACCGGCCACGATTGAATTCTGGCAGGGACGCGCCAACCGGATGCACGACCGCTTTGAATACGCCCGGCAGCCGGACGACTCCTGGGTGATCGCCCGCCTGTCACCGTGAAATCCGGTCGGATGCTTTTCGTTGCAGCCACGGCGCTCCGCCGCCGTGTCTGCGCTGGAAACGCCGGCGCACGGCGACAGAGCGCCGTCCCTACCGCCGCACTGATTCTGGCGTCCTGCTCTCTGGGTGCCTTGACCATCGGCGCAGCCCCGGACCTCGCGGGCCGCTACGTCGTGGCCATCCTCCCGACGGCTGCCGATGCTCCGGTCGCGCAGGCCACCTTCGCAGGCACCGTCGACATCACGCTCCGGCGCCCACGCGTCAGCGCCGTCTCCTGGCTGCCCTCCACCGTTGGCGCGCGACGGCAGCGTGGCCTCGGCCTGTCGGACGACGACGGCGCGCTCGGGGTTTCCATTTCCACTGGCGGCGCTGCGTACGGCGTGGCGATCTACCGTCACACCACGGGTTCAGGCACATGGCAGGGCCGCTGGATCACGAGCCTGGATTCCGGCGGCACGCTCGGCGAAATCCGTTTCGACGGCCCGGCAGCGGCAGCTTCGAGGGCACGGTCAACAGCACTCCGCAGGGCAGCGATTTCCTGCTGACGTTCGAGGTGGGCCGGTCGGTGCTCTACCGCGGACTCGGCATCCTGCTCGACGCCGACCGTCTCATCGTAGGCTGGAGCTTCGGCAGTGCGCCTGCCCTGGCCGTGTACCGCGCCGAGCCCGGCGGCCTGCTCGCGGGCCGCCGCCTGAGCCTGCGCGCGGGTCAATCGGTGGTCATCCGTGAGGCCCTGGCCCGCGAGGGCGAGGAGGCCATGCGTCTGTTGCCGGTGGCCGCTCGCACCGACCCCGCCATGTTGCGCGCCGCCGCCGACGCCACGCTCGAACCCGGCTCACCCGAAATCAAAACGTGGGGGTACGACGATCTCCAGACGCGGCACGGCGCCGACGGCTGGGCGCGCCGCTGGCTGGACGAACAACTCACCTCCGACGAGCGCAACCTGCTCGAACGCGCCGTCCGCCGCCGCCGCAAACCGGCCGCTGGCCGCACCGTCGGCGAAATCATCAACGACGAACGTCGCCGCAACGGTGATTAAAGCCTTCTTGCGCGTGGCCCGCCCCTCCGCGAAACTTCCTCCGATGGATCAACCACACCTCCGCGAACTGCTCGGCCAACTTCACGACGAACTCGCCCGTGGCGAAACGCTCGACGACCACAGCCGCCAGTTGCTCCAGGCGGTGCGCGCCGACATCGAGCGCGTCGCGGCCACCCCGCCTGCCATCTCCACCGGCGAGAGCACGCAGGTTCGGGGCCGTTTGCAGGAAGCCGTCCTCACGTTTCAGACCTCGCACCCCCAGTTGGCGACGAACCTGGAGCAGACGATGAACGCCCTGAGCAATCTCGGCCTCTGACTTCGCGGGACGACCGCTCCGATTGCTGCGTACCGACACCGTTAGAATTTAGGTGATAGAAAGTTCACCTTTTTCGCGAACTTTCGTCTAACACAAAGTTAGGCCCCATTGAACGCTTTTCTTGCTCGCTCGGTCACACAAGCCTATGAAATCGTATCTTCTTTGTGTTCTGCTCTTTGTCGGTGTTATGTCGACGACTCGTGCCGACGAAGCTTCATCCACCGTCCGCTTGCAAATGCAGAACCAGCAGGCTGCTCTGTCGGAGGATGCTCAACAACAGTTGCGCCAGCAAATACTGAAGCTGGTGCAATCGTCCAACTTTCACTCCGGCCCCAGCGGGGACGACCAGTTTTTCACCTTCGCAGGGGCTCAGCAGGATTACCGCGACAGCGTGTCATCGGGCGACTATTTGTTGGTGACTTTTCCGTCGCCGCAGAAAATTAAAACCGTGGGAGGCGATATTACGGCAGTGGAGATCGTTTGGGGCCTGAATCGGCCCAGCAGCAAGAACAGCCTCTTCACCATCGACGAATCAGGCAGGTTGGTCAGCCATGCAAAATACGCTGGCGAGGTCTGCCTCCAGATCGACAAGACCCTCGCGCAAGTCCATCCCTGATGGCCTAACAAGGCGCTCCGGCGAACAGAGGCTGGCAGGGGAGTTTTCTCTGTATTCCACGCTTGACCTCGCCAACCTCTGTCGTTGAGCTTGGGTCGTCAGGCGCAATCGCCTACCCCCTGATGAACGCTAGATTCTTGATTCTGCTTCTATGCTCGTGCCCAGCTTTGTCTGTTCGCGCTGCACCTGAGCCATACTCCTGGGAGGTTGTCTATCGCTCCGCCTCTCCAAAGCATTCGGTTACTGCTTCGAGCATCCGCCAAGACCCCGCTTCCAAGCGCGAAGTTGACGTTCTCTTCAACCGCTTGCTTAGGGCCATCCACTGGGATGACGCTAAGGTTGATGCGGAGATCAAACGCAAAGCCGGGCCAATCGTGATGCTGGTGGATTGTTACTCCCGAGTTCAACCCGATCCACCCAGCGAGCCTCGCTTTGAGACCCTTTACATCACCAGGACACACGCTTATTCAGATGAGAACCACCACATCAAGATTACACCTCGCATTCGTGGCGTGCTTTACTCCGCGTTCACTCGGTAGCCGCTGTTTTCTCGGCGTGTTTCCAGCTCCCCGCGCCTGACCAGTCGCTACAGCGGACGGGCGGGGCCAGTGGCTCTCGCGTGCAATCCAGCCTTGATTTTTGCCCCGCCCGTTGCTGAGCTTGAGTCCGTCAGGCCTTGCCAAGTTTCCCTTTCTGTTGCTGAACGGTTTCTGTTATGTTGATCGATCAGAACATGTTTTCCCAAGCGATGCCCTTGGTCATCGTCGATTGCCTGTTTGCTTTCTGTGTCGCTGGTTTCGTGCGCCAATCTGCGTGGCGCGTGAGTCTTTGGTTATCGGCTGCCCTTCTGAGCGCGCCGATCTATTACTGTGTGCCCGGCTACTTCAGCAGCACGCACAATGAGTATGTGTTGTGGGCACCGTTGTTCTTGCGTCCATTTCTCCTGTTTGCTTATCTGGCGACTATGGCCGGTGCAGCCTTTGGTCATTTCGCCGTTCGCTTTTTGCGAGGGCCCCACCCGGCCTGACAAGGCACTCCAGCGAACGGCGGCTGGCGGCGGGGCTTTCTCCGCATTCAGGCTCTTGCCTCGCCAGCCTCCGTCGCTGGGCTTGGGATCGTCAGACAACGTAGAACATCTTGAAGCCACTTACTCCGGCGCGTCCCGCTGCAAGAACGTCACCGCCGATAGCAACACGCCCGAAACGACCAGCAACGTCGCGGCGTAAGCGTGCGCAAGCGGATAATTGAATTTCTGCACCTCGTCGTACAGCGCGATGCTCGCCACCTTGGTTTCGCCGGGAATGCTGCCGCCGAGCATCAACACGACGCCGAATTCCCCGACCGTGTGCGCAAAACTCAGGGTCGCTCCGACCAGCACCCCCCGCCGGGCCAGCGGCAGATGCACCCGCCAGAACGTCCGCCACGGGGCTGCCCCCGTGGCCACCGCCGCTTCCAGCATCGTCACAGGCACCGCCCGCAACGCCGCCTGGAACGGCTGCACCGCGTACGGCAGGCTATAGAGGATCGAGCCGATCACCAGCCCCGTGAACGAAAAGCTCAGCGCGCGTCCCGTCAACCGCAGCCAGAGCGAACCGGGCAGATGGTCCGGCGCGTAGCAGACCAGCAGATAGAAGCCGATCACCGTCGGGGGCAGCACCATCGGCAGCGCGACCAGCGTTTGCACCAATGCGGCCCCGCGCCAGCGACTGGTATTCAGCCAGTGGGCCAGCGGGATGCCTAGCGCAAGCAACAATAGCGTGGTCGTCAGCGACAACCGCAACGTCAATGCAAGCGACTGAAGAAAAGGATGAAGGTTGAAGGAGGAAAGTTGAAGGAGGCAGATAACGGTCACCCCGCCTACAACGGTCCAAGCACCCGACCTGAAAACGAGATTTGCCGCGTTCGATCTCTGTTTCCTTCCGCTTCTGCCTTCCGCCTTCATCCTTCATCCTTCATCCTTTCTTCTCCGGCAGCCGGAAGCCGTAGTGGTCAAAGATTGCGCGCGCCTCGGGCGTGCGCAAAAACTCCAGGTAAGCCTTCGCCGTCGGGTTGCCCATGCCGGCCTTGGTCAAGACCGCGCCCTGTTCCAGCGGATTGTAATCCTCGGCGGGAATTTCCTGCCACTTGCCCACGTTCGCCAGCTTGGGAGAAGTCACCAGTGACAGCGCCACGATCCCCGCGTCCGCGTTGCCCGACGACACGAACTGCGCCGTCGCCGCGATGTTGTCGCCGAGCACGATCCGGGATTGCAAGGCGTCCCAGAGCTTGTCGTGCTGGAGCGCCTCTTTCGCCGCGCGTCCGTAGGGCGCATGGTCCGGGTTGGCCACCGCAAGTTTCTTGACGACCTCCGGCTTGCTCAAGACGGCCAGCCCCTTGGTCACGTCCACCGCCTCGGGATGGAGCGTCCACAGCACGATTTTGCCGAACGCGTAGGTGAACAGCGTTTTCTCGTCGGCAAGGCCCGCCTTGATCAGGTCTTTCGGGAAGCCGATGTCGGCGGAGAGAAACACCTCGAAGGGCGCACCCGCCTTGATCTGCGAGGTGAAATTACCCGACGACCCGCTGGACACCTTCAGGTCCGCGCCGGGATGCGTTATCTTGAACGCCGCGTTGATGTCGTCCAGGCAATACGCGAGGTCGGCGGCGGCGGCGATGGAGACGGTTTCAGCCGCCGACCCCGCCGACGTGCCCGAAAACGATATCCCCGTCGTCAGCAGCAGCGCCGCCCCCAGCATCCGCCAGCGCGGCGTCCGGCGGGGTTGACGAACGTTCGACGGAAACACTGGTCGCTTTGATGATGGCATATACTTGGTCTCCCACTTTGAGGTTGAGTTCTTCGACGGAACGGGTCGTGATCACGGCGCTGATCGTGCCCGCCGCCGTCTCGACGACGACTTCGGAAACGACGGTGTCGGACACGATCTCGCGCACGGTGCCGGATAGGCGGTTGCGGATGCTGCTGGTCTGGCTCATTACCCGTCAGGTCGTCACGAACGCGGCGGCTGGCCGTGTCGCCCTTCGATATACAGGCAAAAATATATCGCCGCAACCTTTGGGTGTTACGCCTCTGCCCTGGTCAAACCGGGTCCGTGTGGCAGGCTCTTCAGAATCCGCGCGCGGTCTCTCGGCAACTGCCCGGCCAGCTTCACGATGGCCTGCGCGGGGTCGGCGTCCGCGTTGTGCTCGCCGGTCAGCCCGAGCAACCGGCTGAGCTGCGATTCGAAGTGCAGCATCGCGCGGCGGTCCGGCTCGCCTTTGTCCAAGTAATCCAACGCCCGGCGCAACAGGTCGTACACTTCCGGCACCGCGTGCTCGAACTCGGTGGTCATCTCGACCAGTTCAACGAAATACGCGGCCATTTGCGTCCGTTCGTAGCGCAGTCTCAGTCCCTCGCGAGAATCGCGGACCGCCACCTCGCGCAACCCGTGCAACTCGCTCTTGCTGCTGCGCGAGAACGTGATTTCCGCCGCAAAAAATAGGTCCAGCCGTCCGGCGAACGGACTCTTGGGCCGACGCGCGCCCTTGGCCACGGTTTTGAGCTTGCCGTGGGCCTCGGTGAACCAGGTGACGATCAGGCTGCTTTCGGTCAGCTTGATCTTGCGCAGCAGGATGGCGGGGGTCGTTTCCAAGTCGAAGCGCCGCCGGGTTTTGCACCCCCCGGAAGCGCACTACAATCTACACCGAATCCGCCTGGAAATACAGCGTGGAATCACCTCCGCTGGTGGGGTGCCGCCCCGGTTCGGTACGGTCCTGGTACCTGGTGTACCGCTGCTCTGTTCAGATTTTTGCCTGCCGCATTTTAATCCCTGCCGTCACCTTCACGCGTGGATCGCCCGTTTCTCGACCGCGAGCGCGGCCTCCTTGACGGCTTCGCTCAGGGTCGGGTGCGCGTGCACCGTGCGGGCGAGGTCCTCGGCACTCCCGCCGAATTCCATCACCGACACCGCCTCCTGGATCAACTCGCCGGCGGCGGGACAAATGATGTGCGCGCCCAGCAGCCGGTCCGTCTTGGCGTCGGCCACGAGTTTGACGAATCCCTCGGCGCTGTCGCTGGCGAGGGCGCGTCCGTTGGCGCGAAACAGGAATTTGCCGACCGTCACCTCGATCCCCTTTTCCGCCGCCAAATCCTCCCCTAGCCCCACGCTGGCGACCTCCGGGTGGGTATAAATCACGCCGGGAATCACGTCGTAATTGACGTGCCCCGCCTTGCCCGCGATGCGCTCCACGCACGCGATGCCCTCCTCCTCGGCCTTGTGCGCGAGCATCGGCCCGGCGATCACGTCGCCGATGGCATACACGCCCGGCACGTTGGTATGAAAATGGGCATCTACTTTGACGCGCCGGCGTTCGTCCAGCGCGAGGCCGAGTTCCGGCGCGACCGCGCTGCCCAGCGCCGCCTTGCGGCCGACCGCGACCAGCACCTTGTCCGCTGCGAGCGTGAGGTCCTTGCCGTCCTTGCCCGTCGCCAGCACGGTCGCCAAGCCGTCCCTGATCTTGATGTCGTTGACCTTGGTTTCGAGATAAAATTTCAGCCCTTCTTTCTCCAGCGATTTCTGGAGTTCCCTGGCCAGATCGAGATCGAAGCCCGGCGCGATGCGCGGCAGAAATTCGACCACCGCCACCTCCGCTCCGAGCCGCGCCCACACCGAGCCGAGTTCCAGGCCGATGGCACCGCCGCCGATGACCACCATCTTCTGCGGCACCTTGTCGAATGAGAGTGCTTCGGTGCTGGTCACGATCGTGACGCCGTCCACCGGCATATTTGGCAAATCAATCGGCACGCTGCCCGTCGCCAGGACGATGTGTTTGGCGCTGAGTTCGTCCGGTTTCGCCCCGCCGACGCTGACCTTGCCCGGCGCGGTGATCCGCCCCTCGCCGCTGTAAACGGTCACGCCGTTCTTCTTCATCAGGAACGCCACGCCGCCGGTGAGCTGCGTCACGGTCTTGTCCTTGCGCTTGAGCATCGTCGGCAAATCGAGCTTCACGTCGCCGACGATCACGCCGTGCCCGGCGGCTTCTTTCCTGGCGAACCAGAAGTGGTGACTGGAGTTGAGCAGGGCCTTGCTCGGGATGCAGCCGATCCGCAGACAGGTGCCGCCGAGGGCTTTTTCTTTTTCGATGAGGGCGGTTTTCAGGCCGAGTTGCGCCGCGCGAATCGCCGCGACGTAACCGCCGGGACCGCTGCCGATGACAATGAGATCAAATTCCGACATGGGGATGCCAGAAACCTAGACCCGAAACCTCGCGATGGAAAGGGTGCGTCTATACTAGCCTCCACGGGCACGGAGTCCTCACAGCACCAGTTAGTGGAATTGGAAATAGTCGTTGCCTCTAAATCCTGGCAGGCAAGACATTTAATCCCGCGAGTTTGGCCAAATCACGTTGTTTGTGATCGAAGCTGATAAAGTCTTGCACACCAAGGCTCAAGGCAATGGCAACATGAATGATGTCTAGACTTCGACTCCCGCACGCTGGCGTGTATGCGACCGATAGCCGTTCAGCTTCGAGCATGATTGGAAACCAGTCTATCGCTTGGCCTCCCACAAAAATTTCGTCGTCGGATTCAATGTTGGCCCAAACAGAGGCCACTTCCTCGGATGTCAGCTGGCCTTGGAAGATTTTTCGCGCCAAGCCATTTCGCAACTCAAGTTGATGAAACGGCGTGAGCGGAGACAATGGTTTACGCAAGGTCGGGAGCACTGCCACTGCCTTGGAAGCATTGCGGTCAGGAATGTAGAGCGATAATAAGAAACTGGAGTCAGCGTAGGTGCGCATCCGCGATCATCTTCCACGTTCTTCGTCCCAAAACTCCTGTGGATCGCCGGGGATAGTCCGCTCACCGAAAATCACTTTCATCCGTCCGGCGAAATCCGGCCACTGTGCTACGTCGTTTAGCTGCTGCGTTTTGCTGCGGGTTACTTCCCAACCTTGGAATAGTCTTGCGAAGGTGTGTTGCTCCCCCATAGGCAATGCCTTGACTTTTTCCAGCAGCGCCGCCGCCTGTTCCCCGAGGTCTACCTTACTCTCCTCGACTGGGTTCATATTTCTAGTAGTAACCGGGTCGGGTCTTCCACGCAATCCTTGATCTTCACCAGCGCCGTGACGGCTTCCTTGCCGTCCACCACGCGGTGATCGTAACTGAGCGCGAGATACATCATCGGGCGGATGACCACCTGCCCATCCACCGCCACCGGGCGCTGCACGATGTTGTGCATCCCCAGAATCCCGCTCTGCGGCGGGTTGAGGATCGGCGTGCTCAAAAGCGATCCGTACGTCCCGCCGTTGGAAATGGTGAACACGCCGCCCGTCAGGTCGTCGATGCCGATCTTGCCCTCGCGAGATTTCACGGCATACCCGGCGATATCCTTCTCCAGCTGCGCGAAGCTTTTCTTGTCGCAATCCCGCAGCACCGGCACGATGAGGCCCTTCTCCGTGCCGACCGCCACGCCGATGTCATAGTAATGGTTCTGGATGAACTCCTCGCCGTCCATCTGGCCGTTGAGCGAGGGCACGGATTTCAGGGCCTCGACCGCCGCCTTGATGAAAAACGACATGAAGCCCAGCTTCACGCCGTGCTTTTTGGTGAACGCGTCCTGCATCTTCGAGCGCAACGCCATGATCCCGCTCATGTCGCACTCGTTGAAGGTCGTCAGGATGGCGGCGGTCTGCTGCGCCATGACGAGTTGCGCCGCGATCTTGCGCCGCAACGGACTCAGCTTCTTGCGGGTGGTGCGTCCTTCCGCCGCCGGGGGCTTGGGCGTGGCTGCGGTCGGCGCGGCCACGGCTGCCGGCGCGGGCGTCGCCGCCGGAGCCGTCGGCGCGACCGTCCGGTTTTCGAGATGACCGAGCACGTCGCCTTTCGTGGCGCGCCCCCCCTTGCCGGTGCCGGTGATTTCGGCGGGCGAAACGTGCTCCTCCTCCAGCAGACGGCGCACGGCGGGAGAGAGCGGCAGACCGTCGCTGCCCTTGCCGTTGCTGCCGCCTTCGGCTTCGGCGAGATTCTGCGCCCTGGCTTCAGCGGTGACTTGCGGCGCGGGTTCCGGCGCGGGAACCGCTTTGTTCGGCGCGGGCGACGCGGCGGCGCTCGCGGGTGCCGTGGCGGCAGCCCCTTCGGCGATCAAGGCCACCACCTGCCCGATCTTGACCTCGTCGCCTTCCTGGGCCTGCAAGGTCAGTCGGCCCGTCGCGGCGGCGGCGATCTCGGTGGACACCTTGTCGGTTTCCAGGGTCAGCAGAGGTTCGTTGGCCTGTACCTGTTCGCCGTCCTTCTTGTGCCAGGCGGCGATGATGCCGCTGGAAATGGACTCGCCGACCGAGGGAATTTTGACTTCGATGCTCATGGAAAAAGGGGATCGTTCCACCATTCAAGAGGAAGGGAGCGGCTTCAAGCGCAAGTATCGGGAAATTGTCGGGCAACCGGATCGGACATTCCGCGCCGGTTTGCCGATCATACCCCTCTATGAAGACGCGTATCGCCCTCCTGCACGGCATCAACGTCGGCGGCAACAAGACCGTGGCGATGGCCGACCTGCGGGCATTCAAATGGCCAGCGTCCTGATGGGCCCGCGCTTTGACAAGGCGGTGACGGGCCGGAACTGGAACACGGTGCCCAAACCCGGCGCTCTGGCCGACGCCTGACGCCTCAAACGGGCGGAAGCTCGAACGAAACCGTCTGGTTTGCCGCCCGATGATTCGTCCAGAAACGCTCGCCGTCGAACGCCAGGGAGCGGCAGGCGAACGGCACCCTGGCAAGGTCTTGAATTTGCGGTGTCTCCTCGCGCGGGTCCAGGCGCGCGACGTGCCAGCTTTCGCCGTCCCGTTCCGTGCCGCGCAGCACGTACAGCGCGCCGTTGGCAAACGCATGGCCGCAGATTTCCGCGCCGACCGCGACCGCGCGCAGAACGTTCCCGCTCGCGGGATCGAGTTCGAGCAACCGGTGTTTATACCATTGGCTCACGTAGAGTTTCCCGCCGTCAAAACTCACGTAGGAACCGGTCAGCTCGGGCAAAGGCACGCGATAAGATTCATCGACGCCCCGGCCCGGCTCGTAGCGGCGCAGGTAGCGGTCATCTTCCGGCCCCTCGCCGCTCGTGAAATATAGCGCGTGATCCGCCGAACACGCCGCCCAGGAGATTCCCGGCGTGGCCGCTTCTTCGGTGACCTCCCAGGTCTGCGGATTCACCCCGTAGAAACGGTGCCCATCACGGGAACTGATCCACAAGGTCCCCCGGTGCCAGGCGAGGGACTGCGGGGTCGGTCCGGGCGATGACAAACGGCGAATTTCGGTGATGGCTGGGAATAAGAGAGTCATAACTCAAGGAGAAGATCTATCTTATCTTGTTGGTAGCCGCTTTATCATTGCGCCTTGACGCAACTTTGTCAGCCACTCGGCTCGCAGCCGTGCTTCGTCGGCGGGATTCTTCGTTTTTTGATAAGACATTGCCCCGATGATGATTTCCTCGGTTGTGAAACTTCGAAAATCTTCCAGCGAAGCGCCTTTCCGGTGTAGCGATTCCAAAAATTTATCAACATTTCCTCCGTAATGATTGGTGATCTCGCTTTGCACTGACTCGTTCACCAATTTCGGGGGTAATTTGAAGGATTTTCTCTGAAACTCTCTCAGTACCAGCACCCTATCTACATCGTCCGGCATCACGCTTTTGAACGGTCGCCAGTGATAAACTGGCACACCGTCCACAGTGGCTACTTTGTCTCGGACCCCGTCTGCCCACGTGGGTAAAGACATTGCGCACCATATAAGGATGGCCAACGCTGCAAATCCGGCTTTTCGCATCAGATTTAACCTCCAAACGCCTCGGCCACGAGTTGCTTCTGCTCGCGGTCATGGAGCGTCTTCGCGCCGACCGCCGGGCTGGCGCTGGCGTTGCGGCCCGCATACACCAGTTTCTTGCCCGCCGGGAGCAACTCCGCCAGCAGCGGCGCGATGAAACTCCACGCGCCCATGTTCTGCGACTCTTCCTGGCACCACACCCAGCTTTCTGCTTGGGCGTAAGGAGCCAATATCCCGCGCAACATCTCCGTGTTGAGCGGATAAAGCTGCTCGATCCGCACGAGCACCGTGTCGTCGGCTTTGTTCGCGTCGCGCGCCTTGAGCAGATCGTAATACACCTTGCCGGTGCAAAAGATCACGCGCTTTGCTTTCGCCGCGCCCGCCGGAGCAGGCGTTTCCAGTACTTCCGAGAAACGCGCCCTGGTAAAATCGTCGTTGTGCGACACCGCCATTTCCGAACGCAGCAGACTCTTGGGCGTCATGATCACGAGCGGCTTGACGAAAGGCCGCATCATCTGGCGGCGCAACACGTGGAAATACTGCGCGGGCGTCGTCAGGTTGCATACCTGGATGTTGTCCTCAGCGCACGATTGCAAAAACCGCTCCACGCGTCCGCTGGAATGCTCCGGCCCCTGCCCCTCGTAGCCGTGCGGCAGCAGCAGCACGATGCCGCTGGGCCGCTGCCACTTGGATTCCGACGACATGATGAACTGGTCGATGATCGTCTGCGCGCCGTTCATGAAATCGCCGAACTGCGCCTCCCAGATGCAGAGCATTGCCGGGTAATCGAGCGAGTACCCGTAGTCGAACCCGAGCACCGCCGCCTCGCTCAACGGCGAGTTGTAAACGCAGTAGCGCGCCTGCCCTTCGGCGAGGTTGTTGAGCGG
>CAXUHC010000137.1:11824-12053 GCA_964250705.1 uncultured Chthoniobacterales bacterium | reverse complement strand
ATGAAACCGATCTCGCGGTTGCGGATGCGCGCGCGCTCGGCGTAGGCCAGGCTGGCGACTTCCTTGCCGTTAAGCCGGTAGCTGCCTTCCGATGGAGAATCGAGCAAGCCCAAAATCGCCAGGAGCGTGCTCTTGCCGCAACCGCTCGGGCCGGAAATCGCCACGTAGTCGCCCGCCAGGATGTCGAGGTAGATCCCGGCCAGCGCGTGGGTTTCCACCTCGTCGGTCA
>CAXUHC010000137.1:11111-11802 GCA_964250705.1 uncultured Chthoniobacterales bacterium | reverse complement strand
TTTCTTGACCTGGTCGAGGTGAATCAGGGAATCGGCGGTCGGCAGGGAAGTCGATGGTTTCATAGGAAAGGATGAAGGATGAAGGCGGAAGGATGAAGGCGGAAGAAAGGCAGCGGAATCAAGTCGTTGGAGAATCGGGACGAGGGGTGGGGATCAAGGGAAAAGCAGGCACGGGTTGCCGCCTCTGCCTTCATCCTTCATCCTTCATCCTTAGTTCAGGCGGATACGGTCGTTTTTATCGAAAGCAGAGGTGTCGGAAATGATGATGTGGTCGCCCGCGTGGAGGCCGTCACGCACCTCGACCACGCTGACGCTGCCGCGTCCGAGCTTGACCGGGATGCGCGTGGCTTCCGAGCCGTCGGGCGAGAGCCGGAACAGTGTCACGGCGCTGTCTTCCTGCCCGAAGGCGGGGCGGTTGACGACGAGCGTGTCGTCGATGCGTTCGAGTTCGACCACGCCGTCGACGCTCAGGTCGGGACGCGCGCCGCGCGGCAGGGCGGCCCCGTTGAAAGTCACGTCGACCAGGACGGTCCCGGCCTGCACGGCGGGGTCGATGCGGGAGACGCGCCCGGCGGCGAGGCCGTTACGCGTGTCGATGCTGACGGGCAGCCCCTGTTGGATGTCGCGCGCCTGGGTCTCGGGAATGTGGATCTGGGCCTTGAGCCGGGCCGGGTCCGCGACGCGGGCGAGG
>CAXUHC010000137.1:8131-11101 GCA_964250705.1 uncultured Chthoniobacterales bacterium | reverse complement strand
CGGACCTGGAGCGCGTCGAGCTGCGCATGCTTGAGCGCGGCCTGCGCCCTGGCCTGGTCGAGTTCGCCCCGCGCCACGGCGAGTTGCGGTTCGATGGATTGGCGCGTGAACTCGACGCGCTGCCGCTCGATCTCGTGGCAGGCCACGAGTTCCTTGGCGGTGATCTGTGATTTCTTGAGTTCGACGGCGGCGATGAGGCCCTGTTTGGAAAGACGTTCGTTGACCTCCACCTGGGCCTCGGCCGTGTCGCGGTCGCCCTGGGCCTTGGCGAGGGCGGCCTGGCGTTCGAGCGACTGGCCTTCGAGTTGCGCGCGCAGGTTGACGAGCCGGGCCTGGGCGGCGGTCACGGCGGCATCGGCGTCGAGGGCGCTCTGGCGGAGTTCGGGGTTGCTCAGGACGAGCAGGAGCGTCTCGGGTTCGACCGTGGCGCCCGCAAACACGGCGATGCGCTCGACGCGTGCATCCGTCCCGGCGGCGATCCAGCGGATCTCTTCCGGCACGAGCGTGCCCATGCCGCGCACCTGGCGGATCATCGGTCCGCGGCGGACGGCATCGGTCCAGATCGCGGAACGTTCGACGGTCGGTGCTGCCGGGCGCAGGTGCGCCAAGGCGGCGGTGATGCCAACGAGACCGGCGACCGCCGCCACTCCCGTGAGCCAGCGCCGCCGACGGCGCTTTTGCGCCAAGTGCGGGGAACGCGACACGTCCATGCTGCTGGTGGTCGCAGCGGGATCGAATCCCCGGCGGCGGATCGAACTCGCGGAAGTGTCGGGGATGTTCATGGGCGTTGGCATCGGAAGCAAGCTGGAGATTGGCCGAACTTAGAACGTGTGTTGACCGTTAACGCTGAACTCGTGGTTCGCCACGGCGGGTTGGACATTGCTGGCTTGCGAAGTCTTCCAGTCATCGACCTGCCAACTGCAGATTGCCAATGCGGCCAACATGCACGCTACCAGAAATGCGCTCATCAACGCGGTCCAGTAGTCGGGCTGGTCGCGGGTGATGTCGCGCAGGGAGGAAGGGCGGTGGGAAATCGCCGGGTTAAAACTGGTGACAAATTCGGTGTGGGAGTCGGTGTATTTCGTGTTCATGCCAGACCCTATTTGCAAGCGCCGTGCCACGCGGAATATAATTTTGCAACACTCTTTATATAAGCTACTTATGAAGCATGCTGTTTTTACAGCGCGTATCGCTTTATCCCCCTGCCGGGACGCGGTCATCCCGCTATTGGGACAACCGGAATTAGCAACGAGGCATTTGTCGCCTGGGAAGATTTGCTCGGATGTGCTCATGGCGCGCTGTCGCCATTTCCGGTGGGAGCTTGTCTCGATTGGGGTAAATCACATGGTTTCTTCGGTTCTATCGTCCTGAGCGAAGTGCAACGGAGCCGAAGGACCTTCCGGCCGTCGGCAGACACCGCAGATTGCCTGACGGCGTTCGGAAAGTCCTCCGGCTGCGGCCTTGCGGGCTTGCGCTCAGGATGACAGATATGACGGCGCTCTGTCGCCGTGGCTGGTCCCGTGCGGACACGGCGACGGAGCGCCGTGGCTACAGCCGGAACTCGCGGCTCATTCGTTCGGGACGTGCTTTAGATAGGCAAACGGAGCGTCGCCCAGCACCCCCGCTGGCCGTCCGCCCGGTTCTGCAAGGTCAGCGCCCCGCCGTGCGCTTCGACGATCTGTCGGCTCAGGACCAGCCCGATCCCGCTGCCGTGCGACTTGGTGGTGAAAAACGGCACGAACAGGTTCGTGGTGCCGCTCAAACCGAGGCCCTCGTCTTCCACCACGACCACCGCCGTCCCCTCGGCAACCACGCAACTCACGCGCACGCCGCCGCCGGTTTCCAACGAGGCGTCCGTGGCGTTCTGGATCACGTTGATGAGGGCTTGCTCGATCTGGTCGCCGTCGATGAGCGCCATCGCCTCGTCCTCGATCTCGACCTTGACGGCGAGCCGGATCTCCAGGGCGGCGGCACGGCGGACGCGCGCGGCGAGACTCTGGCGCTGACGATCCGGCGCGGGCAGACGCGCCAGCCTCGAATATGCGCCCATGAAACGGCCCAGCGATTGCGAACGCCCGGCGACGACTTCGAGGCCGTCGCGGATGTCGTCCTGCCAATCGTCGGCGCGTTCGTTTTCGGGCCGGTTCAGAAGTGTGGTGAGGCTTTCGGCGATGCTACCGATGGGCGTCAGGGAATTGTTGATCTCGTGGCTGAGCACGCGGATGATCCGCTGCCACGCGGCACGTTCCTCGTCGCGCAGCGTCTGGCTGACATCGGCCAGCGCGAGGAGTTGATGGGGCCGGCCTTTCTCGCGGAAGCTGGTGCGGTACAGGCTCCAGCGCGCGCCGGAGCGACCGGGGAAATCGGCGACCAACGTGCGGTGGTTATCACCCTCCAGCGAGGCTGCCAGACCCAGCTCGGCGGCGGAGCGTCCGACGAGGAATTCTTCGGTCTGACCGAGGATTTCCACTCCGGCGCGGTTGACGAGACGGAGATGCTTCGTGTCGTCGAAGGTGAATATCGCCACGTCGATCCCGGCCATCACCGCGCGCAGGAGCGTGATGGCTTCCTGGGCCTCGCGGCGGCGGGTGACGAGGGTGTCGCCGAGCAGGTTGATCTCGCGCATCACGTCGCCGAGCGCGTCGTCGCGGCGGGCGCGCCGGGAACGCAGGGAGTAATCGCCCTCGCGCAAGGCGGCGAGGAGATTGTTGAGCGTTTGCATCGGGTAGAGGATGCGCTCGCGGACGGCGAAGACGCCCCCCAGCCAGACCGACACGACCAGCATGGAAAACGTCCACTGCACCTTCGGCGTCCAGTCGCCCGCCCAGAGCACGACGACGCTGACCACCACGGCGGGCAGCCCCGCGAACAGGGTGAGGAACTGGATGGCCCGGTCGTGCGGCAAGTTGGACGCGGCGTCCGGCAGCGGCGAAATGCGCGTGGCTCGAAGCCCTTCTTCGGCGGCGTCTG
>CAXUHC010000137.1:0-8121 GCA_964250705.1 uncultured Chthoniobacterales bacterium | reverse complement strand
GCGGGTTTCGCCGTCGGCACTCACAGGCCGTACTGCTGGAGGCGGCGGTAAAACGCGCTGCGGCTCAGGCCCAACGCCTCGGCCGCGGCGGCGGCCCTGCCCTGGTGCCGGGCCATCGCTTTCTGGATGAGGAAACGCTCCACGTCTTCGAGGCTCATTTCTTCGAGCGACGGCGCGCCCGGCGCGCCACCCGCCGAAGGGCTGCCCATCGACAGGCCGAGGTCGGCGGCGCGGACGCTTTCGCCGTTCGCCAGCAGCACGGCGCGTTCGACGGCGTGATCCAGTTCGCGGACGTTGCCCGGCCAGGGGTGGGACAGCAGCACCGCCGACGCCGCGTTGTCGAAACCGGCCAGGCGTTTACGGTAGCGGCCCAGGTATTTTTGCAGGAAACTCGCCGCGAGGATCGGGATGTCCTCGGGCCGCGCGCGCAACGGCGGCAGGCGCACCTCCACGGTGTTCAGGCGGTAAAGCAAGTCTTGCCGGAAGCGGCCGGCGGCGACCTCGGCGTGCGGGTCGGCGTTGGTGGCGCTCAGCAGCCGCACGTCGGCGGTCTGCGTCCGCGAGGAGCCGACGCGCTCGAACTCGCCGGTTTCCAGCAGCCGGAGCAATTTCGCCTGCTGCGCGAGCGGCACGTTGGCGATTTCGTCGAGGAAGATGGTGCCGCCGTCGGCGAGTTCGAAGCGGCCGATGCGGTCGGTTTTCGCGTCGGTAAAAGCGCCGCGCACGTGGCCGAAAAGCTCGCTCTCGAAGACGTTCTCGCTCAGGCCGCCCATGTTGACGCTCACCAGCGGCTTGCCCGCGCGCTGGCTGGCGGCGTGGAGGGCGCGCGCGGCCACGCCCTTGCCCGTGCCGTTCTCGCCGGTGATGAGCACCGGCGCGTCCGAAGGGCCGACGCTGGCGATGGTTTCCAACACCGGACGCATGGCGGCGGAACGGGCCACGAATCCGTCAAAACCCTTGGCCGTGCCGGGGTCGGCTTCTTCGCAATCGCTGCGCAGGAAATCGTTTTCCGCTTCGAGCCGGGCATTGCGGCGGCGGATGCCCGAGAGTTCGATCTGCGTACGCACCGTGGCGAGTACGCGCGCGTTTTCCCAGGGTTTCTGGACGAAATCGCGCGCGCCGCGCCGCATCGCTTCCACGGCGAGGCTCACCGTGGCCCAGGCGGTCATGACGATCACGGGCGGCGCGCCCTCGGTCGCCAGCAAACGGTCGAGCAGGTCGAGCCCTTCCTGGCCGCTGGTGGTGTCGCGCGTGTAGTTGAGGTCGATGAACGCCAGCGCAAAATCGCCCTCCCGCACGGCGCTCAGCGTTTCCGCCGGGCTGGTCGCCTGCGTGACCAGATAGCCCTCCCCTTTGAGCAACAAACGCAGGGCGTCGCGCACTGCGGCCTGGTCATCGGCGACGAGGATGCGCCGGTTCGCTGGGGAGGAAGAAGTCATGGCGGCTAAAAAATTTCGTCGGTTTTAGCGGGGTCCCTGAGCAAAATTTCGCGCAGGAAACGCACCGGCGGCTGACCGTGGTCGGTCACGGCGTCGTGGAAACGTTTGAGAGTGTAAGCATCGCCCTCCTGCTCCTGGAAATCGCGCCGCAGCTTGAGGATTTCGAGCTTGCCCACCGTGTAGAAAAGGTAACCCGGATCGAACGTGCCGCGCAGAGCTTCCTGGCGAGCCGGTTTCTCCTCGTAGTAGCAGTTGTCCATGAAGAATTTCGTCGCTTCGCCCACGCTCATGCCCTGCGTGTGCAGCTTGATCGAAACGCACAACCGGCAGACCCGCAGCAGGGCCTCGTCGGATTGGGCGAGACGGTATTTTGCTCCCTCGACATCCTTCTCGCCGCCCCCGACCGTCTGGCCGTAACCCTGGTCCACGGCCATTTGCTCGCAGTAGTGCGCCCAGCCTTCGATGAAGGCGTAAGAACCGTAGACGCGCTGGACGCGGCTGATCGGCGAAGCGTTCGCCCGGAGCGCCTGCACATAGTGGCCGGGGTAAACCTCGTGGACGCTGACGACGTCCGCCGTGTAATGGTTGAAAGACGTGAGCCATTCGTCCTTTTCTTTGTCGGTCCAGGTCGGCTCGACGGGGGTCACGTAGTAATACGCTTGCGCTCCCAACACCTCGAACGGGCCGGGATTATCCGACGACGCGAAGCTTCCCGCGCGCAGGTATTTGGGCGTTTCGGCGACGCTCGCCCGGACCTCGCTGGGAATGTCGATAATGTTCATCTCGACCATGAAGCGCCGGATGTTCTCCAGGTGCTTCGTGGTGTCGGAAACCAGCGCTTCCGCCGTGGGATGGTCGCGCTGGATGTCCTTGAAAACCTCGGTGGGCGGTTTGCCCGGGCTGATGACCGCCGCCGCCGCGGCGAACATCCCCTGCTCGCGCTTGAGTTCCGCCAGCCCGAGAGCGAGCAATTTCTCCGGCGGCAGGTCGATTGCCTTGCTCGCGGCGAGCAGCTTGCGGTATTTTTCCTCGCCGAGCGCGAACCCCTTGTCGTCCGCTTTCGGCAGGCGCTCCTTCGTCAGCCAGTCCGCGAAGGCCAATAGTTCGGCGGCGGCCTTGTCGTTCACGGTTTTAAATTCCGCTTGCAGGGCGTCGTCCTTCACATCCTTGACGGCATCGACCAGATCATGAGTCAGGAAATCCGCGTTGCCCTTGGCGATGTCGAGCGCCAGGTCGATGAAGGGTTTCGGCAGGACTTCGGCCAGATTTTCCCGCGCGGCGGCAAAAAGCGCGGGCACCTGCCGCTCCACGGCGACGATGCTGCGCAGGCGGTCCGGCAGCGGGGCGAAATCGCGCTTGAGGTAAGCGTTGACATCCAGCGCGCCCGCGTAGGTCATCGGGTTGCGGTCGTAGGTGCCCATTTCCGCCAGTTGCAGGAGGGTGTTGTCGACCCCGAGCCGCAGCAATTTGCAGTCGAGGGCCGACGGCGCGCTCAGGGCCGCGAGGTCGAGGGCCGCGAGCCGGGTCTTGAAACCGTGGACCCGCCGGATTTCCGCTTCGAGGGTTCCCCGGCTGAAATCGACGAACTTCCCGTCGAACTGGTGCAGTCCCAGACCAACCGCGCCGAGCGGCTGAAAACTGAAATTATCGAAGAGGATTTCGTCCGTGAGCTTGGCCAGGGCAATCTCGGGCGACGGTGCCGGGTCATCGGCCCGCACAAGCGGCGCGGCGGCAAACGTGGCGAGCGCCAGCAGCGGTGCGAAGGCGAAAAACTTGTTCATGGTTGCGGTCGGTACGGCAGTCAGACATTTTTATCAAGCCAATCCACGAGGGCAAGTCTCCGCTTCGCCCGCGCGGTTTGCGAAATTCATGGACCCCGACCCTCCCGCAGCCGAAACCCCGACCCCGCATCGGCGGCGTCCGCGTTATTCGGGGAAAAATCCGCGCAAGTTCCACGAGAAATACAAGGAACTACGCGCCGGACAATACCCGGAGACCGTCGAGAAGGTGCTGGCGTCCGGCAAGACCCCGGCGGGCACGCACCGGCCCATTCTCCTGCCGGAAATTCTGGAACTGCTCGCGCCGCAGCCGGGCGAGTTTGCCGTCGATTGCACGTTGGGCTACGGCGGCCATGCCGAGGCGATTCTGCGGCGGATCATGGGTGCGCCCGGCGCGCATTTGCTGGCGCTCGACGTTGATCCCATCGAGGGACCGCGCACGGCGGCCCGGCTGCGGGCGGCGGGTTTCGGACCGGACGTTTTCTCCTGGGAGCGGCGCAACTTCGCTGGGTTAGCACCGCTGCTGGCGACATGCCGTCCCGCAGGCGCGGACCTCATCCTGGCGGACCTCGGCGTCTCCTCGATGCAGCTCGACGTTCCCGAGCGCGGCTTTTCGGTCAAAACCGAGGGTCCGCTGGATATGCGGATGAATCCCCGGCGCGGGGCGTCTGCCTCGGAGTTTCTGGCGAAAACACGCCCGGAAACGTTGGCTCGCGTCCTGCAAGAGAACGCCGACGAACCCCGCGCCGTGCCGCTCGCAACGCTGCTGGCCGGTCGGACGTTCGCGACGACGAGCGCGTTCGCCGCCGCTATCGCCGCCGCCGTTCCGCCCTTGGACCGGGAAAACACCGTGCGCCGCGTTTTTCAGGCCGTGCGGATCGCCGTCAACGAGGAATTCAGCGCGCTCGACACGTTTCTACGCACCCTCCCGGGCTGTCTCGCGCCCGGCGGCCGCGTGGCGGTTTTGTCGTTCCATTCCGGCGAGGACCGCCGCGTGAAGCTGGCTTTCCGCGAGGGCTGGCGGGCGGGAATCTACTCCGAGGTCGCGCCGGACGTGATCCGGCCCGGCGCACAAGAGCGCCGGGAAAATCTCCGGTCGGGCTCGGCCAAGCTGCGCTGGGCACGCCGCGCCTGACGACACAGCCTCACCCCGCGGCGAGCGCACCCTTCCGCGCCTTGGCTGCCCGGAGCTGTCCGCAACCGGCAGCCACGTCGATGCCCCGCCGCTGGCGAATCGTACAGGGGAACCCCGCTTCCTGGATGATCTTCTGAAACCCGTCCGCCGCGTCGTGCGCCGTCGCCATCCCGCCGAAACCCGTCGTTGGGTTTAGCGGGATGAGGTTGACGTGGGCATCCAGCCCGGCCAGCAAACGGACGAGCCGTGCCGCGACCTCCGGCGCATCGTTGACCCCGGCGATGAGCGTCCACTCGAAGAAAATGCGGCGTCCCGTCTTCTCGCCGTAGGTGCGGCAGGCGGCGATCAACTCCCCCAGCGGCCACCGTCGGCTGGCAGGCACCAGCGCCGCGCGTTCCGCCTCGCTCGCGCCGTGCAAACTGACCGCCAGATTGTACGCTCGCCGTTCTTCCGCCAACCGCAGGATTCCGGGCACCATGCCGACCGTGCTGATGCTGATGCGCGCGGGTCCCAGGTTGAGGCCGCGGTCGTCCGTGACGATGTCGAGCGCGGCCATGACGTTGTCGTAGTTGTGCAGCGGTTCGCCCATGCCCATGAGCACGAGGTTGCGCAGTCCGGCGTGGCCGTCGGCCCGTAGCGCGCGCTGGGCATGGAGCGCCTGCGCGACGATCTCGCCGGGCCGCAGGTGCCGCGCGAAACCCATCTGGCCCGTCGCGCAAAAGACGCAGCCCATCGCGCAACCGGCCTGCGTGCTCAGACAGGCGGTGAAACGTCCCGTGTGAGCCATCAACACGGTCTCGACCGTCTGGCCGTCGGCCATGCGCAGCAGGAACTTGCGCGTCAGGCCGTCGGCGCTGGGAATTTGCTCCGCCTCGTCAGGCAGGCCGAGCGTCCAGGCATCGGCGTGTGCGGCCAGCCAGCGCCGGAGCGGCGGCAAAAATTCGGGCTGACGGGATGAATCCAAACTGGTCGTCAAACCACGATAAAGAGCGCGCCAGAGCGTGCGGGCATGGGAAGGGTGCAGCCCGGCTTCGCCGAGAGCGGCTTCCAATTCGCGGAAAGTAAGGTCGAGCAGGGCCGCCACCGGCTAAACAGGGCGTTGTGTCCGCCCGATTGTCAACCGGTTCAAACAGGCAGCGCCGGCTGCCGGTCGTCCGCCTGGAGACCCGCCAAACCTTCTGCCCGTCGTCACCCTCCCCGGTCCAAGGAACGGTATTGAATCGCTTCCGCCAGGTGATTGGGTTGGATGTGCTCGCTGGTGTCCAGATCGGCGACGGTGCGCGCGACTTTCAAGACCCGGTCGTGGGCGCGGGCAGAAAGATTCAACTCGCTGCTCGCCATCTTGAGCATCTCGGCACAGGTGGCGTCGAGAAAACAGAACGTCTTGATCTGCTTGGGGGTGAGCCTGGCGTTGGGTTTTCCGGCACGCTGCTGCTGGATTGCACGCGCCGCGACTACCCGCGCGCGGATGGCGCTCGAACTTTCCGCCGACTGGGTTTGATCGGCCAGATGTTCGTATTTGATGGCGGCGACTTCCACATGGAGGTCGATGCGGTCGAGCAACGGCCCGCTGATGCGCTCACGGTAACGCTGGACCTCCAGCGGGCTGCATCGGCAACGCCGCCGGGTGTCGCCGTGGTACCCGCATTTGCAGGGGTTCATGGCCGCGACCAGCATGAACGCCGCCGGAAAAGTCGCCGTCCCCGACGCCCGGCTGATCGTAATTTTTAAATCCTCCAGCGGTTGACGCAGAGATTCCAGACTCGACCGGCGGAACTCCGGCAGTTCGTCCAAAAAGAGCACGCCGTTGTGGCATACACTGATCTCGCCGGGGGTCAATTGACTCGATCCTCCGAGCAGTCCGGCGTCGGAGATCGTCGAATGCGGGGACGAATACGGCGGCACGCAGACCAGCCCGCGCTTGCCGTTGAGCAGTCCGGCGACGGAATGGATCTTGGTGGTTTCCAACGCCTCTGCCAACGTGAGCGGCGGCATGATGCTCGGCAGTCGCTTGGCCATCATGCTCTTGCCGGAACCAGGCGGCCCGATCATCAAAACGTTGTGGCTGCCCGCCGTCGCGACTTCCATCGCGCGCCGGGCATGATGCTGGCCTTTGACCTCGGAGAAATCGCTTTCGTACTCTTGATGGGAAGCGAAAAACGTTTCGGCGTTTTCCCGCACCGGCGCCAGTTTCGGGGCGTTCTCCCCGCCGCGCAAAAACTCGAAAACCTCGCGTAGCGACTGCACGCCGTACACCTCTACTCCTTCGACGAAGGCCGCCTCGTGTGCGTTGGCCGCTGGCACGAAGATTCGCCGCTTGCCCCAGCGGCGCGCCTCGCTGGCGATGGCCAGCACCCCGCGCACCGGTCGCACCGCGCCCGTGAGCGCGAGTTCCCCCACCAGCACGCAATCGTCCGCGTTGCGAAGGTCGATCTCTTCTTCCGCCGCCACCATGCCTACGGCGATGGGCAGATCAAAACTCGGCCCCTCTTTTTTCACGTCCGCCGGAGCGAGGTTGATCGTGCATCGCCCATGCGGCCAGCGATAGCCGCTGTTGGCCACGGCTGTGGTGACGCGGTCCTTGCTCTCCTTGACCGCGGTATCGGGCAAGCCCACCACGACGACGACGACCTTGCCGCCGCTCGCGTTTACCTCGACCTCTACCTCGTACGCATCGACGCCCAGCACCGCCGCCGAGTAAACTTTTGCCAACATGCCCCGAGCATGGTCAAGAATGGCCCCGGATGTAAAGCGGCACCTGACTTTGCACCCTGGCGACGAATCAAACCGCAAATAGCGGGTCAAACCCTGTCGGCACGCCACGTTTGGAAAGGGGCGGCAGCCCAAGACTACCCCTCCTTTCCTGTTTTGGCGCGTCCCGGTTTCGTCACTCCGTTCTTTTCCAGCAGGTTGCCGCGTGACTTTCTTCCAAGCGCGATGTTACTTTCGGTCGTGCCTGCCTCCGCTTCCTCACCCGCCTCCTCTCCCAAGGCCAAAGCCCGGCGGTCGCCCGTCAAAGGCAACGCATCCCGCGTCGCGTCATCCGCCGCTCCTGCGTTGGTTTTCGGCGATTTGTGGCCTTATGATCCCGCGCCTGAGACCGCTGAACCCAACATCCAGGGGCGCTACGATCTGTTCATCGACGGCGACTACCGCGCGCCGCAAGCAGGCAAGTATTTCGAGACCGTCAACCCGGCCACCGAAGCGAAGATTGCCGACATTGCCCTCGCCGGTGAGGCCGACGTGGATGCTGCCTATCAGGCCGCCCGCAAGGCGTTTGACACTACCTGGGGCCAGATGCCGGGTCAGGAACGCGGCAAATATCTTTTCCGTATTGCACGGCTTTTGCAGGATCGTGCCCGTGAGTTTGCCGTGGCCGAAACTCTCGACGGCGGCAAGCCGATCAAGGAATCGCGCGACTTCGACGTGCCCGTGGCCGCCGCGCATTTTTTCTATCACGCGGGCTGGGCGGATAAGCTGGACTACGCGTTCCCCGGGCCGCGCCGCCCCCATCCGCTCGGCGTCGTGGGACAGGTGATTCCCTGGAACTTTCCGCTGCTCATGCTGGCGTGGAAGCTGGCCCCGGCGCTCGCCTGCGGAAATTGCGCTGTGCTCAAACCGGCGGAAACCACCCCGGTCACCGCGCTCAAGTTCGCCGAACTCCTGCGTGACGCCGAGCTCCCGCCGGGCGTGGTCAACATCGTCTGCGGCGCGGGCGAAACGGGTGCGCTGGTGGCCCGGCATCCGCTCGCCGCCAAGGTCGCCTTCA
>CAXUHC010000136.1:7618-12080 GCA_964250705.1 uncultured Chthoniobacterales bacterium | reverse complement strand
GTGACCGACGCGCTCGTCACGCAGGAGTTCCGCGTGTCGCCGACCTTCATCAGCTCGTCTACGACGGGCGGCCTCGGCGGCGGCGCGCTCGACCAGGCCGCCGTGACCGCCCAGGGCGGCGGCGGCGGGGGCCGTACCGACGTCACGGGAGTCGGCACGGTGACCATCCAGCGCCAGGATGCCAAGACCTTCCTGGAAGCCAGCGGCGTGACCTTCCCGCCCGGCGCGAGCGCGACCTACCTCGCCTCGACGAGCAAGCTGGTGGTGCGCAACACCCAGGAGAACGTCGATCTCATCGAGAGCCTCGTGGCGGAAAACAACCCCGTCATCAAGCAGGTCGAGATCGAGAGCAAGTTCATCGAAATCACCCAGCAAAACCTCAAGGAACTCTCCTTCGACTGGGCGCTCGGCCAGGGCAACGTCCCGGGCAGCACGAAGGCGTTCTTCGGCGGCGGCACCTCGGGCACCGGGCGCACGGTCAGCAGCACGGACTTCCCCTTCACCAACACGGCGACCGGCCAGTTGGTAGGCGGCACGGCGGTGACGGCGGGCAACCGCACGGGCACCTTCGGCATCAGCGCCAACGCGATTGACGCGCTGCTCTTCGGCAGCGGGGCGGCGGCGGCGGCCCCCGGCATCTTCAGCCTGGCCGGGGTGTTCACCGATCCGCAGTTCCAGCTCGTAATCCGCGCGCTCAACCAGCAGAAAGGCGTCGATCTGCTCAGCGCGCCGCGCGTGACGACCAAGAGCGGCCAGAAGGCCACGATTGAAATCATCCGCGAGTTCATCTACCCGACGCAGTTCCAGCCGCCGCAGATCCCGCAGACCGTGGGCGCGACGGGCGGCAACGCCTTGGCGGGCGGCGGCACCTCGGGCAGCAGCTTCCCGGTCACGCCGACGACGCCGACGAACTTCGAGAAACGCAACACCGGCGTCACGCTGGAGGTCGAGCCGGTCATCGGACCGGACAACTACACCATCGACCTGAACCTCCAGCCGCAGGTGGTCGATTTCGACGGGTTCATCAACTACGGCAGCCCGATTCTGTCGACGAGCACGAACGTGCTGGGCATCCCGACGACCAGCGTCGTCACTCCCAACGTGATCAACCAGCCGGTGTTCGACACCCGCAAGGTGTCCACGAGCGTGAGCGTGTTCGACGGCTCGACCGTCGTGCTCGGCGGGCTGGTGCGCGAGGACATCCAGAAGGTCAACGACAAGGTGCCGGTGCTCGGCGACGTGCCGCTGGTGGGCCGCCTGTTCCGCTCCAAGATCGACCAGAACATCAAGCGTAACCTGATCATCTTCGTGACGGCGCACCTCATCACGCCGGACGGCCAGTTGGTCCTCAACCAGGAGGAGGAGGAAGAAGTGGTCCAGCCGCTCAACGGCCCGGACTACGTCACCCAGACGCGGATGCAGACCCTGCCGTCCAAGAAGTAACTGACGCGCAGCAACCTTTCGGAAGGCAGGCCCGGAACATCCCGGCGCCTGCCTTCTTGTTTTCCGAGCCTGATAATTGTCCGCAGATTACGCAGATTTCCGCGGATTGAAGAAGAGGATCGATAGGCCTCCTGTTTCTGTCTCTGGTTTCCAATCTGCAGAAATCTGCGTAATCTGCGGACCACTCTCCTCGCGTCTTGCCTGCCATCGCCATCACCGGGGGAATCGCCTCCGGCAAATCAACGTTCACGCGGCTCTTCCGGGAACTCACCGGTGCGCGGGCGTTCGACACCGACGCCTGCGCCCGGCGCCTGCTGGCCGAAGACGCGCCATCGCTGGCGGCGGTGCGCGCGGCGTTCGGCCCGGAAGTGTTCGACGCGGCGGGCGCGGTGGACCGGGCGGCCCTGCGCGCGGTGGTCTTCGCGGACCCGGCACGCCGCGCCGCGTTGGAAGGAATCCTTCACCCGCGGGTGCGCGCCGAATGGCAGGCATTCCTGCAAAGCGGGTTGCAAAACGCGCCCGACGCGGTATTGCTAGTGGAAATCCCGTTGCTTTATGAAACCGGAGCGGCGGCGTTCTTCGATCAGGTGATCGTGGTGGGATGCCGTCTCGCCACGCAAATGAGCCGACTGACCCAGGGCCGACAGTTGACGGACTACGTCGCGCGCCAAATCATTGCCAGCCAATGGGAGCTGGCCGATAAAATACGACGCTGCCAACACGTCATTTGGAACGACGGTTCTGAGGAACGACTCCACACCCAGGCTGCCCTTTGCGCCAGCCTTTACGCCAAACCCGGGCGCTGACTTCCCGGCAGCTTCCATTTTTGACCCAGCCATGAGCAGTGATTCGCTTTCCGCGAACGTCCTTGAGGGCTCGCCGCCACCCCCGCCGTTGCCCGCGCGGGTAGACCTCAACGATCTCCAGCGACGCCCGGCGGCGGAACTGGCCGAACTGGCCGAGCAACTCGGGGTCCGCAACCAACCTCCCCGCGCGCGGCATCCGCTGGTGTGCGAACTCGTGCGCGCCTACCTGTCGCGCGGAGTCGAGGTGACGGCGGAAGGTTTCCTGGAAATCGGCACCGATCCGTTCGGATTCGTGCGTTGGCCGGAATTCAACTTCCTGCCCTGCCCGGAAGACCTGTACGTGCCCGCGCCGCTCGTGCGGCAATACGGTCTGCGGACCGGGCAGCGCCTGGCCGGGACGTTGCGGCCCGCGCGGGACAAGGAAAAGTACACCGCCATCGACCGGCTGACGACCATCGAGGGGATTCCCGCCGGTCAGTGGACCGCCCCGAAGCATTTCGACCAGTTGACGCCGATGTTCCCGGACACGCGCATCATCCTGGAAAGCCCGGCCTACGGCTCGGCAACCGTGCGCGCCATCGATCTCGTGGCCACGCTGGGACGCGGCCAGCGCGGGCTCATTCTCGCGCCGCCGCGCGTGGGCAAGACCGTGATGCTCAAGCACATCGCCCGGGCGATCCGGCTCGGCAGCCCGGACATTCATCTCATCCTGCTGCTGGTGGACGAGCGGCCCGAGGAGGTCACGGATTTCAAGCGGGAAGTGGACGCGGAGATTTTCAGTTCGACCTTCGACGAGCCGTCCACGCGGCACAGCCAGGTAGCCGAAATGGTCAGCGAGCACGCCCGGCGGCTGGTGGAGGTCGGGCGGCACGTGGTGATCCTGCTGGACTCGATCACGCGGCTTTCGCGCGGCTACAACGCGCTCCAGCCGTCGAAGGGCCGCACGATGAGCGGTGGCCTGGATTCCAAGGCGCTGATCAAGCCGAAGAAGTTCTTTTCCAGCGCGCGCAACACCGAGGAAGGGGGCAGCCTGACGATCCTCGCCACGGCGCTGGTCGACACGGGCAGCCGGGCGGACGAGGTCATTTTCGAGGAGTTCAAGGGCACGGGCAACATGGAAATCCATCTCGACCGCGAACTCGTGGAAAAGCGGATTTTCCCGGCGATCCACATCGTCAAGAGCGGCACGCGGCGCGAGGAACTCCTCTACCACCCGGACGAGTTGGAGCGGGTGCAGTTGATCCGCAAACAACTGGCGGCGCTGCCTTCATTGGAAGGCATGGAGTTGCTGAAGGAGAACATCGAGGCCACCAAGAGCAACCTGGAACTGCTGCTCGCGGGGCTGCGGACTCCGAAATAAGGTAGGGAGGACTGTCCACAGTCCTTCCCTGAATCTTTCGTCCGATAGCGCGTGGTGGTTCGCGGAGCCTCGGGCGATGATCGGGATGACGTGGGAGTGTCCGCCCGGTTCCCGCGTGGACATTCTCACGCGGCCTGAAGCTCCGGAAAAGAGGCTGTGCGAACCATTGGGGTTTCATCGGACAAAGGAGTCAGGGAAGGACTGAGGACAGTCCTCCCTACCTTTTCACGATGCCGCTACGCCGGTCACTTCCCTGCCATCTTGATGGTCAAGTCCTTCTTGTCGTCTTCCTTGAGGATGTGCACTTCCGTATCGTTCAAATCTAGAACCTTGTACTTCACATTATCCTCGGGCTTGAGCGTGAACTCCTGGTTTTTCTTCACGGCGAACGGTTTGCCGGTCCAGACGTAGTTCAGCACGGCATACGTCGTCGGTGAATCGACCTCTTGCGCCTTCGGCAACACGATAGTCTCGTTTGTCTCCATGTTTTGGACAGTCACCTCGGAAACATCCTTCGTCATGCCGCTATCCTTGATGGATTTCTGCTCGAATTTGACGACCTTGTAATTCGGTTTCGTCAAGGTAATGACGCCGCCGACTTTTCCAAACCATGTCGGCGCATCCTGCACATCGATGATGTTGATCTGTATCGTCTCGCCATTTTTGGCGTCGAAGCGCAAGCGGAACGGAATGCGCTTGAACGAGTTCAGCACCAGCTTCGTGTAGTAAGGCGGATGCGCGTTTTTGTCCTGCGGATCGGTGTTGCCGAGGAATTCGTCGAGTGTGGTGAAACCGTCGCCGTCGCTGTCCTGCGTGAGCACGTCGGGGGAGAGGAGATCCTGATTGTGGTCGA
>CAXUHC010000136.1:0-7608 GCA_964250705.1 uncultured Chthoniobacterales bacterium | reverse complement strand
AGCGGGGTATTATCCTTGGTGCTCAGCGGATCGACGAGCTGCGTACCGTCGGTGATGTAGGGCACCGAGACGAACACCGGCAGGCGATGACCATCGACCATGCGCGGGTTCCAGACGTCCGGGCTTTTGAGTGCCGCTTGCTGCTTGGCGACATCCTCTTGGTTGACGACGGGGAATTTGCTGCTGCGCGGCACCTGTTCTTGCAAGCTCGCGAAAACCTGATTGTAATTGCGGGCGTTGTTGAAAAGCAATCCGGCGCAGAGAAGCAAAGTTGCCGCAAGCACCGCGAGGAGAAAACGGTCGTAGTTCTGTTTGACCCAGGTCATAGGAATTAGAGGGAGTAGGGTGGAGGGGGGAGCAACGAAACGGAAAGCTTTCAACGCACGGGCGCGACGGCGGCAGGCGGCGCAACCTTGGCCAACTCGATGCGTAGGATCACGTCGAGCTTTTCCTGGCCGACCACGTAGCGCAACGCAGGCGCCGTCTTTTCGGGCAGCGGCTGGGTGTTGTTGGGATTATTCGGATCTCCGGCGGCAGCAACCGGGACGGCCCCCGGCGCTTCCGGCACGGCGCGGAGCGGTCCCGTGGGCACCTGGTTCTTGACCTGCACGGCCCGCACGACGAACAGCCGCTTGGAAGTCGTGATCGTGTCGAGAACCTCGCGGAACGCGTTCGGTGTCGCGGAGAAAGCAATCTCCAAGGGGTACTTGACCACGAGCGGTGCCGCCGTAGCGGCAGCGGGCTTGCCGGGACCCGCCGGGGCAGGGGCGGCAGCCGTCGAACCGGTCTCACCGGGCACCGGACCGCGCTTGATGGAAGTCAGCGTCTCGGCGCGTTTGTTCTGGAGCAGGATGCCCACGAGATCATTGATCGCGTTGAGTTCGTAGGAAAGGAGCGGGGTGGCGGCGGCGTCCGGCGGCGTGCTGCTGTATTGCTCGAACCCGAGGTAAAACTTGTCCTTGGTGGAAATCTCGACTCCGGCGTGTTGCGCGGCGGCGGTGGTATCCTCGACGGCCTTGCGCAGCCGGTCCTGGAATTCCAGCGGCGTCGGCGGCGGGGTTTCCGGGGCAGGTTCGTAGCTGGCGAGGTCAGCCTGGAGGTCGTGCACGGCCACCGAGTAATTTTTGCGGAGGTCCTCGTACTTGGCCTGGTTGGCCTGGTCGGGATACGGCTGGAGCGCCTGCAAACGCTTGAGTTCCGTGACCTGCGTTTTGTATTGTTCGTCGACGCTGCTGTAACGGCCCAAGGCAGTGTAAAGCAGGAAGCCGAGGCCGCCCACGCCCAGGAGCATGACGACCAGGAAGCCAGCGAGGAATCGATTATTGCGCGCCCAATTCATAGGGGGAAAGGATGAAGGATGAAGGATGAAGGTGGGGAAAAAGGGGAAGGAGGGAGGCGGAAAAATGGAGGAAACAGCACTCATGTGTCTGCCTTCATCCTTCATCCTTCATCCTTCATCCTTTCTGATTACTGGAGAGGATGCGGTTCGGCGAGGGTCAGTTGCAGTTCGTAGTCAAACGCCCAGTCCTTGTCGTTTTCCGGGGCACGGCTGATCTTGATGTCCGGCTTGAAGAAGGAGGACTTGCCGAGATTGGCCGCGAAATCGGACGCGACCTGATCGTGGCGGTCGTTGTGCAGGTAGAGCCCCTTGATGTGCAGACCGTCGATGGCCGGTCCCTGCGGCACGGGCGCACCGGGCCGGACCGGGCCCGGGGGGGGTGTGCTGGCGGAGTTCGGCCCGCTGCCCAGCGGCTTGGCGGGGTCGCCTAGCACCACGGGCTTGCCGCCGCTGGTGGGTTCGAGGAGGGTGATCCAGACGTACTTCTCCGGCAGGCGGGCGTTGAGTTCGCTGATGACGCGCGTCCAGAACTGCCGGTCATTCACGAGCTGGCTCAGCGGCGCGGAGGTCGCCGTGATCCCCTTCATGTCGCTGGCAATCGACTGGAAGCGGCGCTCGAAATTCGACTTGGCCGTCACCTCTTCGTTGACCTTGCCAAGCACGCTCTCCTGGATGCTGGCGGCGCGTTGGAAATACAGCCACCAACCGGCGAGCGTCAGCAGCACGCACACGCCCGCGGCGATGAGGTAGGGCCGGCGGGCAGCGATGCGGTGCGCGTTGACCACCGTCGCCGGGCGCAGGTTCAACTCCATCGGGCAAGTGCTCACCGAGCGCAGGCTCAGCCCGACGAGTTCGCCCAACTGGTGCGCGTTCTTGACCACGTCCTCCACGTTGACGCCGGGCGTCACCGCGATGTTGCGCAGCGGGTTGAAGAACTCGATGGGAAGCTGGAATTTCTCGCTGAAAAACTCGCGCAGGTACGGCAGGTTCGCCGTGCCGCCGCACAGGAAGATGCGCTGCGGGGCGGTGCCGCCCTGCTGCGCGCGGTAGAAGTTGATCGACCGGCTGATTTCCGCGTGGAGGCGGGTCATCGTGTTGCGGATGATCTTCGCTTCCTTGGCAACATCGGGGTCCGGGTTGTCGGCGTACGCGCCGCCCAGCGAGACGAAGCCCTTCGTCTTTTTCCGGTCCTCCGCCGCAGCGAAGCTCTCGGCGAACTCCTTGGCGAGATTGCTCGTGATCGTGTTGCCGCCGATGGGGATCGAGCGGGAAAACACCTTGGACGGCTCGATGAAAATGAGGTTGGTTGTGCGCGCGCCGAGATCGACCAGCAGCGAGCAACCGGCGAGGTCGCTATAGTTATAGCGAAACGCGTTGTAGAGCGCCATCGGCGCGGCGTCGACGATCTGCGTGCGGAAGCCACTGCTCTCGGTGGCGGTATTGATGTCTTCGAGCAGGTCGCTCTTGATGGCGACGAGCACGACTTCCACCGGATCGTCGGGGCTGCCGCTGCTGACGAGCTGGTAGTCCCAGACGACCTCCTCAATCGGGAAGGGCACGTTCTGCTGCGCCTCGAAACCGATGATGCTTTCCACCTTGTCCTCGGCCACCGGCGGCAGCTTGACGAAGCGGGTGAACATGTTCTGCCCGCTGATGGCGTAATTGATCACGCCGGGCTTGAGCTTGAGCTGATCGCGCATTTCCGCGACCGCGAGGCGGGTCTGCGGCAGCCGGGCGGCCTCGGCGCTGGGGTCGCTATGAATCTCGGTCAACCGGAAGGCGTTGAGCATGACGCCGCCGTTTTCGGTGCGCTGGAATTCGGCGAGCCCGATGGTCTGCGTGCCGAGGTTCAGGGTGGTGATACGGGGAGGAACGGCCATGAGGGGAGGGAGAAGAAAGGATGGAGGCGGAAGGATGAAGGTGGAGGACGGAAATCAGCAAGCAGAAAGTCCGGAGTCAGGAAACGGCAGGGAAGATTTTTTCTCTGCCTTGTTCTTCATCCTTCGGTCTTCATCCTTCTCTCTAGCGTCCGCTAGGTGGATCTTTGATCGCTTCGTAGTGATCGTACCACAGCGGCGCAAAGGGGGTCTGGGCCTTGTTGAGCACGAAACCGGGCACCTGCTGCAACGTCGGAGAAATCGCCGGAGCCGCGTTGAGAAGCTTGCGGGTCAGCGGCTGGGCAACGCCCGGGCGGACGATCTGCACCTCGACGTTCTGGACGGAATTCGACGTGAACGGCGCGCCGCGCAGCAGGGTGGCAATCGTGCGCGGGGAGACGAACACCGTGGTGAAAAGGTTCCGGCCCGGGTTCACGTCGACCAGGGTCTGGTCGCCTACGAGCAGCGCGCCGCCGATGAGCACGTTGTAATGGAAAGTCAGTTCCGGCGCCCGGACGGCAGCGGAGAACTCCACGTCGATCTGCAACCAGGTGCCCAGTGTGTAACGCTTGTTCTGGGAATCGTTGGCCTGGGTGTTGTATTCCGGGGTTTTCGGCGCGAGCGGGGTGATGCTCGTGATAGCAAAAGAGCCGGGGCCGGGGGGCGGGCCGCCGGTGCCCAGCAACAACGCCGCACCGCCAACAGCCTGGGCGTGCAAGGGAGCGGTGCTGACGAGGCACAGGCCGGTGAGGAGGAGGGCGGCAAAGAGCGACTTTTTCATGGGAGGAAGGGGACGGTCGGAATCTGCGGGGAGCGGCACAGGCGGACCACTGAAGCCCGGCCCCGACCGGCTCCGCACTGACACCTTAATTACTGTTTACTTCTTCCGTCGAGGTTGTCGATGGAAAATCACGCGATGGGACGGTTTGGCAATGGTTTTTTGCTGTAGTCACGGCGCACTGTCGCCGTGGCTGCCGGGAGAGTGCGATACCTGCGGAACACGGCGACAGAGCGCCGTGGCTACAACGGGAATTTCCATCCGTGCCCACGCCGAAATCATGCAATCTGGCCCCGGAAATATTCGATGGTCTGGCGGATGCCCTCGTCAAAATCCACTTTGGGCTCCCAGCCCAGGATCGTACGGGCGCGGGTAATGTCGGGCTGGCGCACCTTGGGATCGTCCACGGGCAAGGGTTTATACTCCAGTTGCGAGGGGGTGCCGGTGATGCGGATGATCTCCTCGCCGAATTCCTTGATCGTCATTTCGCGCGGGTTGCCGATGTTGACCGGCTCGTGGAAGTCGCTCTGGCTGAGCTTGTAAATGCCGTCGATCAAATCGCTTACGTAGCAGAAGCTGCGCGTTTGCATCCCGTCGCCGAAGATCGTGAGCGGCTGGTTGGTGAGCGCCTGGCCGATGAACGCGGGGACCACGCGACCGTCGCGCAGACGCATCCGGGGGCCGTAGGTGTTGAAGATGCGGACGATCTTGGTGTCGACGCCGTGGTAGCGGTGGTAGGCCATCGTCATGGCCTCGGCGAAACGCTTGGCCTCGTCGTACACGCCGCGCGGGCCGATGGGGTTGACGTTGCCCCAGTAGTCTTCCTTCTGGGGGTGGACGAGCGGGTCGCCGTAGCACTCGCTGGTGGAGGCGAGCAGGAAGGTTGCGCCCTTGTCCTTGGCGAGTCCGAGGGCGTTGTGGGTGCCCAGCGCGCCGACTTTCAGGGTCGGGATGGGCAGTTCGAGGTAGTCAATCGGGCTGGCGGGCGAGGCGAAGTGGAAGACGTAATCCACGTCGCCCGGGATGAAGATGTATTCCGAAACGTTGGCGCGGATGAAGCGGTAGTTTTCGTTGCCCGCGAGGTGCTCGATGTTTTTGGTCGAGCCGGTGATGAGGTTGTCGACGCCGATGACCTTGTGGCCCTCCTTGAGCAAACGCTCGGTGAGGTGGGAACCGAGAAAGCCCGCGCCGCCGGTGACAACGGTGGTCGGCGTGGCCGGTTTCGGTTTTTTGGGGGCGGCGGGCGAAGGAGCGGCGGTCGGGCTGGCCATGATGGGACTATGTACGGAGGGCGGGGGGATTTGGCAAGGAGTGTTGCGCGGGGATTTTGCCCGGCAGCCTTGTCCTGGCCGCGCGCCGACACCAATCTCGCCTTATGTTCGCCATCCGTCGTCTCAACGCGGACGAACTCGACGCGAGCTTTCTGGAGAGCCTGAAAGCCGCTTTTCCGCACAAGGAAATCGAGATCGCCGTCGGCGGGAGCGGATGAAACGGACTATCTTTTGCGTTCGCCAGCCAACCATGAAAGGTTGCCCGCCGCAGTCGCGGACGTGGAGGCAGGCCGCAACGTGGGCATGCCTTACCAACCGTTGTTCCGGTGAGGCAGTTGCATTTCCACCAGGAAGCCTTCGCGCAATTCACTGCTTGGGCGACAGCCAATTCGGCGCTTTTTGAACGTCTGACCCGTTTGATCGGCGAAGCGGCACGCACTCCTTTTGAGGGAATCGGCAAGCCTGAACTGCTCAAACATTAACTCAATGAACACAGCGGCTGCCAGTACATACACGGGCAGCCAAGAAACCAGAAAAAGCCCGTAACGGATCGACTTGGCGGAGCGGAGCATCCGGCGGGTGGACGTAAGTGCTTGACGCCGGAAGCTCAGCCGCCGCCGGGGCGATTAGGCTTTGTGGAGCATGGAAGGAAGGTCACAAGTCCCCAGCCTTGGATTGCTGAACAATCGTCAAGCTATAGTAGATGGAATCGTGGAGCCTGTGGTTCTCCGTGTAAGAAGCACGCCAGCCCGTTTCGGTTTGCCGGTAACGCCAACCAACATCGGTGGCGGTGACATCCGAGGAGTCGAGTTTTACGGCCCGCCAGGGCAGACCCTGGGAGTTCCGCAACAAAAGCTCCATGACACGCTTTTGGCCGGGAGCCTCGGAAAAGTCGTAGCACTCTTCAACACATTTACCGCCAGCGTCCAGCACCACAAGACCCGGCACGCCTTTGGCCGTAAACCTCAAGGTATCTTTGGACTCAGAATAAGGTCGACCATAGCGCGCAATGATTTGCCCGCGGGTTTCGCCAAGGTCCGCACGACTGATCTGCAGGGCAGAAAAGAAGATGCCCAGCACGCCGATAATTAACGAAGAAGTAGACATGTTCTGGGGCCTGACGGACTCAAGATCAGCGAACAGAGGCTGGCCAGGTCAAGCGTGGAACTCGGAGGAAGCCCGACGGCCAGCCTCTGTTCGCTGGAGCGCGTTGTTAGGCCACACGGTCACTTTAGGAGAAGGGCCACACCAGCACTGATGAGCGCGCCGATGACCCCGCCGATAAAGTAATCTTTGATTTTTGATTTCCATGAGTTGGCACTAATGACCTCCGACCGGAGATCCACGTTGCTTCGGCTCAACTCCGTAACGATTTCAAGTATCTGGTCAATCTACGGATCGCGGGCCTGCGGCTCGAAACGTGCACGCAATTCATCAAGTGGCATGGCGGCTGTAGACGTACCGCGCCGGACGTAAACGCCGTCACGTGTGGAGACTACACGACCAGCTCTGGTAACACGAATAACAGCAACCTCGCGGCCATCGAGCGGGTGAAAATACATGGACGATGATGAAGCATCTCTGAGCTGCTGATTGGCAGCGTCATAGAGGCGCATCATCTCTTGGGAACTGATGCCGACAACTCCACTGTGTTCATCGATCCCGACAAGGATATGCCCTCCTTCTGCGTTGGCGAAACCCGCAATGAGCTTTGCGAGCACATCTAGACGTGTAATCCTGCTTTTGAACTCGACGGTAGAATTCTCACCTGTGGAGATCAATTCACGGAGTTGGGCATCTGATAGCATATGGGGCGAGTGTGGCCTAACGGCACAAGCTCAGCGACAGGCACCGGTGAAGTCAAGGCTCGAACTCGGAGTCGGCCTGACCGCCGGTGCCTGTTCGCTGAAGCGCGTTGTTAGGCGACGTGGAGGCGTCTAGGCGTATCGGCGAGAACGCCAAGATAGCAAGGCCAACAGAACCAAAGAAAATGATGGGTAGGCGTGACATCGTAATATCCTGCATCGCGTAGCAGCCATCGAAGTAGGTCAGAGGCTTCAGAGGAACATCTTCCATTTTATTGTCTTGCGCCTCAAGGCGCGCGAACAAAATTCCCTTCGCGGCGTAAAGCCCGAGCATCGCCCAGAAAAGACTGCAAAACAGGAACACGGTGCATACCACCCTGACCCAGGGTCGAAACCGGAACGCGGCAGGCAGAATACCCGCGATAAGCAACAAGATGATCCACGTACCATCAATGCTCATAAAGAAAAATGTGTCTTGTCGCCTGGGTAGTGGGTATTAGTTAAATGATTGGTTGCTGGTTGTACTGGTGAATAAACA
>CAXUHC010000135.1:372-12190 GCA_964250705.1 uncultured Chthoniobacterales bacterium | reverse complement strand
GGCGGTGGATGCCCAGCCGGACGTAGCCGCTTACCATTTCGATCTGGCGAACGTCATCTACCTGTTCCGCCGCGATCTGCTGTCGCCGCCGGTGCCAGGACTCGGCGATGACCAGTCGGCGCTCACGGCGGCGCTCGGCCATTTCCGGCGTGCGGCGGAACTCGCGCCCGGTGACCTGCGACTCGCCCGGGCCTACGCCGAGACTTTTTACGTGTTTTCCGCGCCCGACTGGACGCAGGCGCTGGCGGCGTGGGAGACCGTCCGCAGCCTGAGCGGTGAGCAGACCGATTTTCCGAACAGCCACCTCGCCCGCATCAGTCTCCGACTCGGCAGGCCCGAGGACGCCACCGAATATCTGGCCCGCATCCACGACCCGACGTTCAACGGTCTGAAGGCGCAATTACACAAACAGGCCAACCAGCAGCGTGCTGCCTCGCCACGGCACTGAGGGATTATTTGAATTCCATGTCCAGCTCGTCCAGATACGCGGAGATCGAATCCGGTCGGTGGACCGCCTGCGGATGCTCCGCCTGCCGAGCAGTTCGGAAATAATCCTCGAACGCGCCGCTCTGATCCGTCATCTGCGTCGCCTCGAACCAATTCATATAGTCCGAGATCGACTCCCGGCGTTTGAGCACCGCCTGGCGAGCCGTGGTCAACTCTTCCATCCGCTCGGCCACCCCTTTGGTTCGATTCCGCACCAAGTCGGCGACAATCTCCTGGTAACCGATGATGATCGGGCGGCTGAGCGGATTGGCCCGCCCCGTGAGCACCATCAGACCCTCGCGGGTTGCCTTCAGGATCTGTGCGTTTTGTTTCAAGGAAGTGAATTTCTCGAAGTCCGATAGCCGGTAAGTTCGAGACGTCATTTTTTTGCGGTCGACCGGCCCTGAAAATGACAACAGTTGTTCCAGGTGATCGTCGGTCTCCCGCACCGAGAACGCCTGGTAACGATCCGCCGCCGCCAGCCGCGCCAGCCCCAGCGTCCACCATTTTTCGAGGCTGTCGGGACTGCCCGCCAACTGCGGAAAATGCTGGCTGAGCACCCCGGCGCTGCGGGCTTCGTCGGCGGGCAGCGTCGGCAGGTCATGAATGTAAGCCGCCATCCCGGCCCGGCCGCCCTCCATGTCACTCACCAGCAGGTTGACCAGATTGTAAGCGTAAGCCCGGTAGACGGCGTGGGAAGTGGAATCCATTTTCGCGGGGTCGCGGGTTAGAAAATCCGAGATCGATAGCGTCTGGCTCGCGGGCAGCAGTGCCGCGAACATGCTGGCCGACACCCCGTTTTCCGCGTTTTCGACGTAGGCCGAAAAACCCTCCACCAACCACGGCGGCGGCAACGTGTATCCCACCCCGGCCATGAGTTCGCGGTGGTCGCGGTACGCCATTTCCAACAGGATTGCGCGCACGAGTTCGTCGCGGATGCGAGTGCCCTTGCCCGCCTCGCCGAGCAGGAGGTCCAACTCGACTTTCAAGCCGAGACCGGTCTGCGCGAGAGTCAATCGGACCGGTGGGTGGGCGTCAGGCAGGCCGGGTTCCGGCACGCGCAGGTCCACCACGATGGGCAGTTTCCAGTCGTCGCGCAGGCCGAGCGCGCGGACGAGTTCGGCCTTGGCGTCGTCGCCCAGGGTGCCGACGGCGTTGCGCACCGCGCTATCCTTGGCGTAAACGACAAACTGGCGCGACCGGCTGTAGCTCCGGGGCAGGCTGTCGAACGCACGCGCTTCGAGCCTGCCCGCGCCGGAAATTAACAGCGCCAGCCACAGGCACATTCGCGTCACGCGTGATTGCCAGCACACCCTCGGAACGGTAAACATGGGACAGGCCGCAAAAATTTCTCGCCTGCCGCCGGATCAAGGGGCAGCCACGGGCGTCGCCCTGGTCACCATTTCGACCGAGCCCTTGTGAAAGGTGATCGATTGCATCTGCGAGACGAGCTTGCGGTTGTGGTCGAGCACTTTCCACAACGGCGCGAAAAGGGTCTCCAGGCGTTGCATCCCTTTGCCGGGGACCATCAGCCTACCGAAACTGCCCCCCACGGGCTGGCTGACGAGGGCGCCATTCTGGATGCTGACGTTGCGCACGGTCGTGGCGTAGAGTGATTTCCCGAGGATGGATTCCTGGGTGGTGATGCGGCAAAGGCCCTCGTCGAAGTGCACGTAACAACGCTCGAACTTCACCGAGGCGTTGGCGTCCTTGCTCTTGACCGACGCCAGGAGGAACGCGTTGACCTGATCCTCAGTGTACCTGAGCGAATGCGCTCCGGTCTGCTGCTGCGCGCCTTCCATGTCGTCCGTGATCGGCGGCGCGTCCATCACCGCTTCCTTGCTGATGTCCGGCACCCCGTCGGGTGCCCGCGCGATGACGACGATGGCCGCCAGCAGCGCACCCGAGAGGACGCTGGCGACGAAATTTTTAATCTTGACCCAAGGAGAAGCTCCCCGCGGTCGGATGAGCTTGCGGACCCGCTGCTGGACCACCACCGGGTCCTCGCGCTTGGTGGCCTCCGGCGGCAGGAGGCTGCGGTCGAGCTTTGCCCCGCAGTTGTGGCAGTACACCCGTTCCGGCTCGTTCTCGAAATTGCACTGCTTGCAAAGAAGCATCGTCGTGGACATGGCGAGAGAAAACGGGCGGTCAACAGAGTGGCGAAGCAATCCTTGTAGCAGGTTCCAATCCGCCGAAAAACGAAAAAAGCTAGGTGGTGGTGCCGGTTTTGGCGGGGGCGTCGGGAGTTTTTGCCGGCTCGACCTTCGGCGGGGCAGCCGGTGCAGGAGTGCTGGCAGCCGGTTTTGCAGCTTCCGAACCCGCGGGAGTCGAAGCCGGGGCATCCTTCTTGGCTCCCTCCTTGTAGTTCTCGCTGCGGTAATCCGTAATGTAGAAACCCGAGCCTTTGAAGATCAGCCCCGCCCCGGTGCCCATTTGACGTTTGACGCATCCCTGCCCCCAAGTTTCCATCCGGCACTTCGATTCCGGGCAGATTTCGAGGTGCGGGTCCTTCATCGACTGAACGATTTCGAAGGTCTGTTCACACTTGGTGCAGAGGTAGTCGTACGTCGGCATGACAGCAAAGAGGCTACAGTCTCACGACTGCAAATTGGATAATTCTCACGAATGAAAGGTTGACGAGGGGCAACGGGATTGTATTAGTAGCACCGATTTTGCGCAATGACACAAGCTCTATGATGACGAAGAATTCTTTACGCTCGGCCGGACTCGTTTTGGTTGCCTGCGCGATGGCGGCCTGCGGCGACGATGACCCGCGGTTTGCGCAGAACCGCACTGATTATATCACGGGAACGGTGAACGAACACGGAGTCAGCCAGGCCTACAATCAGCACGCTTCTTCGGAGGATTCGGTGTCGTATTGGGACGGCGACGGCGTGCCCGGGAACCCGCACATCGACATCAAGTTGGCTGAGCAACGGGCCTATTTCTACAAAGGCGACCAACTGGTTGGAGTGTCGCAGGTCTCGACCGGGCGTGAAGGTTTCAACACCCCGACCGGCAACTTCAAAGTGCTCCAGAAAGACAAGGATCATCGTTCCAGCCTTTACGGCGATTACGTGGATGCAAAGAGCGCGACCACCGTGGTCAAGGCCAACGTGGAAAATGGCAAGGACCCGCGCCCGCCCGGCACGGTATTTCTCGGATCGTCGATGCCGTTTTTCCTGCGCGTGTCCAATGGGGTGGGTCTGCATACCGGGTATCTCCCCGGCGTCCCGGCCAGTCACGGGTGCATCCGCATGCCCGGCTTTATGGCCGAGAATTTCTTCT
Source organism: uncultured Chthoniobacterales bacterium (assembly GCA_964250705.1). Lineage (GTDB taxonomy): Bacteria > Verrucomicrobiota > Verrucomicrobiia > Chthoniobacterales > SZAS-18 > CAHJWO01. The sequence goes on along the minus strand of CAXUHC010000135.1, from coordinate 8,416 downwards.
ACAATACGCCCATGGGCACCCCGGTGACGATCACCGAATAAACGTCGCCGCGCTGTCTGTCATGCCGGATTTACCACCCATCGAAATCAGCGTTCAGGAGACCCAGCGTTTGCTGGCGGCGGAAGGGGCTGACCTGCGGTTGATCGACGTGCGCGATCCCGATGAGTTTGCGTTTTGTCGGCTGCCGAGGGCGGAACTGATTTCGCTTCCCGTGTTGCCGGGCGAGGCTGCGGGAAAGTTGCCCGACAAATCGGTGCAGATTTTGTTGTACTGCCATCACGGGATGCGTTCGCTGCGGGCGGCGGAAATGCTGCGCCAGATGGGCTATACGAATGCGCGCAGCATGGCTGGCGGCATTGACCGCTGGGCACAGGAAATCGACCCGACGACGCCGACGTATTGAGGCAAGCAGCCTGATCGAAAAGCATTGGGGAGCACCCCGGAGAGGTGTCCCTACCGTTGGAACGAGTCGCCGTCGCGGCTTTCTTATTCGGCGGTGGCGTGGACCCGTGCGCCGACTTTCAGGCGCAGCGCGTTGAGCGCGATGAAGCCGGTGGCATCCGACTGGTTGTAAGCCTGCGTTGGATCGGCTTCCATGGTAGCAATGTGGGGGTTGTAAAGGCTGACCGGGCTGCGGCGCCCGGCGGCGATCACGTTCCCCTTATAAAGCTTGACCCGCACCTCGCCGGTGACGTTGCGCTGGCTTTCGGTCACGAGCGCTTGGATCGCCTCGCGTTCCGGCGCGAACCAGAAGCCGTTGTAAACCAGCGTGCTGTATTTCGGGATCAGCGAGTCGCGCAAGTGCATGACCTCACGGTCCATCGTGAGCGATTCCATCTGCCGATGGGCAAAGTGCAGGATCGCGCCACCCGGGGTTTCGTAGACGCCGCGACTCTTCATACCGACAAAGCGATTTTCGACCATGTCCACCCGGCCTACCCCGTGTTTGCCGCCAAGCTGATTGAGCGTTTGCATGACTTGAAGCGGCGTCAAGGCCTTGCCATCGTCGATGCCGACGCAGTTGCCCGCCTCGAAACGCAAGGTGACGACCTCCGATTGGTCCGGGGCATCTTCGGGAGAGACGCTCAACTTGTACATGTCGCGGGATTCGGGCGCGCTGGCGTCGAACCACGGGTCTTCGAGGATGCCGCTCTCGAAGGAGATGTGCAGGAGATTGCGATCCATCGAGTACGACTTCTTCGCGCTGGCGGCGACGGGGATCCGGTGCTGCTCGGCGAAGGTGATCATCTCGGCGCGCCCGGGAAATTGTTTGCGGAAGCGTTCCTGCCGCCAGGGGGCAATCACCTCGATCTCTGGAGCGAGCGCGGCGGCGGTCAACTCGAAACGCACCTGGTCATTGCCCTTGCCCGTGGCGCCGTGGGCGACGGCGTTCGCACCGTGAACACGCGCAATTTCCACCATGCGCTTGGCGATGAGAGGGCGGGCGATGCTCGTACCGAGGTAATATTGTCCCTCATAGATTGCCCCGGCCTGGATCATCGGAAAGATGAAATCGCGGGCGAACTCCTCGCGCAGGTCGTCGATCTGGCAAACACTCGCGCCGGTGGCGAGTGCCTTGGCCTCCAAACCGTCGAGTTCTTCCTGCTGCCCGACGTCCGCGCAGAAGGCGACGATCTCCGCTCCGTAGGTCTCTTTGAGCCAAGTGAGCAGGACGGAAGTATCCAACCCGCCGGAATACGCGACGACGATTTTCATAGAGCTCCCAAGTTAGGAGCGGTCCCCTGCCCCGCCAAACGAAAATCAGAAAAAGTTGTTGCACACCCCGGTGAAGGCGTGCACACTATCATTATCAAATCGCGGGGTGGAGCAGCCTGGTAGCTCGTCAGGCTCATAACCTGAAGGTCGTAGGTTCAAATCCTACCCCCGCAACCACTTTCCAGTTAAGGAATGGCGCATTGTCTGCGTTGGGATTTCTCCTGACAAATTCTTGGCAAAACGAACAGGCGCAAGGCGATTTCATGCATGCGCTCGCCTTTGGAAAGGGAGCGCGCGCGGCGTGCGAAGCGGCCCAAACGCTGACGCAGGGTGTTATTCCAGCGTTCGGTCGGGCGGGATGTGCTCACGCAATGCCCGGACGCTCTCGGCGGAACGATTCCCCACGCAGAAGGCGACGATCCGGCGGGTCTGGCGGCAGAGCGGGATCCAGACCCGACGCGGGTTGGCCTTCGAGCCCACGAAGCTCCAAAGCTCATCCAACTTCAGCACATCGCCTGCCTCGGCTGGTAGGAGCATGTCACTCAAGGGTGGGAGAGTTTCGTTTTAGGTGTAAGCTAAATAAGACTCCTGACCTATAGGTCGAAGGTTCAAATCCGGCCCCTGCAACCGCTCTCCGTCAATCGCTTCCGCCTCTGCGGAAGTTTTTGTTATTCCGGGCATCGAATCGCGGTTGCTTTCTCCTGTTTATAGGCGAAGCTTTCCATCGCAGATCACGGGAGAAAAGCAGCACGTTGATGGTGAGTTTGTTCAACGGATTAGCGCCTCGCAAGACGCCTTGAATCCGTTCCATTCGCAGCTATGGGCATGGGAGACCCTCCGGGTTTCGGCCCGCCGCGAAGGAGCAAACAGTCATTCCGGCAGCGGTCGGTCCTGTCGTGATGCCAGTCAGTCCCGTCGAATCAGCCAGAACCTCTACCTACTTCCTCATAAAAGCGCCCTGCCGCTCTTCGAAGCGACGGGGTGTTTTTGTCTTATGGCCATCCAGAACAGAACTTCAGAAAAAAACATCGAGATCGAAGGGCGCATCGTCGATGTGCTCCCGGGCACCATGTTCCGCGTCGAATTGCCGAATACCCAACTCGTGCTCGCGCACATCTCGGGCAAAATGCGCAAGCGTTTCATCCGCCTGACCGCCGGTGATCGCGTCAAGATGCAAATGTCGCCGTACGATACGGGTAAAGCCCGCATCGTCTACCGGATCGGCTAGGTTTTCCTGTCCAGCAAGTGGTCTACTTGCCAGACAGTTCCTTCACGAGCGCGTTGGTCTGGTACACTTGCTCCAACGCCTGGAGGATGGCACGCGAGTCCACCGAGACCGCCCGCGCCTCCTTTTCCGTGTACGCGTAGTCCAGCGGCAGAGATTGGAGATTGCCGTCGAAGATGATCCCGACGAACTCCCCCGCCCGGTTGACCACCGGACTGCCGGAGTTGCCACCGATGATGTCGGCGTTCGAGACGAAGTTGAAGGGCGTGTTCGGTTTCAACTCTCCCCTCCGTTCGAGCCAGCGCCTGGGCACATCGAATGGCACCTGGTTATCATGCTCGGCGGAGCGGCGGTAGAGACCGGCAAAATCCGTGAAGGGAGGAACGGTCTTGCCCGCTTCCTGATAGCCTTCGATGGTGCCGTAAGCCAGGCGCAACGTGAACGTCGCGTCAGGATAAGTGCTTGCGCCTTCCAGAGCAAAACGCGCCTTCGCGATTTCCGCGTAGCCTTGCTGCTGAATTTCGTCCTGTTCTTCGTATTCTTTGCGGAAAGCACGCGCCATGGGATCGACAAGCCGGGCAAGGTCCAGCATCGGATCGTTGAAACCTTTCAATGCGGCCGTTCCACCTTCGTAAAGGCTTTTGCGGACCGCCACGTCCCGCAGTTTCGTGCCGGTGACGAGTTCCACCGCCCGATCACGAGGGCTTTTTCCGGCGAGCACCCGTTGCACGTTCGGATTGCCAGCACCAAACTGCACGGCGAATTCCGTGAGTGAGTCCGCCAGAGTCAGTTCCTCCAGGTCGTCGTAAATCGGCTCCTCCGAGAAAAGCCGCAGTTCGAGCGAAGGCCGGCTGGATTCGCGGAATTCGGGCAACCGGATGCCGTTGGGCTTGGGCCGCTCCTCGCCCGCCCGTAGCACCGTGCGCGCAATACGGAACAGACGGCTGTTGAAGGCAGCGCTTCGTTCATAATAACTGAAGATGCTGCTTACGTTCCTGATTGCCTTCTCGGCGTCCGCGATCTTGTCGTAAGCGGCGATTGCGCCGGCCATGTGGGCTCCTTCCATCTTGCCATGCAGGGCATTCTCGTTGCTGACCAGTTTGCCGAAAAATTCCGGGTCGAGCAGACCACCGAGCCGTCCGTCACTCGCCTTGCGGCCATTTTGGATGCCGAACAGATCTTCCCGCGCGCGGCGGGCATTTTCAAAACCGCGTCTGCTGTAGTTTTGCAAAAGCGTTTCCCGGCGGTAGAGCCGGGTGAGGCCGGTGGGCACGAAGAGGTCTCGGGCATCGGTGAGAGCGGCAAGCGTCTTCCCGCGACTGGTCGAACCGGGATGACCGCTGACGAATATCAGTTCGTGCTCGGCAGCGCCGTTCGCGCTCCAGCTCAGATGGTGCTCGGGGTGCGCGGGCTGGCCGTTTTCGTAGGCGCGGAAGATGCAGATATCAAGATCGAAGCGGGGGTACTCGAAGTTATCCGGGTCGCCGCCGTAGAACGCGATGCCCTGCTCGGGCGCGAAGACGAGCCGCACGTCGGTATAACGTTTGAAACGATAGAGATGATATTCGCCGCCTTGGTAGAGGGTCACCACGTCGGAGCGGAGGCCCGTTTTTTCCTGCGACTCCTTTTCGATGTCGGCGCTGACCGCGCGGCGGGCGGCAAGCGCGTCGCTGGCGCTCATCTCGGGCTTGACCGCCGCCTGCACGCGCGCGGTTACGTCATCAATGCTCATGAGGACATTAAGTTCCAAGTCGAGACACGGTTTTTCCTCAGCGCGTGCGGCGGCGTAGAAACCGTCACGCAGATAATTGTGCTGCTCGTCGCCAAACTTCTGGAGAGCGTCTGCACCGACGTGGTGGTTCGTGATGATCAACCCGTCCGCCGAGACGAATGATCCGCTGCCGCCGCTATTGAAGCGGACGCTCGCCTTTTGCAGATGCTCCAGCCAGGGAGCCGTCGCCTCGAAGCCGTATTTTGCCTTGAGCTGGGCGGCAGGAGGCGCATTAAAAAGCCACATGCCCTCGTCGGCCTGCGACTTTCCACCGACCAACAAGAGGGAGATGATGAGCGCGGCGAAGCGAAGGAGACGGATAGTCATGGAGTGGGTATCGCTCGCCGCAATGGGCGAGGTTGTCAAAGTCTGCGAGCGAATCGACATTCAGGTTCCGTCGAAGTGGAAAATTCCTACTCCAAATTACTCGCCCCGTTGATCGAGCGCGCCGGACGGGCTGCAACCCGCCGCCTGAGCTACTCGCCTATCGGTGACTTCCGGCACGGAGCCAGCCGTTACCAGTTGCCCCGGTTCATCTTTCAGGGACCTCCCGCCGGGCACGATTCGATCCGGCTCGGGCTTTTCGCCGCCATCCACGGCGACGAACCCGAGGGCGCGTTTGCGCTCCGCGATTTTCTCCGTGGTCTCGAAGACGATCCTTCGCTGGCGCAAGGTTATGAACTTTACGTCTACCCGGTGTGCAATCCGAGCGGTTACGAGGATGGCACGCGACAATCCCGCTCGGGGCTCGATCTGAATCGCGAATTCTGGCGCGGCAGCGAGCAGCCCGAGGTCCGTTTGTTGGAATCCGAACTTGAGAACTTGCACTTTGCGGGATTGGTCGCGTTGCACAGCGATGACACGTGCGAAGGAGCTTACGCCTACGTACGAGGGGCCACGTTGACCGAGGCGCTCGCCAAACCCGCCTTGGCGGCGGCGGCGAAATCCCTGCCGCTGGCGACCGGCGAGATCATCGACGGTTTTCCCGCGCGCGACGGCCTGATCTCGCAATGTTACGAAGGTGTGTTGAGCAACCCGGCGGAATTGAATCCGCTGCCCTTCGAAATCATCTTCGAGACCCCGCAAGGTGCGCCGTTTGCGCGGCAGACGGCGGGTGCCGTGGCCGCGCTCGACGCCATCCTGCGGGAATACCGCCAGTTTCTGGCCTACGGCCAGGACCTCTGAGTTTTTGTTTTCCGGGCCGAACCGGCAGTTGAAACACGGCACGGCATGGCTCAACGTGGGGAGAGTCCATGCGCTACGTCCCTACCCTCGCCTTCTCTCGCTGTCGGCGTGGTGTGAGCGGATTATGGTTAGGCGCACTGATCTTGACAGGTTGCGCCGGGCGCACCGCAGACCCCGCGCGCGGTTCGAGGGCTTATGTTGTTCACATTTCGACCACCCGGACGGCCGACCACGGGCCGATCTCGTCAGTGGCGGTCCCGGTGGCGCTCGGCAGCGAAGGAAAAGTGAAAGCTGCCTCAAGGCGACCCGTGGAAAATCAGCCCGTGACAACGGAGTTCCTCGTACGCCTTAACCGGACCCGGCAGCCCGGGGTGTACGAAATGGTCACCCGCGTCGTGGTAAAGGAAGAGAACCGTAACAAAAAGGGCAAGCTCAAGGTCAGCAAGCGTTTCTTGGGCTCGCTGGTCCCAACCCGCCTCGGCGAAACCCAGATTGTCAGCGCGGATAGTGATCCGATTCACGTGGAGGCCCGGCTTGAACGCCGATAAGCATCTCCGGTGTATCTGGGCAAATAGTCCGATCAACATCGTGTATCACGATTGTGAATGGGGTGTTCCCCAACATGCCGACCGTGTGCTGTTTGAATTCCTGATCCTCGAAGGCGCACAGGCGGGCCTGAACTGGGAAACCATCCTCAAAAAGCGGGATAACTATCACCGGACATTCGACGGGTTCGAGCCGGCGTTGGTCGCCGCGTACAACGACGCGAAGCAGGCCGCGCTGCTGCTCGATGCCGGGATCGTTCGCAACCGGGCGAAAATCGCGGCAGCCATCGGCAACGCCCGGGCTTTTCTCCAGGTGCAAACAGAATTCCATACCTTCGACAAATACATCTGGAACTTCGTGGACGGTCAACCCGTGATCAATCGTTGGCGCACCACCGAGAGGCTGACCCGTACCAAGCAGTCGGACGCCATGAGCAAAGATTTGCGGCGGCGAGGGTTCAAATTCGTTGGGACAACCATCTGCTACGCTTTCATGCAGGCAGTAGGCCTCGTCAACGACCACGAGAAGACTTGCTTCCGTTATACGGAAGTGGCTGGCTGATCACTTTATGCTAGCGCCGTCGCCTGTTTTCCAACGCCATGCCCACCCCTGAACTTCCCCGCTGCCGGACCGGTGTGCCCGGCTTGGATGACATTCTCAACGGAGGGTTGATCCCCCACCGGCTCTACCTGCTCGAAGGGACTCCTGGCGCAGGCAAGACCACGATTTCCATCAAATACCTCCTGGAAGGCGTCCGGCTCGGAGAACATTGTTTATACATCACCCTTTCCGAAAGCCGGGAGGAACTCGTCGCAGGAGCGGCGTCGCACGGCTGGTCGCTCGAAGGAATCGACGTCCTCGAACTCGTCGCGAACGAGCATGAGCTCGACGGCGAACAGGAAGTCACCATGTATCATCCTGCCGAGGTGGAGCTGACGGAAACCGTGCGCAAGGTGCTCGACGCGGTCGCGCGCATCAACCCGGCCCGGGTTGTCATCGATTCCCTCTCAGAACTGCGGCTCTTGGCGCAAAGCTCGTTGCGCTATCGCCGCCAGATCCTCGCGCTCAAGCAATTCTTCACCGGGCGAAAATCCACTGTCCTGCTGCTCGACGACCTCACCTCGGAGACCACCGATCTCCAGCTCCAGAGCATCGCCCACGGTGTCATCAAGCTGGAGCAACTCGCCCCCGTATACGGTGCCGCCCGCCGTCGCCTGCGGGTGGTAAAATTCCGGGCGACCGGCTACCGGGGCGGTTACCATGATTTCTCCATCGAGCCGGGCGGGGTCGCGGTTTACCCTCGTCTGATCGCCGCGGAGCACGGCGTAAATTACCTTCGCGAACGCATCGAAAGCGGCGTGACCGCACTAGACGCCTTGCTCGGCGGGGGCCCGGACCGCGGCACGAGCACCCTGTTGATGGGACCCGCCGGTACGGGTAAGTCCACGCTTGCCGTCCAGTACGCCGTGGCCGCAGCCCAACGGGGTGAGCACGCCGCGATCTTCGCCTTCGACGAGAGCATCGCTACCCTGGAAGCGCGGACCGCCGCGCTGGGGATCGAATTGAACGAAGGCCTCCTGGGTGGACAGGTCCGGGTCAGT
>CAXUHC010000135.1:0-362 GCA_964250705.1 uncultured Chthoniobacterales bacterium | reverse complement strand
GGCTGAAAGCTGGGCAGGTCCGCGTGCAGCAAGTGGACCCCGCGGAACTCTCTCCCGGCGAGTTCGCCGCCATGGTGCGCCAGAGCGTGGAACGCGACGGCGCGCGGGTAGTGGTCATCGACAGCCTCAACGGTTATCTTCACGCAATGCCCGACGAGCATTTTCTGACCGCCCAGCTCCACGAATTGCTCACTTACCTGGGCCGCCGGGGAGTGACCACGCTCATGGTGGTCGCCCAACACGGCTGCTACCATTGAACTGAAAACAGCCATTGGGTCGAATCGAAAAAGGCGAAAAGAATGACGTGGTCGGTAGGGATCTCCGCGTGCGTATCCGCGCGGCGTACCTCCGTGACACGCCCG